>NZ_CP123620.1:1833474-2139054 GCF_029873215.1 Nocardioides sp. BP30 | reverse complement strand
CATGCCGTCGAAGTACGGCGCCTTGCGGACGTAGGTCGAGTCCTCGGCCCAGGTGAACGTGTCACCGGTGGGCGTCGGCAGGTTCTGCCAGGTCTCGTCGCCGGCGAAGACGTCGGCGTAGTCCTTGGTGAACATCTCCGAGGTGATCGAGGAGGCGATGACGTCCTCGACCTCGGTCGGCGTGGGCCAGATGTCCTTGAGGAAGACGTCGTTGCCGTCCGTGTCCTGCCCGATGGCGTCGTGGAACAGGTCGATGTCCATCGTCCCGGCGATCGCGTAGGCGATGACCAGCGGCGGGGACGCGAGGTAGTTCATCTTCACGTCCGGGTTGATCCGGCCCTCGAAGTTGCGGTTGCCGGACAGGACGGAGACGACGGCCAGGTCGTTCTCCTGCACAGCGGCCGAGACCTCGGGGATGAGCGGACCCGAGTTGCCGATGCAGGTCACGCAGCCGTAGCCCACCAGGTTGAAGCCGAGCTTCTCCAGGTACGGCGTCAGGCCGGACTTGTCGTAGTAGTCCGAGACGACCTTCGAGCCCGGGGCCAGCGTGGTCTTGACCCACGGCTTGCGGACCAGGCCCTTCTCGACCGCCTTCTTGGCCAGCAGGGCGGCGCCCAGCATGACCGAGGGGTTGGAGGTGTTCGTGCACGACGTGATCGAGGCGATCGTGACAGCGCCGTGGTCGAGCACGAACCTCGAGCCGTCCTCCAGGGTGACCTCGACCGGGTTGCTCGCGCGGCCACCGTCCTTCGGTGCGGCCGAGAGGTGGTTGTCGGGCGCCGGGGAACGGCCGTTGCCGGCGCTGTAGGACGGCGCGTCCGAGCCGGGGAAGGTCTCCTCGACCGCCTCGTCGTACCCCTTGGTGTCCTGCACGTCGCCGGCGTAGTCGACCAGCGCCCCACGGAAGGAGGTCTTGGCGTCGGTCAGCTGGACGCGGTCCTGCGGCCGCTTGGGGCCGGCGATCGAGGGGACGACCGTCGACAGGTCCAGCTCGAGCTTCTCGGAGAAGCGCGGCTCGGCGGCGGGGTCCAGCCAGAGGCCCTGCTCCTTGGCGTAGGCCTCGACCAGCTTGAGCTGCTCCTCGCTGCGGCCGGTGAGCTTGAGGTAGTTGATGGTCTCCTCGTCGACCGGGAAGATGGCGATGGTCGAGCCGAACTCCGGCGACATGTTGCCGATGGTGGCGCGGTTGGCCAGCGGCAGCGCGGACACGCCGGCGCCGTAGAACTCGACGAACTTGCCGACCACGCCGTGCTTGCGGAGCATCTCGGTGATGGTGAGCACCAGGTCGGTCGCGGTGGAGCCCTCCGGCAGGTCACCGGTGAGCTTGAAGCCGACGACTCGCGGGATCAGCATCGAGACCGGCTGGCCCAGCAGCGCGGCCTCGGCCTCGATGCCGCCCACGCCGAAGCCCAGCACGCCGAGCCCGTTGACCATGGTGGTGTGCGAGTCCGTGCCGACGCAGGTGTCGGGGTAGGCCTGCAGGACGCCGTCGACCTCACGGGTGAAGATCGTGCGGGCGAGGTGCTCGATGTTGACCTGGTGGACGATGCCGGTGCCCGGCGGGACCACCTTGAAGTCGTCGAACGCGGTCTGGCCCCAGCGCAGGAACTGGTAGCGCTCCTTGTTGCGGTCGTACTCGATCTCGACGTTCTTCGCGAAGGCCTCCGGCGTACCGAACGCCTCGGCGATCACGGAGTGGTCGATGACCATCTCGGCCGGGCTGAGCGGGTTGATCTTGGTCGGGTCGCCGCCGAGGTCGGCAGCTGCCTCACGCAGGGTGGCCAGGTCGACGATGCAGGGGACGCCGGTGAAGTCCTGCATGATCACGCGCGCCGGCGTGAACTGGATCTCCTTGTCCGGGTCCGCGTCCTTGTCCCAGCCGGCGAGCGCCTTGATGTCATCGGCGGTGATGTCGGCACCGTCCTCGGTGCGGAGCAGGTTCTCCAGGAGGACCTTGAGGGAGAACGGGAGCGAGGCGACGTCGAGGCCCTCACCCTTGACCGCATCGAGGCGGAAGATCTCGTAGGACTTGCCGTCCACGTCCAGGGTGCCCTTGGCACCGAAGCTGTCCTGACTGGCCAACGCTCACATCTCCTAGGTTCAAGCGACGGGCTGTGAAGTCTTCGACGCCATCCTGCCGCCTGCTGTCACGGGCGGAAAAGTAAGGCTCCCCTTGCTTCGGGACGACCACCCAGGAATAACGTCTTGATATCAAGATACACGAGATCGAGCGATTATTCAGATCCCGTGACGACGTGGCACCCGCCCTCAGCGCCCAGCCAGCACCTCCGCGTGCACCTCCAGGTCGGAGGCGGTGTCGGCAGCCGGCAGCGCGAACGGCCCGTAGACCACCAGCTCGTCGAAGCCGAGCTCGCCGGCGCGACCGATCGCATCCTGGTAGGCCGCCACCGAGGAGGTCGGTCGCACCGTGCCGAAGCCGAGCAGCAGCGAGCGGCGCAGGGTCCCCGGGTCGCGGCCGGCCCGCTCGCAGGCATCACCGAGGCGCTCGCACTGCTCGCGCACCAGGGCCCAGTAGGCCGCCGGATCGAGCCGGCTGGCCTCCCAGCCGCCGTAGGTGTTCCAGCCGTCGGCGTAGCGAGCCGTCAGGGCCAGCGCCCGGGGGCCATGGGCGGCCAGCAGCAGGAACGGCCTCGCCGCCCCCGCCGGCAGCGGGCGCGTCTGCAGGCCCTCGAAGGAACGGCCGCTGCCCTGCCACGCGGTCGCGCCGCCCCAGACGGCGTCCAGGCCGGTGACCAGGTCGGCGAAGCGCTCGCTCATCTCGCGGGTCGTCACCGGCGTGCCGGTATCCGCCAGCGGCTCGCGCGGGGAGCCCGCTCCCACGCCGAGGATCAACCGTCCGCCGGAGACGTCCTGCACCGTGGCCGCCCGCCGTGCCAGCGAGACCGGCGAGTGCAGCATCGCCGAGGCCACCAGCGGGCCCAACTCGATCCGGTCGGTGACGGAGGCGGCAGCGGCCAGGGTCGCGAAGCCGTCGGCCAACCAGCCGCCCGCGGCCGTCGGGTGGGTGAGATGGTCATAGACGTACGCCGCGTCGTACCCGATCTCCTCCATCAGCCGGAAGTCGCCCGCAAGCTGGCGCCACGGCCGGGTCTGGACGATGACGACACCGAGTCTCATGCGCAGATCGTAGGGCGCCACGCGTGCGATCGGCGACGGCCACCCGGCCACCCGGCCACCGGCTCCGCCCTGCGATGCGACGCCGCACGAGCCGGTCGCTCACCGCCTCAGAAGGTCAGGACCGCCTTGCACGCCGTGCCGTCCAGGGAGTCGGAGACCGCCTGGTTGATCTCGGCGAACCGGTAGGTCCGGATCAGCTCGTCGACCGGGAAGAGCCCGTCCTGCCAGAGCTGGATGAGGCGCGGGATGAACAGCTTCGGCACCGAGTTCCCCTCGGTGACGCCGAACACCGACCGTCCCATGATCAGGTCGTAGTGCCCCAGGGTGAGCTCGCCGGCGGTGTCGGCGATCCCGACGAGCGCCACCGAGCCGCCCTCGGGAACCGACGTCACGGCGGTGCGGACGACGGAGGGAACCCCGCTCGTCTCCACCACGTAGTCCGCTCCACCGCCCGTGATCTCGCGGATCTGCTCGGCGACATCCGCGTCGCGACCGTCGATGACGTGGGTCGCGCCGAGCTTGCGAGCGAGCTCGAGCCGGGCGGGAACGACATCGACGGCGATCAGGGTTCCGACCCGGGACACGACAGCGCCGAGCAGAGCACTCAGGCCGACCGCGCCGACCCCGGTGACGACCAGCGAGGAGCCGGCCTCCGGGCGCAGCGCGTTGAGGACCGTCCCCGCGCCCGTGATGACACCGCAGCCCAGCGGTGCCAACACCTCCAGGGGCAGTGCAGGGTCGACCTTGACGGCGTTGCGCTCCGTGGTGAGACAGTGCGTGGCGAAGGAGGACTGGCCGAAGAAGTTGCCGCCGACCGGCGCGCCACCCACGTGGATCGCGTGCGAGCCGTCGGGCCGCACGCCGCCGAAGTTCATCGGGGCGAAGTTCAGACAGCGGTACGGCCGACCCTGCAGGCATGGCTTGCAGTGGCCACAGTTGTCGAAGCTCATCACGACGTGGTCACCGACCTGCAGGCTCGTGACCGCCGATCCGACGGCCTCCACCACACCCGCCCCCTCATGCCCGAGCACCGCGCCGTCGGGGAAGATCCCCCGCGCGCTCAGGTCGCTGTGGCACAGTCCGACCGCCACCGTGCGTACCAGCACTTCGTCGGGACGGGGCTCGTCGAGCTCGACCTCCTGGATCTCGAAGCTGGAGTCGGCACCCTGGGTTATCGCTGCACTGATCCGCATGCCCCCGAAGTTACGAAGGTCACGTTATCCACCGCGTTACCGTCGCACCCTCAGGCGGTTGACCACCGACTCCACCTCGTCGGCGCAGTCGACCGGCCTGTCCAGGGGCACGTGGTGGTAGGCGCCGGGAACGACCCCCCGCTCGATGCGACGCCCCTGGACCTCCTCGAGCCACGCCAGGGAGTCCGGGCCACCCATGGTGCTGCGGTCGCCGTAGACGTAGCCGATGGGTGCCGAGACCGCGGCGAGGTCGCGGCGCACCCTGTCGGTGGTGAAGCGGTGCCGTGCTCGCGGGTGGTGGCGCCAGCGCCAGCCACCGGCGGTCTCGCCGAGGCCTGCTCGCGCGACGGCGTCGAGGAGTCGCGGCTCCGCGCTGGTCTCGGCCGGCAACAGCCGGAAGCGCGCGAGGGCCTCCTCCGGCGAGGCGAAGAGCCGGACCGGCGCTGACAGCGGAGGCAGCCCCGGCGGTCGTCGCAGCGGCAGGCGGGTATCGACGATGACCAGCCCGGCGACCGCTTCAGGGGTCCGTGCCGCCGTCGCGATGGCGACCAGGCCGCCCATGCTGTGGCCGACGAGCACGGCGCTCCCGCCTGCGGTCCGGTCGACGACCGCTGCCACCTCGGCGGCCCAGACGTCACCGTCGTACCACGACCGATGGTCACTGGCCCCATGACCGCTCAGGTCGAGCGTCACCACGGGCCGGCGCTCCGCAAGGATCGGAGCGACCCCGCTCCACCACCCGCTGTGCGCCGCGGCGCCATGGATGAGGACGAGGGTCTCGCGAGAACCGGGTCTCCCCGGTCGCGGCGCCGGCGAGGGCCACCGCGTCCACCTCACGGTGGCTCCCTGGACCTCCACGCTTCCGGCCGAGGGACGACCGACCGGTGGTCGGGCGTCTCGGACCGACCCGACCGCCGGCACGGCTACCAAGCGAGCCGGAGCTCTTCGACGCCGGCGACCTGGTTCATGTGACGGGTCGGGGTGAACCCCTCGGCGAGCCGGTACGTCGGGATCCGGCGGTGGAACTCCTCGAGGACCACCTGCATCTCGAGCCGGGCCAGGTGCGAGCCCACGCACCGGTGGGGGCCGAGGCCGAAGGTGACGTGCCGGTTGGCCTCCCGGTCGAGCTGCACCTCATCCGCGTCCGCGAACTGGGCGCCGTCGCGGTTGGCCGCGATGGTGTTGACCAGGATGCGGTCGCCCGCCTTCATCTGCTGTCCACCGACCTCGACGTCCTCCCGGGCCACCCGCCCGATCAGAATGACGGCATCGCGGCGCAGGAACTCCTCGATGGCGGTCGGGATGAGATCGGGATCCTTGACCAGCCGGTCGCGGTCGTCGGGGTGCGTGGCGAGGTAGGTGAAGGTCAGGCTCAAGGCTGCGGTGACGGTGTCCAGGCCACCCAGGAAGAGCAGGAAGGCCATCCGCACCAGCTCCTCCTCGGTGATGCTCTCGCCGGCACCCTCCGCCTGGACGATCTGCGTGGCGATGTCGTCCTGCGGGTTCACCCGGCGTTCGTCGAGGATCTGCTTCAGGTATGCCATCACCTCGCCCGTCGCCCTGGCCGCCGACTCGTAGTCCTCGTCGGTCCGCGACTCGTGCAGGATGACGTTCTTCCAGGCATAGAACCGCGGAGCGTCCTCGATCGGAAGCCCCATGATCTGGGTGAAGATCCCGGTCGGGAGCGGGGCGGCGAGATCCTCCACGAAGTCGCAGGAGCCCGACGCCTCGAACGCGTCGATCAGGTCGTTGGTCAGCGCCCGGATCCTGGGCTCCAACGCGTTGATGCTGCGCGGCGAGAACGCCGGGGCCAGGATGCTGCGGAACTTGCTGTGCAGCGGCGGGTCCATCTCGATCGGCGGAAGCGGCGGGGTGTCCTCGCCCCTCGGCACCCGAACGCCCTCCTCGCTGGTGAAGACCTTCGCGTCCTGGAGGACCCGCTTGGAGCTCTCGTAGTCCGATACGACCCAGAAGCCACCGTGCTTGTCGCTGTAGGCCACCGGCGCCCGCTCCAGGAGCGCCTCGCACACCTCGTCCGGATCGGCCCCGAGGCGCGGGTCGTGGTGGTCGAAGTGCTCGACGAAGTGGTCGATGAGCTGCTGGTCCATGTCTTGCCTCTCGAAATCATTCGACTGCTGTCACCGCTCAGCGCGCCCACGAATCGGCGACCGAAGCATGATGAGCGTCACACCGGCGGCGTTATCAGCGTCGTTATTCACGTCACGCGCGCGGTAACGCCGGGTGCGACACCATCACCCGCATGACTGACCAGCCGAAGTCCATCATCGTCGTCGGGAGCGGTCTGGCGGGACTCACCGTGGCGGAACGGCTGCGAGCTCGCGGCTACACGGGTGCCCTCACGCTCCTCGGCGACGAAGCCGTCGCGCCGTACGACCGCCCTCCGCTCTCCAAGGGGGTGCTGCTCGGAGAGGAGGTGTCGAGCGATCTCCGCTCGCAGACCGAGCTGTCGGCGTTGCAGGCCAACCTGCTCTTCGACGAGGCGGCGCTCTCGCTCGACGCCGCACACCGTGTCGTCACGACAGCGCGAGGCGCCCACCGAGCCGACGTCGTCGTGCTGGCGACCGGGTCCGTTCCTCGCCGGATCGCCGGCATCGACGGACACCTCCTGCGGACCCGTGCGGACGCCGTAGCACTGCGAAGCGCACTGGTCGGCGCCCGCTCCGTCGCCGTCATCGGCGCAGGGCTGATCGGCTGCGAGGTCGCTGCCAGCGCTCGCACACTGGGACTCCCCGTCGAGCTGCACGACGTGCTCGACGGGCCAATGATCCGGGTCGTGGGCGTCACCACCTCCGCGGTGGTGGCCGACCTGCACCGGTCCGCGGGTGTCGACCTGCACACGGGTGTGAGGATCAGTCGTGACACCGACGGAGGACTGCGCGCGGGCGAGCACCGCATCGAGGCCGACGTGGTGGTCGAGGCGGTCGGCGGCGTACCGAACGTCGGATGGCTCGCCGGAAGCGGACTGACCCTGCTCGACGGGGTCGTCTGCGACGCCGACGGCCGGGCCGCGGACGGAGTCTTCGCCGTCGGTGACGTCGCCCGCTGGGACGGTCACCGCAGCGAGCACTGGACGGCGGCGACGGTGCAGGCCGACCACGTGGCGGCGCGCCTGCTGGCGCAGGAGGTGGAGCCCGCCACCGCGCCGTACTGGTGGAGCGATCAGTACGGCCTCAGGATCCAGGGCCTGGGCTCCCCCGCCCCCGACGACGAGACCCAGCTGCTCTCCTGGGGCCCCAAGGAGCGCACCGTGGCGGTGTACTCGCGCGAGGGCCGGCTGACCGGCGCGGTCGGGTTCGGCGCACCGGCGGCCGTCATGCGGCTGGGTGCCGACATCCAGCGCGGGACCGACATCGACGAGGTGCTCGAGCGGCTGGCGGCGCCGCGGGCGGCGCGGGTCTCCTGAGAGGAGATACGACGGAGGCGCCGACGATGATCGTCGGCGCCTCCGTCGGCGGGTCGGTCGGTGGGTGACTACTTCAGCAGTGCGCCCGCGTCGACCGGCAGCGCGACCCCGGTGATGTAGCGGGCATCGTCGGAGACGAGGAAGAGCACTGCCTTGCTGACGTCCGACGGCTCCACCCACGGCACCGGCAGCGCGTTGTTCCCGCCGAACGCCACCCGCACGTCCTCGAGGGTGGGCTCGTCGAGATCGGGCCGGAAGAGCTTCATCGTGACCTCGTTGAAGATCATCTCGGTCGCGACGGCCGTCGGGTGGATGGTGTTCACCCGGATCGAGCTCGGCGCATGCTCCAACGCCAAGGTCCGCATCATCCCGACCACCGCGTGCTTGGTCGCGGTGTAGTGCACCAGGTTGGGGATGCCCCTCAGCCCGCCGACCGAGCTGATCAGCACGAGCGATCCACCACGGCCGCCGGCCTCGATGTGCGGGATCGAGGCGTTGACCGTGTTCCACACGCCGGTCAGATTCACCCCGATCATGGTGTCCCAGGCATCGGGCGTCAGGGTGCCCACGCCGCCGTAGCCGGAGATGCCGGCGTTGGCCACCACGACGTCCAGACCTCCCAGGACGCGCACGCCCTCCTCGATCACCGAGCTCAGCGCGCCGGCATCGCGCACGTCGGCGATCCCGACGTGGATCCGTCGACCGAGGCTCTCGACGACGGCTGCCGTCTGCGCCAGGTCGCGCGCGTCGGGCATCGGGTAGGTCACGGTGTCGAGCTGGTGCGCCAGGTCGATCGCGATGATGTCCGCACCGGCGGCGGCGAGGTGCTCGCAGTGACTGCGTCCCTGACCCCTCGCGGCGCCGGTGACGAGGGCGACCTTGCCGGCGAGGGGCCCGCCTGCGCCGGTCATGCGTTCTTGGCGCGACGACGCGCCGACCGGGCGGCGAGCCCGACAGCGACGATCAGGACGAGGCCCTCGAAGAGATCGTTGAGCCACGGACGGCCCGGGTAGAGCAGCTCGAGTCCCTTGATGCCCACGGCGAGCAGGTAGATCGAGATCACCGTGCCGACCACGTTGAACCGTCCCGGTCGGATCTGGGTGGCACCCAGGAACGCGGCCGAGAAGGCCGGCAGGAGGAATGGGGCGCCGGCATCGAACGACGACGTGCCGAGCTGGGCGGTGAAGACGACGCCGGCGAAACTCGCCAGCACCGCCGAGACGATCAGGCCGAACCACTGCAGCCGCAGCACCTTCAGCCCGGCGAGACGCGAAGCGGTGGCGTTCGACCCCACGGCGTAGAGGTAGCGCCCGGTCGGGGTGTGGTTCAGCAGGTACCAGAGCACCACCGCGACGATGGCGAACATGTACGCCGGTGCCGGCACCGTCAGCCACTTGGCGTTGCCCAGGTCGGTGAACTGCTGGTCGATGCCGGTCGTCACCGATTGGCCGTTGGTCAGCCAGTACGTCGCCGCTGCGAGCACCGAGGAGACACCGAGGGTCCCGATCACGGCGTCGACGTGCATCTTCGTCACCACCACCGCATTGATCACCCCGATCAGGGCCCCGACCAGCACGGTGAGGATCACGGCGAGCACCCAGTTGACTCCGTGGGCCGACTGCAACCAGCCGACGAAGAGGATCGAGAAGCTCATGTTCGCCGCGACGGAGAGATCGAAGATGCCGCAGATGAGGGAGATCATCAGGCCGAGCGTGAGGATGCCGGTGATCGCCTGGCTGGCGAGGATGATCCGGAAGTTGTTGACGGTGAAGAAGGTGTCGGGCTTGAGCAGCGAGTACACCACGATCAACAGCAGCATCAGGTAGAGGCCGCTGAACCGGTCGACCCCCAGGCCGGCGAGCGGTCCTCGACCGCGTCGCTTCGGCTCCTGAGCAAAGCCGTCAGCGAGGGGAAGCTCGGGAACCTCGGTTCGGACATCGCTCTGCGTCATGCTCCTGCTCCGTTCTTCTGCGTGGGATGAGGGCCGGGATGAGGGCCGGGATGAGGGCCGGGATCGGCGATGCCGAGGCTCGCCCGGGTGATGGCGGCGCGCGTGATGGCGGCGCCGGTGAGTTCGGTGCTGACGCGGCCGTGGTCGAGGACCACCACGCGGGAGCAGAGGCGGACGAGCTCGACCTCGTCGGAGGAGCAGACGAGGATCGCCGTACCCTGTGCGGCTGCCTCGTCGATCAGGCGGTGCACGTCCGCCTTCGCCGCGACGTCGACTCCCTGGGTGGGCTCCTCGAGCAGGAGCGCTGACGGCCCTGTCTTCAGCCACTTCCCGAGGACGACCTTCTGCTGGTTCCCGCCCGACAACGACGTCATGGGTGCCTCGGGGCCGGCCGACTTCACGCCGAGCCTGCGGCTCCACGCGGTAGCGTCCGCACGCTCGTCACGCACGCGCAGCCGCAGCCTTCTCCAGAAGTCACTCAGGCTGGGCAGCGTCATGTTCTCCCGCACCGACATGTCCATCACGAGCCCGGCGGCGACACGGTCGGCCGGCACGTAGCCGACTCCGTTCGCGACGGCGAGATCGGGACGACCGTCGGGCAGCTCCACCCCGGAGCACCTGACGGTGCCCGAACGCGGCCTACCTCCGAAGACGGCCCCACCGACCTCATCGCGACCCGAGCCGTCGACCCCTGCCAGGCCGACGACCTCGCCGGCGTGGACCGTGAGGTCGAGGCCGGTCAGGACACGGCACGACAGCCCCGAGATCTCAAGCACCGGCCGGCCGGGCTCGCGCTGAGCCCGCTCGCCGACGTCGACGACCTCACCGGCCATGAGATCGGCCAGCTCCCGCGGATCGGTGTCGGCAACGTCGAGCGTGTCGATCAGACGGCCATCGCGCAGCACCGTGACACGGTCGGCGAGGGCAAAGACCTCGTCGAGGTGGTGGGAGACGTACAGCACGGACGCGCCCGAGGCTCGTACCCGGCGGACGATCTCGTAGACCATCTCGACGTCGCCGGCCGGCATGGTCGCGGTGGGCTCGTCCAGGACGAGCAGGGCGATCGACTCGGCCGATCCCTGCATCGCCCGCGCGATCGCGACGGCGGTCCGCTCGACGGCGGAGAGCTGCTCGACCGGACGGTCGATGTCGACCGGATGGCCCACAGTGTCCATCAGGTCCCTGGCACGTTGGCGCTGTGCCCGCCAACGGATCCGGCCCGCGCGCGAGGTCCGGTAGCCGCTGCCGAGCGCGAGGTTGTCGACCGTCGACTCGGTCAGCACGAGGCCCAGGTCCTGGTGGACGAACCGGAGCCCGACGTCGTGGGCCGCGGTGGCGTCGCCCAGATCGAGCGAGCGCGGGCCCACCGTCGCCGTGGACCCCGGGTCCGCCTCGTGGAAGCCGGCGAGGATCTTGATCAGGGTCGACTTTCCCGAGCCGTTCTGGCCCACCAGGGCGTGCACCTCGCCCGGCAGGACGTCGAGATCGACGTGGTCGAGCGCCTTGGTCCCGGGAAACGTCTTGGACACGGCGCGGAGCCGGACACCGGTCAGGTCGGGCGGGGTGTGGGTGATCGACATGATCAAGTCCCCTCGGGTCTCATGGTTGCGGACGTGGATGTGACACGCGTCTCATCCGATGGGTCCACCATCGGCGCGGATGCGTTTGCCGTGCCGTTACCGGGCGCCCGGAAGGGCTTCGCCCCGCCCGGTAACGGGCCTGCCTGCGGAGTCGGACTAGTTGGCGAGGAGCCAGAGCTTCTTGAACTGGTCCTGGTAGTCGGACGGGGAGACCGGGAGCTTGTCGGCCTGGTCATTGGTCTTGTCGTAGATGCGGAACGGCGTCACATCGTCGAGGACCGGAGCCTTGGTGTCGTAGTAACGAGCCACCAGGTCGGCCTCGAGCCAGCCCTGGATCTCGCTGGCGGTCGACAGCGTCATGACGGCCTTGCCGGACTTCAGGTCGGCGTAGGTGTTGTCCGAGGCGATGGCGGTGACCAGCTTCGGGCTGAGGTTCGCCGCCTTCAGCGCGGCCGGTACGCCGACCGACATGTCGCCGTACGGGAAGTACACGTAGTTGATGTCGGGCTCGGTCTGGAGGGTCGACACGACGGTGCCGGGCAGCGCCTTGCCGATGTCGGTGAGCTGGGTCTCGACCGTCTTCGTCTTGCAGGACGGGCACACCGACTTCAGCTCGTCGGTGAAGCCCTTCTCCTCGACCTGGAGGGTGGGGAAGCCGGCCAGGGTCACGATGGCGACATTCGCCTTGGCCCCGGAGTCCTTCAGGACCCAGTCGGCACTGGTCTTGCCCTCGGCCAGGAGGTACTGCTCGCCCAGCGACAGCCCGCTGAGGCCGCCCTGGTCCATCCCGGTCGGCTTCGCGGGCGCGCCACCGACGAAGACCGGGACACCCGCCGCGCCGGCCTTCTTCAGGGCGTTCGAGAACGAGCTCGGGTCAGCACCCGAGATGACGATCCCGTCGGGCTTCTCGCTCACCGCCTGGTCCACGGCAGTCGCCAGGGAAGCCGGGTCACCCGCGTAGTTCTCCATCTTCCCCGTCCACCCGAGCGTCTTGGCGGCCTCGAGGAAGAACCCACCGGTCGTGACGGTGGTGGGCGCCGCCGCATTGGCGAGGAAGATGACGTGCTTGCCGGTCGCCGGCTTCGCCGAGAGAGGCTTGAGGCCCAACTGGGCCTCGCCCCGGAACTGGTCGACGGTCGCCGAGACCTCGGACGGGACAGCAGCGGCCCCGTCGGCGCCGCCGGACTTGTCGGTGCTCGAGCCGGTGCTCGAATTGTCCGAACCGCAGGCGGCGGCGGTCGAGAGTGCGGCCAGTACCGCGAACGCGGCCACTCCGGTCCTGACTTGGCGCGGGAACGCAGACCTCATGAGATGCTCCTTTGAACTCGGGTAGTCCGTTGCGTGGGCCTGCCGCGTCGCGACGACGTGTCCTCGGTCACATCCGGCAGGTAGCGGCCAACGGTCCGCGAGGTCTCGTTAATCGGTCCGTTACGGATCGTGAGGTGGTCCCGACGGGGCAGCGGACGCCCGGCCGACCGCCGACGCCGTCCTCAGGCCGGTAATGCGATCCGTAACGCGACCGCGCCGAGGATGGCCGTGCTGCACCGGTCCCAGCGGTCGCTGGTGCCGGCCCAGCCATGCCCCCGTCTAGATCAAGGAGTGGAAGAGATGTCTCTTGGGATCGAGATCTCGGAGAAGTGTTCCGGCCACGGGCGTTGCTACGTGCTGGAGCCGGGCCTGTTCGAGCCCGATGACGAGGGGTACGCCGTCGCGCTGCGCACGGCCGTCACCGGCGAGGCGGACTGCGCCTCCGCTCGACGCGCAGCGACCGCCTGCCCGGAGGGTGCGATCCTTCTCACGGAAGTCGGCTGAGGACGTGGGCATCGAGGTCCTGCTGCAGCTCCCGGCCGCCATGTGCGGCGAGCGGTCGGCCCTGGTCGCGGAGCGCTACGAGGAGACGTTCGAGTCCTGGTCGCTGCACGCGCAGTGGGCCGGTGCGGGCCTGCGCGAGCGTCGACCACGCAGCGTCGCCTTCCTCGGTTTGAACGGGCCGGCCTTCAGCCTCGCCGTCTTCGCGTGCGCTTACGCCGGACTTCCGCTCACGCCCCTGAACTACCGTCTCGCCGACGAGCAGGTGCACGAGCTGATCGGCGCGCTCGACGCTCCGCTGGTGGTGACCGACCCCGACATGGCGGCACGCCTGCCCGCCGGCGTTGCGATGATGACCACCCCCGAGTTCCTGCAGATGGCCGGGACGGTGCACGACACCTCGGCTCACGCCGGGAATCCGAACCCGGCCGCGATCATGCTCTTCACCAGCGGTACGACGAGCGCCCCCAAGGGGGTGCTGCTCAAGCACGACCATCTGGCCTCCTACGTGCTGCAAACGGTGGAGCCCGCCACCGCGGGGCCCGAGGAGTGCGCGCTGGTCTGCGTGCCGCCGTACCACGTCGCCGGCGTCGCCTCCGTGCTCAGCAACGCCTACGCCGGTCGCCGGGTGGTGTTCCTGCCGAACTTCGACCCGGCCGAGTGGCTGGCCGTGGTGCGGCGCGAACGGGTCACCTCGGCGATGGTGGTGCCGACCATGCTCGCCCGGATCGTCGAGCACCTCGACGGATCCGCGGCCGACGTCCCCTCCCTGCGCACGATCTCCTACGGAGGCGCGCGCCTCGCCCCCGCCGTGCTCGAGCAGGCGCTCGCCGCCTTTCCCACCGCGGGATTCGTCAACGCCTACGGCCTGACCGAGACCTCCTCGACGATCACCGTGCTGGGCCCCGCCGATCATCGCGCCGCGTTCGACTCCGACGATCCCCTGGTCCGGATGCGCCTGGGATCGGCCGGACGCGCGGTGCCGGGCGTCGAGCTGCGGATCACCGACGAGGACGGCCTGCCGTGCGGCCCCGGCGTCGCCGGTGCGCTGTGGGTCCGCGGACCGCAGGTCTCCGGCGAGTACCTGGGCCACGGCAGCGCCCTGGACCCCGACGGATGGTTCGACACCCGTGACCGGGCCAGCATCGACGCCGACGGCTACGTCTACATCGAGGGCCGCACCGACGACACCATCATCCGAGGCGGTGAGAACATCGCGCCGAGCGAGATCGAGGCGGTCCTTCTCACCCACCCCGCCATCGCCGACGCCGCGGTGATCGGTCTCCCCGACGAGCAGTGGGGCCAGCGCATCGCCGCCGTCGTCGTCGCGCGCCCGCACCACGAGATCGACACCGAGGCCGTCGTCGCGTACGTGCGGAGTCGGCTCCGCGGGTCGAAGACCCCCGAGTCCATCACCGTGTGGGACGAGCTCCCCTACAACCCGCTGGGCAAGCTGATCCGCCGCGACGTGCTGGCGCAGCTGACCCAGGCGATCGAGACAGGAAACTGACATGACCCAGCTCTCCCCCGGCCAGCGCCTGCGCAGCCAGGTCTGCGCGACCGAGGTGGTCGTCGTGCGTGCCGGTGACGGTTCCGTGGAGCCGACCTGTGGCGGACTCCCACTCGTCGCGATCGACGCCGCGACCGGCGCCGGCTCGGTCGCTGCGGCCGCCGATGTGACGCTGATGAGCGGCAACGCGATCGGCAAGCGCTACACGTCCCCGACCGACCCCACCTTCGAGGTGCTCGTCACCAAGGCCGGCGCCGGAACCCTCGGCGACGGCCCGACCCCGCTGGAGCTCCGCGAAGCCAAGCCGCTGCCCGCCAGCGACTGATCGAGAGGACGAGAACATGAAGCTGCTCGAAGGCAGGCGCGCCATCGTCACCGGTGCCGCCCAGGGTCTCGGCGAGGCGATCGCCCGCGCGTTCGTCGACCAGGGGGCGCGGGTCGTGCTCGCCGACCTCGACGAAGACAGGGCAGCCGCCACCGCCGCCACCATCTCCGGCACCGAGGCGGCGATCGGTGTCGGGTGCGATGTCGCCGACCCGGTTGCGGTGGAGCAGCTGGTGGCCAGGACGGTCTCCGCCTTCGGCGGGCTGGACATCCTGGTCAACAACGCCGGCATCCTGCGCAACTGCGCCCTCGACGAGGCCACGCTGGCCGACTTCCGCGACCTGATCGACGTGCATCTGCAAGGTGCCTGGCTCGGGATCAAGTACGCCGCTCCGGCGCTGCGGGCAGCCGGAGGCGGCTCCATCGTCAACATGTCGAGCATCGGCGGCAAGGCCGGACTCGCGGGTCAGACCAACTACAGCGCGGCCAAGGCCGGCGTCATCGGCCTGACGAAGGCCGCGGCGAAGGAGCTCGCCGGTGACGGCATCCGGGTCAATGCGATCCTGCCGGGCATCATCGAGACGGCGATGGCGGCACAGCTCAGCCCGGACGACCTCGCCCGCCGGGCGGCGGACATCCCGCTGGGCCGCCTCGGCCGTCCGGCCGAGATCGCCGATGCTGCCGTCTACCTCGGGTCCTCGATGGCCAGCTACGTCACCGGAGCCACCCTCGAAGTCTCCGGGGGCCGCTTCATGTGACGAGCGGCGGTGCCTGCGGCGCCCGTCGCCGCGTAACGCCACCCGTAACCCCAGCTGCCCTAGCGTCACTCCATCGCGAGTACGCCGACAGCCGCTCGCCGGTGCCGTCGCTGACGAGGAGCGGAACTCGAGGTTCTCATGACCCACGTGATCACCCAGCAGTGCTGCAACGACGCGGCCTGCGTCCCGGTCTGCCCGGTGAACTGCATCCACCCGACTCCCGACGAGCCGGACTATCTGACCGCGGAGATGCTCTACATCGACCCGGAGGGGTGCATCGACTGCGGTGCCTGCGTGGTCGAGTGCCCGGTCAACGCGATCGAGCCCGACTACGACCTCCCGCCCGAGTCGATGCCGTTCGTCGAGCTCAACGCGGCGTACTTCGACGAACCCGGGCGCCGTGACTACGACCACGTCCCGCACCCCGGGCCCGTCCGCCGACAGTGGAGTGCCGAGGGATCGACGGGACCGCTGCGCGTCGCTGTCGTCGGAACCGGACCAGCGGCCAGCTACACCGTCCAGCACCTCCTGGCCCAGCGCGGTCTGGACGTGCGCATCGACGTGTTCGAGAAGCTGCTCACCCCGACCGGGCTCGTCCGCTTCGGAGTCGCCCCGGACCATCAGTCGACCAAGCAGGTCGCCGACACCTACCAGCGCGCCTGGCGCAACGACCGCGTTCGGATGTTCCTCGGGGTCGAGATCGGGCGCGACCTCGACCCCGACGAGCTCGCACGTCGCTACCACGCCGTGGTCTACGGCGTCGGCGCGCCGGCGGGGCGCCGACTCGGGATCGAGGGCGAGGACCTGCCCGGCAGCCACGCGGCGACAGACGTCGTCGCCTGGTACAACGGTCATCCCGAGCACGCCACGGCCGTGCCCGCCATCGATGCCGAGCGTGCCGTCGTCATCGGCAACGGCAACGTCGCTCTCGACATCGCCCGGCTGCTGGCCCTCGACGCCGGGGCGCGCGGTCGCACCGACATGGCCGATCACGCGGTCGACGTGCTGAGCGCGACGGCGCTGCGCGAGATCCGGGTGATGGGGCGGCGCGGAGCCGACATGGCCGCCTTCACCGTCGCGGAGCTGATCGGTCTGCGTGCGGCCCTCGGTGCGCGGTTGGTCCGTTCCGAGGAGCTCGGGCCGCTCACGGCGCAAGCCACGGCGATCGACTCCTACAAGCGCTCGCTGGTGGAGGCGCTGCCGACCGAGGCCCCCGCCGATGCCGGCCTCGTGGTGGTCCTCGACTTCTGCCGGACGCCGATCGCCGTCACCGGCACCGACCGGGTCGCGGGCCTGCGGTGGGCACGCACCGAGATCGACCCGACCTCGGGAGTCGCCAGGGCGTCGACGGCACCGGGCGATGTCGCGGAGCTGACGTGCGGTCTGGTGATCAGCGCGATCGGCTCCCGGTCGGTGCGCCTGGGCTCGCTGCCCTTCGACGAGGCCAGGGGGCTGGTCCCGAACACCGCCGGTCGCGTCCTGGACCCCGAGACGGGCGCCGTTCGCGGAGGCCTCTACGTCACCGGCTGGGCCAAGCGTGGCCCCCAGGGCACGATCGGCACCAACCGGCACTGCGCGACGGAGACGACCGACGCCCTCCTCGACGACTTCCTCGCGGGCGAGCTGCCGGCGCCGTCGCAGCCTGGCGACATCGCCGAGCTGCTCCCCGACACCATCACCGTCGCCGGCTGGACGGCGCTCGACGCACACGAGAAGAAGGCCGGCCGGGAGTCGGGCCGGCCGCGCGTCAAGGTGGTCGACACCGAGGCGCAGCGTGCGGTGATCACCGCAGCGCTCTGGCCCGAGCGGCTCGCCGGCGCGACGTCCGGATCGGGTGTCGACCACTCCTGAGCGGACCCCGCTGCGGGCATCGGCACCGACCCCGGCAGCGAGAGCGACCACCGCAAGCACCACGGCCCGACTCCGCAGGAGTCGGGCCGTGGTGCTTGCGTCGATCAGGAGAAGGGATCGAACTCCCAGCCCCAGCCGTTGCGCAGCGGAACGCGCTTGGTCCCGCGGCTCATGCCGTGGAAGCCGCTGCCGTGGAAGACCATCGGCGCCACGCCCTCGAAGCGGTCGAGCGACTCCACCTCGAGGACGACGATGTCGTGGTCGCCGACGGCGATGGCGTCGTGGATCGAGCAGCGCAGCCAGAGCGCAGAGTCGTGGATGAAGATCGCTCCGGCCTCGTCAGCGGACCACTCGACGTTCGCGAACTTCTCCTCGCCGCGCGCGGCGAGGCTCCGCGCGGTCTCACCGTGGTGCTCGGCGAGCACGCTGACGCCGATCCGCGGAGCCGCTGCCAGGAGCTTCCAGGTCGAGGAGGTATGGGCGACGCAGACGGACACGAGCGCCGGCTCCAGGGACACCGACGTGAACGAGCTCGCCGCCATCCCCATCGGCCGGCCGTCCACCATCGCGGCCACGGCGGTGACGCCGCTCGGGAAGGCAGCGAACGCGGTGCGCAGCACCTGCGGGGTGAGCTCGCCGGCTCCGGCGTGCCCGGTGGTCACGGTGTTCACCTGACACCACTCCTCATCATCGTCCGGTCCTCATCATCGTCCGGCCCTGAAGGCGACAGTCTTCGAGAGCGTGTACTCCATCAATCCGGGGATCCCGTGCTCGGTGCCGAGTCCGGAGGTCTTCCAGCCGGTCGTCGGCGCGTCGAGGTCGAGCGCCGTCCCGCCGCCGTTGATCCGGACGCCACCGGTGCGCAGCCGCTGCGCCATCCGCCAGGCCGCGCCGCCGTTGCCGCTGAAGATGGCGCTGGACAGGCCGTAGCGACTGTCGTTGGCGAGTCGGACGGCCTGGTGGTCGTCGTCGAAACGAAGAACGACCGCGACCGGCCCGAAGATCTCCTCCTGCACGCTTCGCGACGTGGCCGGCACGTCGCTGAGCACGACCGGCGGGACGAAGAAGCCGTCCGAGACCACATCGGAACCGCGAGCGGCGACGGTGCCTCCGTCGCCGACCCCCGCGTCGATGTAGCCGAGCACCTTCTCGCGCTGTGCGGCCGAGATCAGGGGACCCATGGTGGTGCTCGGGTCCTCGGGGTCGCCGACGACCGTCGCGCGCACGCGCCGGTCGAGCTCGGCCAGGAACTGGTCGGCGACCGCACGGTGGACCAGATGGCGGGTGAGGAGCACGCATCCCTGCCCGGCATGCAGCGTGAAGCTGCCGAACGCCGCGGCAGCGGCCGCCTCGACGTCGGCGTCCTCGCGCACGATCATCGCCGACTTGCCGCCGAGCTCGAGCACGACGCGCTTCAAGGTGCCACTGGCGCTGGCCATCACCCGGCTGCCCGTCGCCTCCGAGCCGGTGAAGCTGATCATGTCGACGCGCGGATCGGTGACCAGCGCGTCGCCCACGTCGCCTTCGCCGGTGACGACGTTGAGCACCCCGGGCGGCAGGTCGGCCTCGGCGGCGACGGCACCGAGGACGAGGCCCTCGAGCGGCGTCAGCGGCGACGGCTTGAGCACGACGGTGTTGCCCATCGCGAGGGCCGGCCCGAGCTTGGCGAGATTGAGGTAGAGCGGGAAGTTGAACGGCGTGATCGCTCCGACCACTCCGATCGGCTGGTGCAGCAGCGCGGAGGCGCCGAGCACGTCGCCGGGGCCGACCTGCAACGGCGTCACGGTGTCGAAGGAGGTGAGTGCCTTCTCGGCGGCGTAACGGAACCTGGCCAGTCCGATGCCGAAGTGAGTCGCCTCGATCAGCGACGGAAGCGCCCCGGACTCGAGCCGGATCACCGGCTCGACCACGTCGCGCCACGACTCCAGGACGTCGGCGAACCGCAGCAGAGCGGCGCTGCGCTCGCGCGCCGACATGGTCGGCCACGGGCCCTCGTCGAAGGCCCGCCGCGCCGCGGCGACGGCTGCCTCGACATCGGCGACGGCGCCCCGCGGGACACGACCGAACGCTGCACCGGTGGCGGGGTTGACCACCGCGGTGGCCTCCTCGCTGCGGCTCGGCGCCCAGCGACCGTCGATGAACAGCTCGTCATAGGAGGTGCGGGTGTCCATCCTCAATCCTTCTTCCTGGCATCCGTGGCCCCTGCTCCTCGCAGCATCCGCTCGAGGTCGGTGCGGCCGAAGGCGAGCGCTGTGGCGATCGCGTTGGGCGCCCCCCGGTACGGCGAGGCTCCGTGGCCGACCAGGACGCGCACGACCTGGTCGTGACCCTTGAAGACGGCGCCGGCGAGGGGCGAGCGACCCGCATCGTTGAGCAGATCGACATCGGCTCCGCGCCCCGCGAGAGCAGCGGTGGCCTCGGCATGCCCGTGGTACGCCGCCATCATCAGCAGCGAGTTGCCGGCGGCGTCACGCAGGTCGACCGGAACCCCCCGGTCGACCAGCGCGACCAGTGTCTCGGTGTCGCCGACCCGCGCGAGGCCGAAGATCTGCTCCCCGACAGCGAGGAGGTCGGCGTAGGACGGGGTGGTGGCCGGCCCGGCGGGCGGCGACACGTCGGCCATGGTCAGCCCTTCTGCGGGCGGATCAGAACAGCCCGACCGTCCTGGGCGCCGACCATCAGCGGGTCGCCGATGTGCAGCAGCGTCTCGATCTCCTCGTTCGGGAGTCGGGCACCGTCCTTGAGGCGCAGGTAGGTGTCCTCGTCGACCACGAGCCTGACCGCCCCCACGGAGGTGTCCAGCGTGATCGAGTCCCTGGTGACCTCGATCAGGTCGCCGATGACCGGTTGCGGGTCGTTGGCCGTCGAGAATCGCACGTCCATCGAGAGCCGGAACGCCTTGCCGAGGTTGGCCAGACCGCTGTGCGGGGTCTTGGTGCTGAACATGAGCACGTCGCCGGCCCGGTAGACCTTCGGGCGAGCCCACTCGTCGTCGGCGATGGCGCCTGCCGGGATCGGGAACTTCGGAGCATCGGAGGCGTCGTGCAGGTAGCCGCGCTTGTGCGCGCCCGGAGCGATGGCGAGGCCACCGATCTCCTCGTCGATGTCGGCGAACGGGATCCAGCAGATCCGGAAGTTGTAGCCGTTGTTGAAGAAGCCGTCCTGGTGACGCCCGGCCACCGGGTCCTCGGGCTTCTCGGCGACCGGCGGGTTCAGGCGATACTCGGTGCTCGGGATCCACGAGATGGGCTCACCGACGACGTCCTCGAAGAACCTGGTGATGGCCGGGTTGGCGACGAAGCGCTCGTAGGTGCCCGATCCGTAGACCTCGGGGACCTTCACCGGGAAGGAGCTGACGTCCTTGCCGTTCCAGATCGGCTGGTCCTGGCCGGGGTCGACCACGCCATAGTCGTCGACGAGCACCGAGAAGTACTTCGCACGGACCTCCTCGACGGCCTCCTTGTCCAAGACGTCGCGGAAGTAGAGGTAGCCCTCCTCCTCGAAGACCTTGTTGAGCGCCTCGGGGTCGCCCAGCAGATGGTTGTGCTCTTCGAGTTCCTTCATTGCATACGACATGCTCATAGCCCTTTCGCATCGTGGTCGCCAGCCGACGGCGAACGCCACGAGCATCTAATCCGGGCCGTTACGAGCGACGTTACCGCCGTCACACGCCCTGGGTGCCCTGTTCGGCCGACAACCGCTGGCCCAACCGACGCGCCAGCGCTCGGATCTCGCCCGACGGCTCCAGACCGAGGTCCTTCATGGCATGGACCGCACGGCGGTAGACGGCGCGCGCCCGCTGCGCGCTCCCCCGGTCGAGCTCGGCCTCGATCATCAGCCGATAGACGTCCTCGCTGTAGGGACTGAGCACCACCGCTCGCATGCCGTAGATGCGGACGATGTCGAGGTCGACGGAGCCGTCCGGGTCGCGCAGCAGCCGGAGCACGCCCTCCTCGAAGAGGAGGTTGAGCAGCTGACGCCTCTCGACCACCCAGCTCAGCTCGCTGGTCGAGAGGTAGGGCCCGGTCATCAGGTCCAACATGGCGCGGAGCGCTTCGGTGTCGACCCGGGCCTGGGTGAGCAGTCGGCGCAGTTGCGCCTCCACGACGAGGTCGGTGGCGTCGAGGGTTCCCCCCGCCGGCCAGCCGATCTCGTTGCGGGAGGGCCGGTCCAGCACCACGCCCGTCAGCTCGCGCAGCTTGAACAGCACCTGCCGGAAGTGGTTGCCGGCGCTGCGCTGCCCGACGTACGGGAACAGCCTCATCTGCAGCGCGGCCCGGTCGACCGAGCCACCGTGGACCGCGAGGTCAGCGATGAGCTCGGCGAGCTTGGTGCGCCCCAGCGGATGTCTGATGCCGTCGAGCTCGAGCGCGGCCGGTTGCTCGAACGTCGAGAGCCGACCCACCGGACCGCCCGGGAGGCCTACCGGCTCGGCGACGGCAGGCGCGCGCTCGCGTACGTCGGGACCGCTCGAGGTCTGCTCGCCGCCGTCGACGAGTCCGAGGCGTCGCAGCTCGCGCGCGTGCAGCAGCGCCTCGCGCTCCCAGTAGCTGCTGCCGACACCGGCCCGGGTGGTCAGGGCGGTGTCCAGCAGCCGACGCACGACCTGCGTCGGCGCACCGCCGCGCGCGGACGCCTCGGCGTACGCCAGCCGCGCGGCGGAGAGCAGCAGGAACCTCTCCGCCTGCTCCATCGCCGAGATCGCCGGCTCGAGGATCTGGGCGGCGGCGTCGTGACGATCCTGCTCGAGGTAGCCGAGAGCGAGGATGAACTGTGCCCACTCCCCGACGGCACGCCGACCGCTGGTCTGGTGCTGCGGCAACCGCGTCTCGAGATGCCGGATCGCCCGTCTGGTGTCGCCGGCCTTGAGCATGAGGCACGCCGCGAGCGTCTCGAAGGTCGGCGCCGCCTGCTGGCGCTGCGCCGCGGGCATGGCGGCGCTCAGCACGCGCAGGCCCCGCTGATGATCGCCGTCGTGGAGCGCCAGGGCGGCGGAGACGAACTGCGCCCAGGGGTAGCCGTCGGACTTCGGGATCCGGCGGTAGACCTCCTCGGCCAGTGCCGGCTGGTCGGACCAGAGGGCCGCCAGCGCCAGGCTCGACGTCGGCTCGGTGACGACACCGTCCTGCGTCATCGCGTCGATCGCCTCCTGCAGCCGACCCTGCCACAGCAGACCCCACAGGACGTGGATGGCCAGGTCGCCCCACTCGGCGCGGTCCGGTGGCTCGACCGGGCGGGTGCTGCCGGTGACGGCGACCGAGTAGGCGATCGACCCGAGCGAGTAGCTGCCCAGCGCCTGCGGCAACAGCCGGAGGGCGACCTCGGGCCGGTTGTGGAGGCAGTAGACGACGACGGGCCGCAGCTCGGGGTCGGCCTCCAGGATCGCCTGCATCCGGCCCTCGTCGATGAGCTGCTGACCCAGCAGCGCGGCCTGCTCGGTCTGGCCCCGGCGGTGGAGGACGCGGATCATCAGGCCGGCGGTCGCGTCACGCCCGACCAGCGCGTCGACGCCCAACGACTGCGCCCACCTGTCGAACGCCTGGTCGAGCAGCAGCGGGTCGAGGTCGAGGTCCGCGGCCTCGACGATCAGGTCAAGGGCCTGCGCCCGCGAGCCCCGATCCAGGTACCAGTCGATGACCTCGACGAGGGCTCCGTGCGCGCGAAGGTGCGACAGGTAGGCGGAGCGCAGCTGCTCGGCCGCACCGGGGTGGACCCGCGCCAGCTCGGAGCGCAGGTAGTCGCGCAGCGGAGGCCGCAGGGTGAGCCGACCGCCCTCGCTGATGACCATCGGGAGGTGCAGCCGTCCGATCCGCTCCCACGTCCGCCCGGCCTCCTCGCCGAGGAGCGCTGCGACAGTGGCCGGATCGGCGGAGTCGAGCACGGAGACCCGGATGATCAGGTCACGCTCGGCCTCGCCGAGGTCGGCCATCACCGAGGACTCGATGGCGTCGTCGAGGAGATCGACGGTCCGAGGGTTGTGGGCGTCCAGCTGGACAGCGGCCCCGACGCCGCGCGGCCACCCGCCCGTCAGACGCATCACCTCGGTGGCGGACAGCGGGTTGGCCGCCGCGGAGCGGGAGCGGAGCTCCTCGACCTCCCCCATCGACAGCCGCAGGTCCGAGGAGGTCAGCACCGCGATCCGGAGCTCGTCGGCCGCGCGTCGGAGCGTCCCTGGCAGTGCACCGTGGGTGAGCAGCAGGGCGGCCACGCCCGAGCCCGGGACGTCCTCGGCGGTCTCGGCGAGCCGTCGCAGCTGGCGTGCGAGCCCGTCGTGGTGCACCAGTTCCTCGGCGTCGACGACCACGATGAGCCCGGGCCCGCCGGCCACGCTCTCCTCCAGGCCGCCCTCGAGCAGCTCGGCACAGCGCACCCACCTGGCCGGTCCGCCGAACGACAGCGAGACGTCCTCGGCCAGCGTCGACTTGCCCCAGCCCCGGCCGGCCTGCACCACGACGACGCGATGGTGTCGCAGGAGGTCGACGACCCGGTCGCGCAGGTGGGACCGGCTCAGGCGATGGAGCCATCCCACCGGGCGCCGGGTGGCTTCCTCATCGAGCTGGAGCATCCGCTCAGGCTAGCAAGCATCCTGTGACGGCTGTCACTCGAACGGGATCTTCCCCGCGGCGAGAACGTGCGGGCTGCTCACCCGGAGGTCGCTCCCAGCCGTTGTGCCGCGTCGCGGAGCTCCTCGGACACCTCGATCCCGAGATCCTTCATCGACTCGTGCGCCGCGCGGAACATCGCCCGCCCGCGCGCGACGCTGCCCCAGTTCTGCTCAGCGCGGATCATCAGCAGGTAGAGATCCTCGGCGTAGGGATTGATGGCGATCGCCCGGGCGCCGTAGTCGCGGATCAGCTCGAGGTCGCCGGCGTCGTACGCCTTGTGCAGCTCGCTGACCACCGCCTTCTCGTAGAGCAGGCTCAGGTGGTTGCGTCGCTCGACGACCCACGGCAGCTCGCTCGCCGGGAGGTAGGGCGCCGCCGCGAGATCGAAGACGTCACGGACCTGACCGGCCTCGGCGTCCACACCCGGGATGGCCTCGATCCGTCGTTCGAAGTCGATGTCGACGGCGCGCAGCGGGATCTCCTCCGGCCACACGAGCAGGGCACCGTCGCGGTGCAGCGAGACGCCGATCAGCTCCCGGATCTTGAAGACGACCTGGCGGAAGTAGTTGCTCGCCCGGCGACGGTCGATGTCGGGGAACAGCCTGGCCTGGAGCAGATCGCGGTCCATCGCGCCGCCGTGCAGCGCGAGGTCGGCGATGAGCTCGACCAGTTTGGTCCTCCTCAACACGTTGCGGGTTTCCCCGATCTCGAGCACCGCCGGCTCCCCGAAGGAGTAGAGCACCGCTGAGGCCGGGTCTGCTGATCGCTCGGGGCGCGTCGCCGCGGCTGCCGGCACCGGCGCGCGCCGCTGGGCGAGCGTCGCCTCGACCAGGGGGGTGCGGGCGGCCACCTCCGCCTCCCAGAACCGACTGCCCACGTGGCCCGTCAGGCCGGCCGGGGCCTCGTCGGGGACGAGCTCGGCCACTGCTACATCGACCGCTGGGTCTACCGCTGCGCTGCCGCGGCGGAGCCGCACCTCCGCGAGCGCCCGTTCGGCCGCGGCAGCGAGCAGCAGCCGGCCGGCCGGCCGCATGCTCGCGAGCGCGTCGGTGAGGTACGACTGCGCTGCATCGAGGTCACCCGCCTCGAGATGCGCGATGCCGAGCACCATCCGAGCCCACTCCTCGATCGCCCGGTGCCCGGTCCCCCGCATCGTGGGCAGGCGGGGCGTCAGGTGCGGGATCGCTCGAGCCGCCTCTCCCCTCCGGATCAGCACGTAGGCGTACAGGACGTCGAAGGTGCTCTCCTGACCAGCGCGCTCGGCCGCGGCACGGTTGCGCGCGAGGACCTCGAGAGCCTCCTCCAGCCGGCCCTCGGCCAGGAGGAAGGCCGCACGAGCCAGCTGCGCCTGCGGTCGCTCGTTGCGGCCGGCCGGGATCCGTTCCCAGGCGCTCTTGGCAAGATCCAGGCGGCCGGTCCACAGCGCCGCGATCACGACGTTCGGATTGTCCTCGAACGCGGACTGGCTGTCGGTGGCGGAGTCGATCACCTCGTCCAGCCGGCCCTGCCAGATCAGGCCCCAGTGGACGAGGGCCGCGAGCTCGCCCCACGAGACCTGGACGGGAGCCTCGATGGGCTCGGTCCCGCCCAGCACCGACACCATGTAGGAGACGGCGTCGATCCGGTAGCTGCCGTACTCCTCACTGAGGTAGTTCAACGCGTCCTTGGGACGTTCGTGCAGGCACCAGAGCACCGTCGCATGCAGGTCGGGATTCGTCCGCAGGATGCGCTCGATGCGGTCGTCCTCGCTCAGCCGGCGGATGAGCGTCGTCGCCTCGTGAGTGCGCCGATCGGCGTGCAGACGTCGGATCGCCGCACCCGCGATCACGTCACTGGCGAGCGCCGTGTCGGGCCCGAGGAGCTGGAGCCACTCGCTGAGCTCCTCCTGGGCCGGGGTCCGGTTCGCCAGTCCGGCGACGACGCGCTCGACGACGTGGACGGCGCCCTGCCGATCGCCCTCGGCGACGCACCACTCGACCGCCTCCCGCATCCGGCCGGACGCCTGGAGGTGGTCGAGATGTCGACGGCTCAGGTCGTCGACGATCGTGCTGTCATCGGAGCTCAGGTCGGCCAGCAGCAGCTCGCGCAGGGGCCGCCGGTAGACGAGCGCGTCGCCGGTCGCGTGGACGAGAGGCAGCACGCGGCGCCTGACGCTGTGCACCAGGGCCTCGGCCTCCTCCCCGACCAGGGCTCGGGCGTCGCTCTGGGTGACGATCGGCAGGATCGCCGTGTGACTCAGGAACGCCCGCTCGGTGGGCGGCAGGCCCTCGAGGACGGCCGATCGGATGAGGCGGTGGAGGCGCACCGTGGCGTGCGGGTCGTGCCGGCCCTGGGCGAGCAGTACGGCGCCGGCGACCCACCCCCCGGTGTCCTTGAGGAGGTCGGCCACCGCGACGGCCGACGGCAGCCGCCGGGCGTCGCGCGCGGTGAACCGCAGGTCGCTCTCCGTCAGCAGTGGGTGATCGGTCCCGGCACCTGCCTGCTCGAGGGCGGCGCCGAGGTGCCGTGAGGAGCAGAGGAGCACGCGCGCCCCGCGGGGGCGCGCCGCGACCAGTCGGGTCAGTGCCGCGACCCCGTCCTCCCCCTCGTCGAGCAGCTGCTCGGCGGCGTCGAGGACGACGGTCAGATCGAGGCCGCCGCCCTGGTCCCACAGCTGCAGCAGCGGTTCGAGCGCCTTGCTTCCCGCACCCCCGTCGACCCAGGCCACGGGTCCGCCCACGGTCTGTGCGAACTGTGCCGCGACGGTTGTCTTGCCCCATCCCCTGCCGGCCAGGATCTCGACGTACGGACTGGCGTCGAAGGCTCGCCAGAGCCGGATCAGGAGTCGCTGGCGATCGACCGTGTCGGGAGAAGGGGTCGGAGCCTGGTCCAGGCCGCTTCCCCTCAAGATCTCGCCGGTGGAGTCGACCATGGCGTCACCGTACCGGCTGGCTCACCGCGTCCACTCGCGCGCACGTTCGGCGATCAGGCGGAACGGGATGTCGGTGTCGACCGCCGGCTCCCGCGGCAGGCCGAGCACCCGCTCGGCGACGCCGTTGCGCTGCATCTGCTCGGTGCCACCGGCGATCGAGGGAGCCTTGCTGGCGAGGAAGCCCTCCGCCTCCTGGCCGCCGTCGGACTCGGCGCGGGTCCAGGCGACCGCACCGAGGCCGCCGACCTCCATCAACGCCCGGCCACGACGCGCCGTCGCCGCGGCGACGGCGAGCTTGCCGTAGGAGGCGACCCCGGGACTCACGGTGCCGAGCCGGGTCATGACAGCGATCCGCGCCTTGAGCTGGCGCACCGCGTAGTCCTCGGCGTGGACCGATGCGATCGTCGAGAGTGCTGTCGCGTCGGCGAGACCGCCACCGCGGCGCGCGGCCGACACGAGATCGGCAGGAAGCGGTCCCGGATCGTCGGGCGCCTCGTCCCCGCCCGGACGGCCCGCGCCGCGCTCGAAGACGAGCAGGGTGTTCGTGACACCCCAGCCGCGGTCGATCTCGCCGATCCGCTCGCTGTCGGGCACGACCACCGCGTCGATGGTCTCCTCGCAGAACTCGCTCTCCCCGGTGATCTGTCGGATGCGCGAGACCGTCAGCCCCTCGGCGTCGGTCGGGATCGCGAACCACGTGAGTCCCTGGTGCTTGGGCACCTCGACGTCGGTGCGGGCCAGACACATCCCCCAGTCGGCGAGGTGGGCCATCGAGCTCCAGATCTTCGCTCCGTCGAGCACCCAGTCCTCGCCCTGGCGGCGCGCCCGGGTCCGGATCCCGGCCAGGTCGGAGCCTGCGGCCGGCTCGGAGAAGAACTGGCACCACAGCTCCTCCCCACGCAGGACCCGCGGCACGTGCCGGCGCAGGTACTCCGGCGTCGCGTGGGCGAGCATCGTGGGGACGCACGATCCGAACGTCGTGATGCTGAGCAACCCGAAGTCCGGGGTCACGAAGCCAGCGCCCTCCTCGTCGAAGACCCGCTGGTGGGCCGGGGTGAGTCCGGCCCCGCCGTACGCCGAGGGCCACGTGATGCCGGCGTACCCGCCGTCGAAGACGCGGCGCTGGATGGCGCGGTGCTCGCTGATGTGCTCCGGCGAGTGCTTCTGCGGCTGGGCCGTGGAGCCGCGTCGGTCGAGGTTCTGCGGCAGCCAGGCGCGCAGCGCGGCCCGGAACTCGTCGAGCTCGACCCTGCTGGGCTCGGTCGTGGGGCTGGACACCTGGATCACTCCTTCAACTCGGCAGCGTGGACGGCCAGGACCTGGCTCCGATGTGCCTCGACGGTTCCGAACAGCGCGGCGTTGGCGACGAGACGGCGCATGAAGAGGTGGAGGTCGTGCTCCCAGGCGAAGCCGATGCCGCCGAAGACCTGCTGGCACCCCTGCACGAAGCCGGCGACACGCTCGCCGATATAGATCTTCGCGAGGTGGGCCGCCTCGTCGTGGTGCCGGCCGTCGCCACGGGCCGCGCGCGCGGCGGCGCCGGCGACGGCGACCGACGACTCGACGGTCAGGCTGAGGTCGGCGAGCAGGTGCTTGATCGCCTGGAACGAGCCGATCGGGCGACCGAAGGCGACCCGGTCCATCGCGTAGTCACGGGTCAGCCCGAACAGGGCCTGCATCGCGCCGGCGGATTCGCACGCCGAGAGCGTCGCCGCGACGGCACTCGCGCGTTGCACCGTCTCCGCGGGTACGACGAAGGTGCGCTCGCGGGGGATCCGGACCTCGTCCAGCGACACGCGCGTCAGCGGTTGCGTCACGTCGAGGACGCCGGCCTCGTCGGTCGTGACGCCGGCCGCATCGAGGGGCACCAGAACGGCGCGGTGCTCTGGTCCGGCCACGAGCACCAGGACCGAGGCGACCTGCTCGCGGCCGGCGATCAGGACGGTCCCCCCGACCACCAGGTCGGTGCCGTCGGGTCGGGCCTCGACGGCGAGGCCCGCGACACCGGCGCGAGCGTCGACCGGTACGACGACGATCGCCTCCCCCGCCGCGTGCTCGGGCAGGACGTCGGCGGCGAGCTCCTCGGGTGCGGAGGTGAGCAGTACCGAGGCGGCGTTGGCGCCGATGAACGGCTCGGGCAGGAGTCCGGTGCCCCTGACCTCCGCCACCAACGCCGCATCGCCCATCGCATCGCCCGACACGCTCCCGCCGCCGAGCTCCTCGGGGACGAAGGGGGCCAGCCAGCCCAGCTCGGCGCACCGCACGATCAGCTTGGGATCCGCCGCGGCTCCCTCGGCCAGCTCGCGCACCCGGGACAGGGGGATGTGGTCGCCGATGAGCCGGCGCGACGCACCCAGCAGCGCCTCCTGCTCCGCTGTCAGCTCCAGCTCCATCAGACGGCGCTCCGCGGCGAGGACGCGAACAGCGAGCCGACGCTGTCGCGCGTCGCCGGCGTGACCGGCGGGGCGTCCTTCCACGGCGGGATGCCGTCCTCGGGCTTGGCCCGGGCGATCTCCTCGTGGTGGATCTCGCCCCAGTGCGAGTGGTTCAGCTGGTGCAGGGTGAAGCAGGCGTTGAGCGCGTTGTGGAACCCCATGATGTCCTGCGTCTGGTTGACCGACTCCTTGATCAACAGGGCGGTCATCGTCGGCAGCTCGGCGATCTGGGCGGCGAACGCGTCGGTGCGCTCGGCCAGCACCTCGCGCTTGAACAGCTTCGAGACCATCCCCAGCCGGTAGGCCTCCTCGGCGGTGATGCTGTCGCCGGTGAGCATCAGCTCCTTGGTCTTGCGCAGGCCGAACTCCCAGGGGTGCGCGAAGTACTCCACCCCGCACATGCCCATCCGGGTGCCGACCACGTCGGCGAACTCGGCGTTCTCCTCGGCGACGATGAGGTCGCAGGCCCACATCAGCATCAGACCAGCGGAGAACACCTTCCCGTGGACCTCGGCGACGGTGATCTTGCGCAGGTCGCGCCAGCGCCGGGTGGCCTCGAAGAACCACTGCCATTCCTGCAGCATCCGCTTCTCGGCACCCGCGCGGGTGCCACCGTTCACCTGGTGGCTCCAGTGCTGGTTCGGACCCGGCTCGCGCTCCTCGATCCGCACCGGAGTCCCCAGGTCGTGCCCCGACGAGAACATCGCGCCGTTGCCGCCGAGGACCACCACCCGGACCTGGTCGTCGGCCTCGGCGCGCAGGAAGGCGTCGTGGAGCTCGGTGAGCATGCCGCGGTTCTGCGCGTTGCGGGTCTCGGGCCGGTCGAGCATGATCCGGACCACGCGTCCGTCGGCGGACGGCGTGTAGGTGAGGTAGTCGTACTGCGTCATCGGGGGTTCCTTCCAGTGACCGACGGGCGTCGCCGCGGTCAGATCAGGCCGTCGGAGGCCATCTGCTCGAGCTGGTCCGGGGTGTATCCGAGGAGACGTCCGTAGACCTCGGAGTTGTGCTGGGCGTGGATCGGTGCCGGGCCGGCGAAGCCGGCCTCGTCCCGGGAGAACCGGATCGGCAGACCGCTGCCGATCAGCGCGCCGACCTCGCCGTGGGTGGGATGGGCCAGCGGCACCGTCTCGTGGCGGTCCAGCACGCGCGGGTCGCGGATCGCCTCGCGAGGCGTCCGCACCGGCGCCACCGGGATGTCGGCGGCGTTCAGGGTCTTGACGATCTCCTCGACGGTCCGCTCGGCGGTCCAGGCGCCGAGGATCGCGTGGATCGCCTCGGCGTTCGAGGCGCGCCTCGCCCGCCGCGCGAAGCGCTCGTCCTCGAGCAGCTCGGGCCTCCCGATCGCCGCCGGAACGCGGGCGAAGAACTTGTCGGTGGCGGCGCAGATGGCCACCCGTCCGTCGAGGCACTCGAAGAGTCCGAAGGGCGCGAGGCGATTGAGGAAGTTGCCCGTCCGGGGCTCCATCCCCACGGCCTCGTAGGCATCCCAGGGCTCGACGGCGACGAGGGCGGTCAGAGCGCCCAGCATGGAGACGTCGACGTGCTGACCCTCGCCCGTCTCCCGGGCGCGGATGATCGCGGCGAGCGATCCCATCACGGCGTACAGCGGCGCGATCAGATCCCCGGCCGGGATCCCGATCCGGGTGGGCTCGTCGCCCGGCATGCCGCTGGCCATGGTGACGCCGCTGAGAGCCTGGGTGATGAGGTCGTAGGCCTTGCCGTCGGAGGCGTCCGCGTCGGATCCGAAGCCGTTGATCGAGGCGTAGACGACCGCCGGGTTGATCTGCGCGGCGAAGGCGTAGCCGACGCCGAGCCGATCCGCCGTACCCGGGCTGAAGTTCTCCACGACGAGGTCGGCGTGACGGACCAGGTCCGCGAAGACCTCGCGTGCTCGCTCGTGCTTGAGGTTCAGCGTGACGCCGAGCTTGCCGCGATTGCGATCGAGGAACGGCACCGAGAGGTCGTCGTCGTGCTGCGGCTGGCGGTGGACGCCGTCGCGGCCGGCGTAGGGCACGTTGCCGCGGGCGACGTCGCCGAAGCCGAGCTCCTCCACCTTGATGACACGGGCGCCCATCCCGGCGAGGAGAAGGGTCGCGTACGGGCCGGAGAGGGCCCTGGTCAGATCGAGGACCGTGAGGTTCTGCAGCGGTCCCATCAGACCGCCTCCGCACCCAGCGACACGGCCTCGACCTGTCCGAAGCGCTGGCGCAGGTCGCGCCGGTTCAGCTTCCCCATCGAGGACCGCGGGATCTCCTCGACGAACAGCACCGAGCGCGGCGCCTTGAGTGAGGACAGCCCGGCACGCACGTAGGAGATCAGCTCGTCCTCGCTCGCGTGCGCCCCGTCGCGGAGGACGACCAAGGCACGCAGCTCCTCCCCCATCTCGGGGTGGTCGACGCCGATCACGGCCGTGTCGGCGACCGCCGGATGCTGGGAGAGCACCTGCTCGATCTCGGCGGGGTAGAGGTTGACCCCGCCCGAGACGACCTTGTCGCTGTCACGGTCGGTGAGGTAGAGGTAGCCCTCCGCGTCGATCCGGCCGACCTCGCCCAGGGTGAAGACGCCGGGACGCAGGTGTGCCCGAGCGGTCTTCTCCGCGTCGTTCTCGTAGCGGATGCCCCGCCCGGTGGAGTCCTCGAAGTAGATCTTCCCCTCGGCTCCGACCGGCAGCTCCTCGCCGTTCGCGTCCACGATGAGGATCCGGTACTGCGGCAACGCCCGTCCGACCGAGCCCCGGTGCGTGAGCCATTCGTCGCTCTCGATGAAGCAGACGCCACCGGACTCGGTGCCGCCGTACGTCTCGAGGAAGACCGGACCCCACCACTCGATCATCGCGAGCTTCACCTCGTCGGGACAGCCGGCACCGGTCTGGGTGACGTGCGTGATCGAGCTGACGTCGTAGGTCCGCTCCGCCTCGTCGCGCGCCCTGAGCAGCCGGATGAAGTGGGTCGGCACCATCAGCGTGGTGCCGATCCGCTCGCGCTCGATCGTCTCCAGGATCTCGACCGCGACGAACTTGCGCGGCGCCACGATCGGGACGCCCGCTGCCAGCAACCAGGTCGCCTGGAGCGGTCCCGAGTGGTACATCGGGCCGGCCACCAGGTGCGGGCCGTGACCGACGAACCGGCTGGTGCGCGCCCACGCGAGGAACTCGCGGCGGCTGACCCGACCCGGGAACAGGATGGGCGGCATCGACACGCGCTTCGGTCGACCGGTCGTGCCGGAGCTGAACAGCAGCGGGATCGCCACCGGCTTGTCGGGATCGAGTACGTCGGGCCCTGCCGGCAGGTCCTCGATCCGCAGCCGGTCCGGCCCGGGCTCCTCGCCCCAGGAGAGCACCCGCGGCGGAGGCGCCATCCCCTGCACCGCTGCCCGGACGATCGGGGCCTGGCTCGCGTCGGCGATGACGAGGCCGACAGTGCCGTCCTCGAGCATGCCGCGCAGCTCGCTCGGGCCCAGATGGACGTTGAGCGGGATGAACGTCGATCCGCTCAGCACCGTGGCCAGGAAGGCGATCAGCGTCTGACCGGAGTTGCGCGCGATCACCCCGACGGGTCGATCGTCGCCCGCCATCAGCGTCTCCACCTGACCGGCCAGGGCCGCCACCCGCCGCTCCACCTCGGGACGGCTGAGGTCGCCGTCCCACGAGCGGAGGGCGTACGGGGGCTCGTGGGTGTCGCTCATCTGGGTCCTCTTCTCGCTCTCGTCGCCTCGCTGGTCGCCTCGCTGGTCGCCTCGCTGGTCGCTCGTCGGGTGCTCAGGTGACAGCACCGTGCGCCTTGAGGTCTTCGATCTCCTCCCAGGCGACCCCGAACTCGAGCAGGACCACCTCGGTGTCCTCACCCAGCTCGTGGGCACGCGGAAGCGACTGCGGCACCTCCCCCACCGTGAAGGGCGCCCGGACGAGCTCCTCGCCGCTCCCGTCGTCGACAGCGAGCAGGAACGCGTTGGCCCGGACCTGCGGGTCCTGCGCCGCCTCGTGCACCGTCTGTACCGGGGCCCAGGGGCCGTCGAAGTCGGCGAAGACCTCCCGCCATCGGCTCAGCGGAGCGGCACCGATCCGGCCGGCGATCTCGGCGTGCAGCTCATCGGGATGACCGGCCCGTGCGGCGAAGTCGAGGAAGCGCGGGTCGACCGTCAGCTCCTCGGCTCCGATCGCCTTGCAGAAGTCGGACCAGTACCGCTCCGACTGCATCAGGTTGATCATCAGATGGCGGCCGTCCGAGCAGCGGTAGGACGTCGTCAACGGCGTCGCCGGCACGGTCGGCCGGGCCGCCTCCTTTGGCGCCTCGCCGGTCAGCATGTCGCTCGCTCCCACCCAGGCTGCGGCCGCCATCAGCGACGAGCTGACCTCGCCGCCGCGGCCGGTGCGCACCTTGCCGACCAGTGCGCCGAGGATCCCGGCCGCCAGACCGAGCGAGGCGATCCGGTCGCCGAAGGACGGCGGCTGCTTCGCGATCCTGGCGCTCTCGGGGTCGGTGACGAGCGCACCGATGCCACCGCGCGCCCAGAAGGCGGTGATGTCGTAGCCCGGTGCCGCCGAGTCGGGACCGAGCGGTCCGAAGGCGTCGCCGCGGGCGTAGACGATGCCCGGGTTGAGCGCCTCCACCTCCGCCTGGGTCAGGTTGAGTCGCTCCAGCGCTCCGGCGCGGAAGCTGGTCATGAAGACGTCGGCCGAGGCGATCAGACGGTGCGCCAGCGCCTTGCCCTCAGGGATCGAGAGATCGATCCCGATGCTGCGCTTGCCCCGGTTGACCTGGGCCGAGCGGATCGACATCGACCGGCCCGAGTTGCCGTACCCCGAGGTGGCGAGGGCGCGATAGGGATCGCCCTGGGTGGGGTGCTCGATCCGGACGACGTCCGCACCGAGCTCGGCGAGGATCGCGCTCGCGCTCGGCACGAAGACCCATTGAGCCAACTCGATGACGCGGATGCCGCTCAGCGGAAGGGAATCGATGCCCATGGTGAAGGCCTCTCCTACTGCAGGACTGCTGACTGCGATGAATGGTTGTCGGCGCCGCGTTATCGGCGGCGTTAGTGACGCGCGCGGCTCAGACCGCGCGCCAGTGCAGGAGCGTGTAGGGCCGGTCGACGTCGTCGTGGTCCTCGAAGACCGGCAGGACGCGCATGCCCGTCACGACCTCCTGCTGGGGATCACCGAGGAGGTTGCCGACCAGACGTACGCCGTCGGCGGCGTCGAGCTCGACGACGACGATGACGTACGGGACAGAGGCCTCCAGGCCCTCCCGCGCGGCGTGCCACACCCGGGTCCAGGTGTAGACCGCGCCCTCCAGCGAGGTCGGCTCCTCCCACACCATGTCGAAGCTGCGGCAGCGGTGGCAGAGCACCTCCGGCGGCCACTGCCACCCCTGGCACGACGCACAGCGCTGCAGCACCACCCGGTGCGCCCGCAGACCGTCGTGGAACGGCGTGTCGAGGCCGCTGTCCAGCGGCTGGGGAGCACCCAGCACCGGCGGCAGGTAGTACGGCGGCCGCGCCGCCGAGGTCGTCTCGCTCACAGGGTGCTCTCCGTTCCATAGATCACACCGCTGCACAAGGTCGTCATCGGACCGCCGGTCACGACGGAGATCTGTGCGTCGGCGACCTGGTTGGTCGAGGTGCCGCGCAGCTGGCGCACCGCCTCGAGGTGATGACCCATCCCGAGGATGTAGGCCTCGGCGAAGTTCCCACCGCTGGTGTTGAGCGGGAACCTCCCGGTCGGCGCGACGAGGTTGTCGAAGGTGAGCACCTCGTCGGCCTCGGCATAGGAACAGACGCCGAGCTCGACCATCGCCATCACGACGCCCGCGGTGAAGTTGTCGTAGACCTGGAAGGTGTCGATGTCGCCGACCTTGACGTCCGCGTCGCGGTAGAGCCGTGGCGCGAGCGCCCGGATCCCGCCGGTGGCATAGGTCGGAGCGTTCTCGCCGCCGGCGCCCGAGCGGTACTCCCCGCTCTGGCCGGCGGCCAGGATGTAGGCCGGCTTCGCCCTCAGGTCGCGGGCCCGCTCCGCCGTCGTCACGATGATCGCCGCGGCCGCGTCGCTCTCCTGGCAGCAGTCGTAGAGGTGGTAGGGCTCGCTGACCCACCGCGAGCTGTCGTAGATCTCGTCGGTCAGCTCGCGTCCGCGCATGACGGCGCTGGGGTTGTGCTGCGCATGGTGGTACGCGGCCCGCGCCACGGCACGCATCGTCGACTGCGAGACACCGTGCTCGGCGAGCATGCGCTGAGCCCGGAGCGCGTAGCGGTGCGGGGCGGCGAAGGCGCCGTACGGCCCCATCGCCGCGCCGCCGAGGTCGTAGCCGGAGACGTGGGCAGCGTTGCCGGACCCGCCGTACCCGACGCCGCGGCCGAACCGGCCGACCTCGCCCTGGCGGCATCCGCGGTAGGCGACGACGTAGTCGGCCAGCCCGGTGGCGACGGCGCTCGCGGCGATCGCCACGTGGCCGGCCGAGCCACCCCCGCCACCGCCGAACTGCATCGCGCCGAGCCGGAGCTCGCGGATGCCCAGCGCGGTGGCGAGGCGAAGCGGCTCGCTGCGATCGTTGGAGTAGGCGGTGAACCCGTCGATCTCCTCGACCGGGAGACCGGCGTCCTCGGCGGCGGCGAGGATCGCACGGCAGACCATCGCGAACTCGGACTCGGTCGAGCCTCCGTAACGGAAGAAGTCGCTCGCGCCGATGCCGACGACGGCGACCTCTCCCCGCAGGGACCCCACCTCAGGCCGTCGCGTAGGCGCCCAGGAGCGCCGAGGCGGCCGTGACCATCGTGGTCGAGTCGACGTACACGTGCTGCGTGGCGGCGTGCATGTCGCGCAGGCAGCGTCCCATCGCACTCGGCTCCCGCAGGCCCTTGCTGCCGGACCAGGTGTAGGCGAAGTTGACGGTGTCCATGCCCACCCGCGTCACCCAGGTGGAGGCCTGGCGGATGCGCTGGTACTGGAGCTCGGTGTAGGGATCGCCCTTGCTGACGGTCGCGAGAGCGTCGCCGAAGGCCTCCATCACGTAGGCGCGCGCCGACCTCAGGTTGGCTTCCACACCGGCGAAGTCGTGCAGGAAGAGCTGCTGCTCCAGCACCGGGATGGCGCCGGGGCGCACCCGTCCCTGGGCGAGGATGGCGTGCAGCTCCTCCAGGGCGCGACGCGCGAGGCCGAGCGCGACTCCGGCGTGACCGGCGGAGCCGAGGATCTGGAGACCGAGGTACTGGCTGGCCTGACCGCGCAGAGGGGTGCCCCCGTCGCGGCGGGTGGTGAACTCCGAGGCGACGAACTGCTCCGGGATCTCGTAGTCGTAGCTCCCGGTGCCGGCCAGCCCGAGCACGTCCCAGCCACCCTTGAAGACGACCTCGGAGCGCGGGACGAGGAAGATCAGGTCGTAGGGGCCGTTCTCGTCGACGGCCTTGGCTCCGCCGCCGATCCAGTCGGCGTGACCGCTGCCGCTGCCGAAGCTGTAGCTGCCTCGTGCCCGGTAGCCGCCGGCCACGGGCTCGATCTTCCCCATCGGGGCGAACATGCCGGCGATGATGGAGCGTCCGTTGCTGCGGTAGAGCGTGTCGACGGCGGCGTCGCTGGCGTGACCGCCCATGAAGCCCGTGACCGACATGTTGGCCATGACGCTCCAACCGGTGGAGCCGTCGGCGGCCGCGAGCTCCTCGGTGACCTGGAGGCCCTGTACGACGTCGGCGCCGAGACCACCCACCTCGGTCGGAGCGAGCGTCCAGAAGAGCTCGGCGCGCTTCACCAGGTCGACGATGTCGGGCGAGAGCGTCCCGTTGGACTCGGTGCGCTCCGCTGAGTCGCGGATGATCGGGGCGAGTGTGCGAGCGCGCTCCACCGGGTCGGCGATCTGGCCGAAGTCGATCGCGGTCGGGTCGTCCACGGCGCTCGGGGCGTCAACAGTACTGGTCATTTTTCCCTTGCCTCTCTGTGAGATGACTCATCGTGCTGAGAGGGCCATTACCGGCGGCATTACCGCGCGACCGGAAACGAGAGAGCGCCCCCGGCGGGGGCGCTCTCTCGGCTGGCGATGGTCGGTCTCCGCTGTTCTCAGCGGTTCCGCCACCGAGGTGCACGCTTCTCGCGGAAGGCACGATTGCCCTCGATGCGGTCCTGCGAGGTGTAGGGGTTCGGACCGACGTCCAGGCGCAGGTTGACCGCCACCGGGAGCTCCCAGCCCTTCAGCGCCATGTGCTTGTAGCGCTGCAGCGTGATCGGCGCCTTGCTGGTCAGCTCCGCCAGCCACGCGGCGACGCGGGTGTCGAGCTCCTCGGCCGGCCAGACGTGGTTGACCAGCCCCAGCCGGGCGAGCTCCTCCCCCGACATCCTGCGCGCGAAGTACAGCATCTCCAGGGCGATCGCTCGCGGGATGAGTCGCGGGAGGAGCACGGAGCCGAAGTTGGCGCCCATGCCGATGGTGGCCTCGGGCAGGCCGAAGCGGGCCCGATCCGAGCAGACCCGCAGGTCGCACGCGAGGGCCAGCTCGAAACCGCCGCCGAGCGCGTAGCCGTCGACGACGGCGATGGTCGGCTTCGGGATCTCGAGGACGACCTCGTACAGGTTGCGCTCCGCCTCCGACATCGGCGAGGTCATCGCTCGACCGCTGTCGTCGCGCGAGCCCATCTCCTTGAGGTCGCCGCCGACGGAGAACGCCCGTCCGCCCGCGCCGGACAGGACGACCACCCAGATCTCCGGGTCGACCGACGCGGCGTGTGCCGCCTCGATCAACGCGCGCTTCAGCTCGCGGTTGAGCGCGTTCATGGCCTCGGGACGGTTCAAGGTCAGGTGGGCGACATGGTCGCGGACCTCGACCTGCAGCACCTCAGCCACGGGTCGCTGCCTGCGCTCGGCGCACCCTGTCGAGCTGCGGGCTGGTGATGGGCTCGCGCCACGGCGTCCGCTGGCCGGCGTACACCTCGGGGCCGAGGCGGAAGTGGCTCGCCTCCTCGAGCGTCTCGACGAACGGCATGTCGGGCGGGTACAGCGCGGCACCCCGGGGCCGACGGCCGGCCAGTGCGGTCTTGCCGTAGAGCCGGTGGCCGAAGACGCGCTCGGCCAGGACGGCGGCCTCGATCACGGCGTCGCGGTCGACGCCGGTATCGATGCCCATCTCCTCCACCATGTCGACGAGGTCCTCGGTCGGCATCATGCCGGTGGCACGACCGTTGCCGCAGTAGGGGCAGCCGCCGACCCCGCCGATGGCGGCGTCGAGGACGAGCGTGTGCTGGGCTCGCAGCGCTCTGACGGCCGCGTACGCCGAGACCAGGGCCGCACCGCGCTGGTTGTGCAGGTGCAGGTGGAAGCGGTGGATGCCCGGCCAGCGCGCCTGGATCTCGGTGAGGAGCGTCTCCACCGCGAGGGGCGTGTTCCAGCCCATCGGGTCACCGAGCCAGACCGTTCGCACAGCGATCCCGGCCTCCTCCCAGCGCCCGATCATCGCCTCGAGGTGGGCGAGGACGTCGGCGGGGGCGATGTCGCCGACGAAGTTCGACCCGAAGGCCGCGTTGACCCGCACGGTGGCCTCCGTCGTACCGGCCTGGACGGCTCGGGTGACGACAGCGGGCCAGCTGCCGATCTCGTCGGCCTGGGAACGGTTGGTGTTGCGCCGGACGAAGACGTCGCAGGCGTGCACCTCGAGCCGCGGAGCGACCTCGACCGTGAGCGGCGGTACGAACCGAGCGCGCCGCTCGACCCCCTTGGCGTTGAGCGCGAGCGCCGTGTAGCGCACGCCCGGGACGACCTTCATCCGCTCGATCACCTCCTCGACCGAGGCCATCTGCGGCACCCAGTTGGCGCGGACGAACGACCCGACGACGATGGTGCCGAGGCCGGTGTCCGAGAGCGAGTCGAGCAGCTCGACCCGATCGGCGACCGGGATCGAGGCGTCCTCGATCTGCATCCCCTCGCGCATCCCCTCCTCGACGATCTCGACCCGGGGCAGCGCCGCCGCGTGGGTGGCCCGGGTCACGAAGCGGCGCCCATCCTGACGACGGCCCGGACGACGCGTCCCTGGGAGGTGTCGGCCAGGGCGGTGTTGATGTCGTCGAGCGGATAGGTGGTGATCATCGCGTCCAGATCCAGCAGGCCGTCACGGTAGAGGCCGAGGAGCTGGACCGGTGCCGAACGGGGGTTCATCCCGCCGAAGAGGCTGCCGCGGATCTCCTTGTGGAGCAGGGAGAACATGCCGATGTCGATCGGGACCGGCGTCTGTCCCAGCTCGCCCATCCCGACCGACACGCACACGCAGCCCTTGCCGGTGATGGAGAGTCCCTCGGCCAGGATCTCGCCGGTGACGACCGAGGGCGTCAGGACGACGACGTCCGCGCCCTGGCCGTTGGTGAGGTGGGCGATGTCCGGGCGGGCATCCTCGATCGAGGCGGCCACCCGGGTGGCACCGAGCTTCGCCGCGGAGTCACGTCGCGACTCGAACGGGTCGATCGCCACGATGTGGGCGGCACCGGCCAGCCGGGCACCCTGGACCGCGCTGATCCCGAGGCCGCCCAGGCCCACCACCGCCACGACATCGCCCGGCCGCACACCACCGCGGACCACGGCGGATCCCCAGCCGGTGGGGACGCCGCACGACACCAGGCAGGCCGCGTCGAGCGGGATGTCCGCGTCGATCCGGATCACCGAGTTCACCGAGACGGTGGTGCGCTCGGCGAAGGTTCCCAGCTTCGCCATCACGAAGAGGTCGCGGCCCCGCACGCGGTGCTTGATCGCCCCGTCGACGAGCTGCCCGGGTGCCATGAAGTCCCGGTTCGCGTCGCAGATCATCGCGCGACCGGACGTGCAGTACCGGCACTTGCCGCAGGTCGGGGCGAAGCTGGCCACGACATGGTCGCCCACCGCGAGCTCGGTGACCCCGGGTCCGACCTGGGAGACGATCCCCGCGCCCTCGTGACCGCCCAGCAGCGGGAACACCGTCTCCTCGATCTCGGCCGGGACCCTGTCACCGCTGCGGAAGTGCTCGTCGGAGTGGCACAGACCCGAAGCGGCCCACTCGACGAGCACCTCACCGGGCCCCGGCGGATCGACCTCGATCTCCTCGACCGTCCACGGCTCGCCGGGACCCCAGACGACTGCTGCCTTCGCCTTCATGCTGCTCTCCTTGCTCTCGCCTTGCACCGTCGCCGGGGTCTCCTCAGCCGAACGGGCCGAGGACCTTGGTGGCGAGGTAGCTCTCGACCGCCTCGGGGCCACCCTCGACCCCGATGCCCGACTGTTTCCAGCCGCCGAACGGCAGGTAGTAGTCGGTGAGGTGGGTGTTGCGGTTGACCGTGCCGGCGCGGACCCGGCGAGCGAGCCGGGCGAACCGGTCGTCGTCGGTGGTGAAAATGGCCGCGCCGAGTCCGTACTCGGTGTCGTTGGCGATCGCTATCGCCTCGTCCTCGGTGTCGTAGTCGATGATGCTCAACACCGGGCCGAAGACCTCGTCACGGGCGATGGTCATCCCCGGCTTGACGTCGGTGACCAGCGTCGGCGCGACGTACCAGCCGCGGTCCATGCCGCCGTCGCCGCCGCCGTACGCGATCGTCGCGCCCTCCGCGCGGGCGCCCTCCAGCAGACCCACCACCCGGTCCCGCTGGCGCTGCGCCACGAGGGGGCCCATGGTCGACGCCTCGTCGAACGGGTCGCCCAGGGTGACCTCGCCGAGGCCGGCCGCGATCGCCTCCACGATCTCGTCGCGGCGCGAGCGGGGCACGATCAGGCGGGAGTTCGAGACGCAGATCTGACCGTTGTTCTGGGTGAAGCCGAACAGGATGCCGGGCAGGGACGTCGCCAGGTCCGCGTCGTCGAGAACGATGGCGGGCGACTTGCCGCCGAGCTCCAGCGTGACGCGCTTCAGGTCGTGGGCGCAGTCGGCCATGATCGCCTTGCCGGCGGCGGTGGAGCCGGTGAAGGCGATCTTGTCGACGTCGGGGTGGAGCACCAGGTGTCGTCCGACCTCGCGGTCACCCGGCACGATGTTGAGCACGCCCGGCGGGAAGTCGGCCGCCTCGAGCGCCTCGGCGAGCAGGTACGCCGACAGCGGCGACTCGGGCGACGGCTTGAGCACGATCGTGCAGCCGGCGAGCAGGGCCGGAGCGATCTTGAACATCGCGAGGAAGATCGGACCGTTCCACGGCACGATGGCGCCGACGACGCCGATCGGCTCCTTGGTCACGGTCCAGGTCGCGTAGGCGCCGACCCGGCCCTCCTCGGGCTGGCCGACGGTGCCCGCGAGGCCGGCGTAGTACTCGAGCATGTCGATCGGCGCGGGGGCCTGACCAGCGCGGGTGTAGGAGATCACCGAGCCCATCTCCGAGGTGATGGCGGTCGCCGTCTCCTCCACCCGCGCACGCATCGCGGCTGCCAGATCGCGCATCTTCGCGGCGCGCTCCTGCTGCGTCATGAGGGGCCACGGCCCCCGGTCGAAGGCCTGCCGGGCGGCGGCCACCGCCGCGTCGATGTCGGCGGCCACGGCGGCGGGAACCGATCCCACCGGCTCCTCGGTCGCCGGTGAGACCACCACCAGACGCTCCGTCCCCGCAGGTTCGATCCATCGGCCACCGACGAAGAAGTGGTCTCGACGGTAGGCGGTGGTGCTCACGACAGACATGGGGCTCCCTGGTTTGACGGCGTCAGGCCGAGCGGAAGTCCAGCCTCGTGCGTGCCCGTTATCGGCGCCGTTACTGTCCTCGAGGACGCGTCGGTGACGCCGTGGCCGAGCGGACGAGCGTCGCTCGCAGTGCCCGGGTCGACCCACTGCGCGCCGCGCCGAGCCAGACGCCGGTGCCGTAGGCGAGGTCGTCGAGGCGTCTGCCGACGAGCGTGCCGAGCAGGCCCGCCGGTGGTAGGTCGGGCCGGTCGAGGGGCCGGTCGAGGGTGTGCGCGACGACAGCGTCGACGACGCAAGCGCTGAGAAGCATCCGCCGTGCCGACCCCGAGACGGCCCCGGCGAGGACGGCGGCCGGCCACCAGTGCCGTAGCAGGAGCGCCGACTCCTGCCGCACCGACCACCCCAGGCCGCGCAGCGCCAGACGGGTCGCCACCGCTGACTGGTCGTCGAACGGGGGCAGGGCCCGCCGCACCGATCGACGCGCCCACCATGTCGCCGCAACGCTCAGGGCCAGCGACCAGGGCCGGCGCAGCAGCACGCCCGCGCCGGCCGCGGCCATGAGCGGGGTGAGCCGGGCCACCGCGACCGCATCGCCGTGGCGGGCGGCGAGAGGGGCGCTGCCGGTGCCGTAGAGGACCTTGCGCCCGAGGATCGACCGCAGCGAGTCGCGGACGTCGTGGCGCACCTCGAAGGTGGGGTCGTACCGCACCCGCCAGCCGGCCTCGAGGAGCCGCCAGACGAGGTCGACGTCCTCCCCCACGCGCATGCTCGCGTCGAAGCCGCCGCCGGCGCCGCCCTGTGGTCCACCGAGATCGCGGAGGACGGCTGTCCGGGCGACGAGACAGGCGCTGGGCAGCCAGCCGACAGCGGCGCCGACGGCGACCGAACAGGCCCGTCGGCCCAGCGCCAGGGAGGACGCGGCGGCGTCGTACCGCTCGAACCAGCGCGGCCTGAGCGAGGCGATCGAGCCGCGCACCAACGGCCCGACGACGGCGAGCGCGGGGTCTGCGAAGTGAGCTGCCAACCCGCGCAGCGCAGCGGCGTCGGCGGTGACGTCGGAGTCGACGAACGCCACGAGAGGGGTGGTGACCTGACGAAGGCCGGCGTTGCGGGCGCCGGCGGGGCCGAGGTTCGTGGGCAGCGCGACGATCTGGGCCCGGTGGCGGCGGACCACGGCGTGCACGGCGTCCGGCTCGCGGGAGGCGTCGTCGACCACGACGACCCGCAGGCCGGCCAGTGCGGTCAGGCAGCGGTCGAGCTGCTCGGCGCGGTCTCGCACCGGTACGACGACTGTCACCTCGGCGGGATCGACGCCGTCGCCGAGCTCGGGGTCGGCGACGTTGGCATCGAGCAGCCGACGCGCCAGGACGCCGGACGCGGAGTCGGTCACGCCGAGGACGGGGCCCTCTAACATCGCTGCGGCGCGGGCACTGAGCTTGATGGATCGGGCGGGCGAGCCCCCGATCAGGATGCTCTCCCCCGGGGTCGCGCCCGGGTAGCGGGCGACGTCGTCACGCAGCCTGACCCGGAAGCCGCCCGGCAGCGGGCGCGAGCCTGGACCGCCGGTCGGGCGCACCGGCTCCGGCTGCGTGCGGGACGCCCTCATCCGCCGAACCCACCGTCGGCTGCGACGACCGATCCGTTGAGGACGGCACCTTCGCGCGAGCAGGCGAAGGCGATGGTGGCGGCGAGCTCTTCGGGTGCGAGCGGCCGCCGGACCAGCTGGTGCCGGGCGAGCTCGCCGGTGGTGACGCCGTAGAGGTCGGCGGTGGCCGCGAGCATGGCGGTGTCGGTGGAGCCGGGCGAGACGGAGCACGCGGTGACGCCGGTCCCGACCAGGTCGGCGGCCAGACCCTTGACCAGGCCGACGACGGCATGCTTCGCGGCGTTGTAGGCGGCCAGGTGGTAGAGCCCGCGGGAGCCGGCGGCCGAAGCGACGGCCACGAAGCGGCAGCGGGACGGGTCGGGGCCGGCGAGCATGCGCGGCACGCTGACGGCCGCGAGGTTCCAGACCCCGCGGGCGTCGACGTCCCACAGCAGCTGCAGCTGCTCGTCGGGTGTCTCCCAGAGGGCCTGGCCGCCGGCGATGATCCCGGCGGCGGCGACGGCGGCGTCCAGGCGCCCCCACCGGGCGATCGCCACGTCCACGGCGCCGGCCAGCGCCGGTCGGTCGCGCACGTCCGCCACCACCGGCACCACGTCGGGCAGGCCGTCGCACACGGCCGCGAGGTCGGCGGTGGTCGGCATCGGGTACGGCGCTGTGCCGGGGCCGGTGTCCGACCCCGCGCAGGCATCGACGGCGACGACCGCCCAGCCGTCCGCGGCGAGACGTCGCACCGTCGTGGCTCCGATACCACGTGCGGCGCCGGTGACCAGCGCGACGCCGGCAGGCGACCGGTCGGCGCCCGTCGGCGCGGGGTCCCTCGGCTCGCCGTCCATCAGACCGTGACGCCGTCGTCGTGGAGCACGGCGACGGCGAGCTCCTCCACCATGTCGGCGAGCAGCGCCGCACCCTCGTCCGCGTGCGCCCCGGCCGGATCGCCGAGCACGCCGTTCTCCGAGACCGCCGCGACCCCGCCCGCGATCATCGCGGGGAGGATCTCGGTCAGCGGGCGGGTGTCGCCCGCGACCGCACGGTCGCGCCGGACCGAGGACGGACGCAGGTGCAGCATGAGCGAGGTCTCGGTGCGCCCGGCGTGCAGGTCGACGCCCTCGGTGCGACACGGCAGCCAGGCCACATCGTGGCCCTCGGTCCGCAGCTTCTTCACCGCGCGCGTCAGGGCCTGAGCGTTGCCGCCGTGTGCGTTGACGAGGACCACCCGCTCCGTCCAGGTGCGGGCCGACCGGACGAGCTCGACGACCACGTCGTGCAGGACGTGGGTGCCGATGGAGACGGTGCCGGCGAAGGACTGGTGCTCACCGCTGGAGCCGTAGCCCAGCGGTGGCCCGACCCACACCTGGACGCCCGCGTCGCCCAGGCGCGCGGCGAGCCCGTCGGCGACGGCCTGCGCGATGCAGGTGTCGGTGTCGAGCGGCAGGTGCGGGCCGTGCTGCTCCAGGGACCCGACCGGCACCAGCAGGACGCCCCGGCCCCGGGCGTCCTCCCAGGTCGTCTGTGCCAGTCGGGACGTCGTCACCGGCCGACCTTGGCCGTCGTGCTCGCTGCGGCCGGGTCGGCGTCCGCACCGAGGGCACGATGGAAGCCTTCGGGGATCAGCAGGTGCTCGGGGGTCAGGTCGTGCACCGAGCCGAGCGCCAGGCCGCGCAGGCCCGAGTCGAGCCCGCTGCGCATGATGTCGAGGACGTTCTCCACCCCGGCCTGGCCGTTGGCGGCGAGGCCCCACAGGTAGGCGCGACCGATCATGACGGCCTTGGCGCCCAGGGCGAGGGCCTTGAGCACGTCCGAGCCCCGGCGGACGCCACCGTCCATCACGACGTCGATCTGGTCACCGACGCGGTCGGCGATCGGCTTGAGCATCTGGATCACGCCCGGCGTGCCGTCGAGGTTGTTCCCGCCATGGTTGGACACCGAGATGCCGGCCACGCCGGCGTCCACCGCACGCAGCGCGTCGTCGACGCGGGAGACGCCCTTGAGGATGAACGGCGTCCCGGAGATCTGGCGCCACTGCTTGGCCATCCAGGCGACGTCGTCCCAGGTGGGCGGCGGAGTGGTCATCCACTCGTAGTAGGCACCGAAGAACGTCGGCGCGGCGCCGCCGTTCGGCGGGGCCAGGTTGGGGGCGGTCAGGTCAGGGATCTCGCCGGTCCTGCCGAACTCCCACAGCCAGCGGACCTTGGTGGCGACCTGCGGCGCCATCCGCACCATGGTCTTGAAGTCGACCTTCTCCGGGATCTCCGGGCTGCCCCAGTCCCGGCCCATCGAGAACGACCAGTCCAGGGTGGCGATCAGGCCGTTGACACCGGCGGTGTGGGCGCGGGTCATCCGGTGGACCATGGTGTCGCGATCACCCGTCCAGTACATCTGGAAGAAGGTGTTGGCACCGGTCGCGGCGACCTCCTCCACGGACTTGGAGGCGAAGTTCGACAGGCCCATGATCGTGCCGCGGGCAGCGGCGGCACGGGCGACGGCCACCTCGCCGTCGGGGTGGACGGCCTGGACACCGGTCGGGCTGATGATCACCGGCAGCGAGATGTCCTGTCCGAACACCCGGGTCGTCAGGTCACGCTCCGGCGTCGCCCCGACGACGTGCGGGGAGAGCCCGATCGCAGCGAAGGCCGCCTCGTTGGCGTCGATGGTCTGACCGCGCTCGGAGCCGGCGACCAGCGCACCGTAGACCGGCTTGGGCAGGCGCTTCTTGGCACGCTGCTGGGCGATGGCGACGGACTCGAACCACGGATTCTGCTTCCAGGGATTCTCGAGCCAGGCGGGGCGTGGCATAGCGATGTCTCTTCTCTAGGGGTCGAAGGGGAGGGTCAGTTCGGGACGAAGCCCGCAAGCGGCGACTCCGCGCACGCGCTGGCGGGCGGAGCCTGCACCTGCGCACCGAGGTCGGTGCGGCGGCTCAGCTGCAGCAACACCGGCTGGTTGCGCGTCGGCACGGCACGGGAGTGGTCCTGGCTGGCGGCCGGGATGGCCCGATGGCCCGCTTGCGTCAGCTCACTCAGCGCGGCCTCGCCGTACCCCTGCACGCACTCGGGGTCAGGGCCGTCGAGCGGGAGTCCGGTGAAGAACTTCGCCGCCATGCAGCCGCCGCGGCAGGTGTCGAAGAACTGGCACGAGGAGCACGCCCCACCGGTCTGCGGCGAGCGCAGCTCGGCGAAGAGCGGCGAGTCGCGCCACACGTTGCCGAAGCCGCCCTCGGTGAGCAGGTTGCCGGCCAGGAAGTTGTCGTGGATGGCGAACGGACAGGCGTACACGTCGCCGATCGGGTCGATGAGGCAGACCACCCGTCCCGCTCCGCACAGGTTGAGCCCGGGCAGCGCTCCGCTGCCGTCGGCCGCGCCGAAGGCCGAGAGGTGGAAGAAGGAGTCGCCGGTCAGGACGTTCTCGCCGTGGGCGACCAGCCAGTCGTACAGCTCCCGCTGCTGGTGCGGCAGCGGGTGCAGCTCGTCCCACACGTCCGCACCGCGGCCCGAGGGACGCAACCGGGTCAGCCTGAGGGTCGCACCGTAGTGATCGGCGAGGGCCTTGAACGCGTCGAGCTGGCCGATGTTCTCGCGGGTGCAGACGACCGAGATCTTGGCGTCCTTGAACCCGGCCTCCTTGAGGTGCTCCAGCGCTCGCAGGGCGGTGTCGTAGGAGCCCGGCCCGCGGACGCGGTCGTTGACCTCGGCCGTCGCACCGTCGAGGGAGATCTGGACGTCGACGTAGCCCTTCATCGCCGGCGAGGCCAGCAGCCGGGCACGCTCGGGATCGATCCGCACACCGTTGGTGGAGAACTTCACCCCGACGTGGTGGGCGATCGCGTACTCCAGCAGCTCCCAGAAGTCGGGCCGGATGGTCGGCTCGCCGCCGCCGATGTTGACGTAGAAGACCTGCATCCGCTCCAGCTCGTCGATGACGGCCTTGGCCTGCTCGGTCGTGAGCTCGCGGGGATCGCGCCGGCCGCTGGAGGACAGGCAGTGCGCGCATTCCAGGTTGCAGGCGTAGGTCAGCTCCCATGTCAGGCAGATGGGAGCGTCGAGGCCGAGCTCGAACTGCTGGATCAGGGTGCCGCCCACGGGTCGTACCTGGGGCCGGTCGGGTGCGAGAGTCATGCCGCCTCCTGGCCGCGTGGTCGGATCATGTCGGTCGCGGCCAGGCCGCGCAGTGCGTCGGCGTACGCCGCGTGCTGGTGCTCGGGGACGCCGGCAGCGACGAGCGCTGAGCGGACGTCGGGATGCTCGACGAGCCCGCGGACCACCGTCACCAGCTCGGGCCGCTTGAGGAAGGTCAACTTGCGGTTGCCGAAGTGGTAGGCCAGCGCGCCGAAGGGCTCCGGCCGTAGAGCCACAGCGGGCGAGAGCGCCCAGGGCTCGTCGAGCATCGCGGCCATCAGTAGACGCCGCACATGCCGTCGATCGAAACCTCCTCGATCAGCGCCTCTGCCGTCAGGCCGTCGGCCGGGCTGGACTCGGCGGTGACGTTCTCGTGATCCATGGCAACACCTCTCCTGTAGAGGAGCCGGCCGGTCGACCGACCCCATGACGTGGCGTGGACCACAATATTGGCATCGATGGACAAAAGGGAAGGGCCCCGTCCTGATAAATTCCGGACCCGTGCGCTCCACCTCGCTCCGCGGCCGCCCAGCGGCGACGACCCATGCCGCGATCGAGGAGGCCGGCTTCGCCCTCTTCGCCGCCCAGGGCTTCGAAGCCACGACGCTCGACGCGATCGCCGCGGAGATCGGCGTCTCCCGCCGGACGGTGACGAGGTACTACGCCTCGAAGAACGACATCCCGTGGGGACAGTTCGACCGCACGCTGGACAGCTTCCGCCTGCTCCTGCGCGACACGCCCGCCGACCTGCCACTGTGGGACAGGGTCCACCGCGGCGTGGTCGCCTTCAACGACTTCCCCGCCAACGCCTCGCCCCCGCACCGCGAACGGATGCGCCTGATCCTCGGGACACCGGCGCTGCAGGCGCACGCGGTGCTGCGCTACCGGCAGTGGCGCTCGGTGATCGCGGAGTACGTCGCCGAGCAGACCGGCACGACGGTCGAGGCCTCCCTGCCGCAGCTGGTCGGCCACGTCAGCCTCGCACTCGCCATGCAGGCCTACGAACGGTGGCTGGCGGCCGAACCCCTGGAGCCCGTCGCCGACCGCGACGCGCTGCTCTCGATCCTCGACCAGACCCTGGGCGAGCTTCGGGCCTACCTCGCCTGACCCAGCGCCGCCCCCGGGACTGCCCTCGCCGAGGCGCCCGGACCGCCCTCGCCGACCCGTCACCTTTCGCGGGCCGAGAGGTCACTTTCGGCAGGTCGAGTGTCCCCGGCGGCCCGACGGAGGCGGGAACGCGCCCGCCCTCGCCAGCGGACGACATGCCTAGAGGACATGTGTCCTGTATCTATAGGACACGTGTCCTATAGAGGAGTAGGGTGCGTCACATGAGTCAGCGCGCGATGACGGGGAACAGCGATCCGCGCGCGGTGCGCTCGCGGCAGGCGCTGCGCGAGGCGTTCCTGCGTGCGGTGCAGAGCCAGTCGCCGAGCGAGATGACCGTCGCGGCGCTGGCGCGCGCCGCCGGCATCAGCCGCACGTCGTTCTACGAGCACTTCGGCTCCCCCGAGGAGCTTGCGGTCGACACCCTCGACGAGCTGTTCACCACCATCAGCGACATCGACATCACGCTGCGCCGCGCGGGGTCCACGACCAGCCCGCTGGAGGCAAGCCGGCTCGCTGTCCAGGCGCTGGTCGACTTCCTCGGCCCGCGACGCACGACGTACGCGCGGCTGCTCGGGCCGGGAGCGGCGCCGACCGTGTACGTCGCCGTCAGCGAGGCGTTCGTGCGACACGCGACCGACGCGCTGTCGCGCACGGCCTACCGCCCCGACGGGGTGGACGTGGCCCTGACCGCCCGGTTCCTGGCCGGCGGGGTGCTCAAGGTGCTCGGCATCTGGCTGGCCGAACCGGCACCGCGCCCCTCCGAGGAGGTCGTCGACGCCCTGATCGCCTGCTTCCCCGCTTGGCTCACCCGCACCTGACACCACCCGACACCAGTCAAAGGAGACATCATGGGACAGCTCGACGGACAGGTCGCCTTCATCACCGGAGCCGCCCGCGGCCAGGGTCGCTCGCACGCGGTCGCTCTCGCCGCCGAAGGCGCCGACATCATCGCCGTGGACCTCTGCGCCCAGGCCGAGACCGTGCCGTACCCGATGGCGACCCGCGAGGACCTGCAGCAGACGGTCAAGGAGGTCGAGGGACTCGGCCGCCGCATCGTCGCGCGTGAGGCCGACGTACGCGATCTGGCCGCCCTCACGTCGGCGGTCGAGGACGGCGTCGCCGAGCTGGGTCGCCTGGACATCGTGATCGCGAACGCCGGGATCTCCACGCCCGCCTCGACGCTCGAGATGTCGGAGGAGGTGTGGGACGAGATGATCGAGATCAACCTGACCGGCCAGTGGAAGACAGTGAAGGCCGCGGTCCCGCACATCCGGCAGGGCGGTCGCGGCGGTTCGGTGGTCATCACCAGCTCGCTCGCCGCGATCTACGCCAACCCCAACACCGCGCACTACTCCGCCGCCAAGGCCGGTCTGGTCATGTTCGCCAAGGTGTTGGCCAAGGAGCTCGGCCCGGAGAACATCCGCGTCAACACGCTGCACCCCACCACCGTGGCGACAGGGATGATCCTCAACGACGCCACGTACAGGCTCTTCCGGCCCGACCTCGAAGCTCCCACTCGCGCCGACTTCGAGGAGGCAGCGCTCACCCTCAACAAGCTGCCCATCCCGGCGCTCGAGCCCGTCGACATCTCCCGCGCGGTGCTCTACCTGGTCGGCGAGTCGGGCCGGTACGTCACCGGCACCACCCTCGTCCTCGATGCCGGCGGCCAGCTGGGCTGACCGAATCCCCTCCACCCCACCACCCCACAGAAGGAACACCCGTGCCCACATTCACCGACAAGGTCGCCATCGTCACCGGTGCGACGACCGTCGATCCCGGCGGCCTCAACATCGGCGGCGCGACGGCCGTCGAGCTCGCCGCCGGCGGCGCCAAGGTCGCCCTCGCCGACATCAACATCGCCGGGGCGCAGGCCCTGGCGGAGCTGCTCAACAGTTGTCACGGCACCGGCACCGCCATCGCCGTCGAGACCGATGTCCGCTCCGAGGAGCAGTTCGAACGGCTCGTTGCCACGACCGTCGAGCAGCTCGGCGAGCCGACCATCACGATCAACGTCGCGGGCATCTTCCCGCCCGACGACACCGAGATCGCCACCATGACCGTCGAGGCCTGGGACAACGTGATGGCGGTGAACCTGCGCAGCGTGATGCTGCTCAGCAAGCACACCCTGCCGTACCTGCGCAAGGCCGGCGGCACCATCGTGAGCACCGCCTCCACCCACGGCTCGGCCGGAGACACCAGCCTCAGCGGCTACGGCGCCTCCAAGGCCGGGGTGATCGCCCTGACGAAGTTCCTCGCCACCCAGTACGGCCTCGAGGGCGTCCGCTGCAACGCTGTCAGCCCCGGCACCACCCAGTCGCCGCCGGCCCAGCAGCTGCCGCAGCAGATCAAGGACATCTTCCAGCGACAGAACCTGAACCCCTCCATGCCGACCCCCGAGCAGCAGGCCAAGGTCTTCGCGTTCCTGGCCTCCGACGACTCGGCCGGGATCAACGGCCAGGAGGTCAAGGTCGATGCCGGGCTGCTGTCGCACCAGCCGATGGTCGCCGACATGCGAGCGCTCGGAGCCACGACAGTCTGACGCGCCGGCGGACGCGTGAAGCGGTCCCCGGCGACCGCTTCCGTCCACGGAGCACGAGCAAGGCACGAGCGAGGCGCGCCCCCGATGTCGCGGGGACGGGCCTCGCTCGTGCTTCGTCGAGGGGTCGGGAGTCGGCGGACGTCGCAGGTCGCCCTGCGCTCACCGGACCCACGGGGCGGAGAGCCACCGGCACATCGGAGCGCCCGAAGGTAACATCGCTGTCAGAAATGGTCGCCACCGTTCCGATGTCGACCTCCGCGCGCCCAGGAGGACCACCATGGATGCCAGCGACGTCGTCCGCATCGACCGCGATGGAGCCGTGGCCGTCATCACCCTGCAGCGCCCCGCCGCCCGCAACGCGATGAACGCCGAGCTGGCGAGCGCGACGTGTCAGGCGATCACTGACTGCCAGAACATGGGCGCCATCGTGCTCACCGGCGCCGATCCCGCCTTCTGCGCCGGACTCGACCTGCGCAACCCGGGAGTCGATCGGATCGTCGACATCCCGCCGTTCATCGCGACCACCGCGTCCTCCCGGGTGCCCATCATCGCTGCTGTCAACGGTGCGGCGGTCACCGGTGGCCTCGAGCTCGCGTTGGCGTGCGACTTCATCGTCGCCTCCGAGCGGGCACGGTTCGCCGACACGCACCTGCGCGTCGGCGTCTACCCCGGTCCGGTGGCCGTCCAGCTCCCGCGGCGGATCGGCTCGGCATGGGCACGCGAGCTCTCCCTGACCGGCAACTTCGTCGATGCCGAGACAGCGCTGCGGATCGGACTGGCCAACCACGTCGTCCCCCACAAGGAGCTGCTGGACTTCGCGATGACCTTGGCCTCGGCCATCGCGGAGCAGGACCGGGCGGTGGTCCACGCCCTGCGGGACGACTGGCGGGAGAACGACGGGCTCCCGGTCGACCAGGCACTGCAGCAGCACTACGCGCACGCCGCCCGCGGCGGCTTCGACGGGGCCAGCTCCACGACGATCACCTCACGCCGCGACCAGGTGATCGCCCGCGCCCGCACGATGGGATCGGAGGCCCGATGAAGCTCGGCTGGCACATCGGCTACTGGGGCGCGACACCTCGCCGCGACGTGCGCGAGACGCTGGCGGCCGTCGAGGCGTTGGGCTTCGACTCGGCCTGGACCTCCGAGGCCTACGGCTCCGACGCGCTCACTCCGCTGGCGTGGTACGGCAGTGCCACCACGAGGTTGCGGCTGGGCACCAGCATCGCCCAGATGTCGGCGCGCACGCCGACAGCGATGGCGATGGCGGCGATGACGCTGGACCACCTGACCGAGGGCCGCTTCGCCCTCGGCCTCGGCGTATCCGGGCCTCAGATCGTCGAGGGTTGGTACGGCGCACCCTTCCCCCGCCCGTTGGCGCGGACCCGTGAGTACGTCGATATCGTGCGTCAGACACTCGCCCGTGACCAGCCGGTGGCGAGCGCGGGGCCGCACTATCCGCTCCCCCACCCCGGCGGAGCGGGGCTCGGCAAGCCGCTGCGACTCATCACCCATCCTCGTCAGCCCGGCCCGCCGATCCTGCTGGCCGCGGAGGGGCCCCGCAACGTGGAGCTCGTCGCCGAGATCGGCGACGGCTGGCTCCCCATCCTGTTCTCCCCACGGCAGGCGGCCGACGCCCTCGCCGAGCTGAGCCGCGGCTGGTCGAAGCCCGGCGCGCGCCGTAGCGCCGAGGACTTCGAGATCCTTCCGATGGTGAGCGTCTCGATCGACGACGACATCGAGGCGGCAGCCGACCGTCTCCGTCCTGCCCTCGCGCTCTACGTCGGCGGCATGGGCGCCAAGAGCGCCAACTTCCACTTCGAGAAGTTCTGCCGGCTGGGCTACGAGCGCGAGGCAACCCGCGTCCAGGAGCTCTTCCTCGGCGGTCACCAGGAGGAGGCGATCGCCGCCGTCACCACCGCCATGGTCGAGGAGGTGTCCCTGATCGGGCCGAAGGAGAAGATCCGCGACGATCTCGAGGCATGGGAGGAGTCGCCGGCGACCACCCTCCTGATCGCGGGGGATCTGCCCTTGCTGCGGACGATGGCCGAGCTCGTCCTGTGATGGCGGGCGGGGCTCCTCCCGTGACTGCTCGACACCTCACCTCACCGCGCCGCGGATCGCGGCGGCGTGGACGGTGGTACGACGTGGAGCGCGGGCGGCCCGGCGGGGCCGCCGGGCGGCTGTGGCGCGATGACGCGACGTCGGTCTGCTGGCAGGCTCGACGGCAGGGTCATGCCGCCATGAGGACAGGCGGTCAGCCTGGGGTGGGCGTGCGGTAGCGGTCGGCGAGCACGCGCCGCAGGATCTTGCCGCTGGGCAGCCGCGGGACCTCCTCGAAGGCGTAGGACCGCGGCACCTTGAAGCCGGCGATCCGGCCGCGGAGGTGGCGGTCGAGGGCGGCCTCGAGCTCCGCTCCCGGCGCCACGCCGGGGGCCGGCGCGACGACGGCGTGCACCCGCTGCCCGAACTCCTCGTCGGGGAGGCCGACCACCGCGACATCGGCCACCGCCTCGTGGAGGATCAACGCGTCCTCGATCTCGCGGGGGTAGATGTTGACCCCGCCGGAGACGATCAGATCCGTCCGCCGGTCGGAGAGATAGAGGAAGCCCTCCTCGTCGACGTGGCCGAGATCGCCGAGCGTCGACCACCCACGCTCGTCGTAGGCGGCGCGCGTCTTCTCCCGGTCGCCGTGATAGGCGAAGGGCGGCATACCGTCGAACCACACCTCACCGATCTCCCCGGGTGGTAGCTCGCGGCCGCCGGGGTCGCAGATGTGGACGTGCCCCACCGCGGGCCGCCCGACCGAGCCGGGATGCACGAGCCACTCCGCGGAGTCGATCATGAAGAAGCAGTTGCCCTCGCTGCCGGAGTAGAACTCCGTCAGGATGGGCCCGACCCAGGCGATCATCGCTCGCTTGACCTCCACCGGACACGGTGCCGCGGCATGGATCACCAGGCGGAGGCTGGCGAGGTCGTAGCGGCCCCGCACCTCGGTGGGGAGCTTGAGCATCCGGACGAACATGGTCGGCACGAACTGCGCGTGTGTGACCCGGTGTCTCTCGACGAGAGCCAGCACCAACTCGGCATCGAAGCGGTCGGTGAACACCGTGGTGCCGCCGGCGCGGATCGCGCCCAAGCTCCACCCCAGCGGAGCGGCATGGTAAAGCGGCCCCGGGCTGAGGTAGATCGTCGAGGAGTCGAAGCCGAAGCTGTCCTGCATCAGGTGGTCGAAGCGCAACCCGGTGCCGAACGGCACCTCCTGCGTAGCCGGCAGGATGCCCTTGGGGCGCCCCGTCGTGCCCGAGCTGTAGAGCATCGGACTGCCCTCGGACTGCGCCTCGACCGGAGTCTCGGGCAAGCCGCTGACCGCCGGCTCCAGGGCATCGAATCCCGGCAGCGAACCACCGAAGCTGAGCCGGTGCGGAACGGCGGGCAGGTCGGCCGCGAGCTCGCGGAGGGTGGCGCTGACGAGGAGCACGGTCGCCTCGCAGTTCGTCACCACGTAGCTCGCCTCGTCGGCCGTCAGATGCCAGTTGACCATGGTGTAGAGGAGGCCCGTGCGCTGCGCGGCCCAGAGGATGGGGAAGAGGTCGAGCCGGTTCTCCGAGGCGATCGCGACGTGGTCGCCTCGGCGCAGGCCGAGCCGACGGAGATGGTGGGCGATCCGATTGGAGGCCGCCTCGAGCTCGGCGTAGGTCAGCCGGGCCCCGGTCTCGTCGACGACGGCCGCCTTGTCGGGCTGCTGCGCGGCCCAGACCGAGAGGTCCATCAGACTCCTGCCTCCTCGGTGACGGCGACGACGCCGGCGGCGATGAGCCGGCGCACCTCGTCCTCGGTGAATCCACCGCCTCGGAGCACGGCCACGGAGTCCTCCCCTGCCGCGTGGGTCGCACCCGGCGCGAGGCCGGGCGTACGGGAGAAGCGTGGCGCGATCCTGGGCAGGCGGCCCTCGGCGTACGGCACGAAGGTGCTGCGCTCGGCCAGCTGGGGGTGGTGCGGCGCTTCGGCGAGGCTGAGCACCGGCGCGACGCACGCGTCGACGCCTTCGAAGATCGCAGCCCATTCGTCACGTGTCCTGGTGAGGAACGTGCGCGTCAGGGCGGCGCGCATGGCAGGCCAGGCGGCACGGTCGTGCTGCACGAAGTCGAGGCGGGTGCGCCTCATCAGCTCGGCGAAGAACTGGGGCTCGATCGCACCGACCGCGACGAACCGGCCGTCCGCGCAGGCATAGGTGTCGTAGTAGGGCGTCCCGCCGTCGAGCAGGTTGGCCTCGCGGCGGTCCTCCCAGCGCCCGACGGCGTGGTTGCCGTAGACCATCGTCATCAGCGAGGAGACGCCGTCGACCATGGCCGCGTCGACGACCTGTCCCCGACCCGACCTGGTCCGCTCGTGGAGCGCCGCGAGGATGCCGGCCACGAGGAACATCGCGCCTCCCCCGAAGTCGGCGACGAGGTTGAGCGCGGTGCGCGGCTTCTCGGCGCCGCCGGTGGCATGCAGGGCGCCGGTCAGTGCGGCGTAGGTGATGTCGTGGCCCGCACGTGGGGCGAGCGGCCCCTCCTGCCCCCATCCCGTCATCCGGCCGTAGACGAGACCGGGGCTGACCGCCAGACACTCGTCGGGGCCGAGTCCGAGCCGCTCCATGACCCCCGGCCGGTTGCCCTCGACGACGACGTCGATGTCGCGCAGGAGTCGGAGCACGACGTCGCGGCCCGGAGCGGACTTGAGGTCGACAGCGAGGTGGGAGCGGCTGCGCCCCAGGACGGAGCGTGCGGGCGAGCCCACCGCGGCGGGCCGGTCGATCCGGATCACCTCTGCTCCCAGCTCCGCCAACATGAGGCAGGCGAAGGGACCCGGGCCGATGCCGGCGAACTCCAGCACCCGGAGGCCGGCCAGCGGGCCCGCCGCCGTGCTCACACGGAGGCCCTCTCAGCGGCCGGGTAGCGCAGCACGCCGCGGACGTTGCGGCTCGCGCGCATGTCGTCGTACCCGTCGTTGATGCCGGCGAGCGGATAGGTCCGCGTGACCATCGCGTCGAGGTCGACGTCGCCGGCGCTGGTGAGCTCGAGCAGGCGCGGGATGTCGTAGCGCGGATTGGCCGACCCGTAGAGCGTGCCGACGATCTGCTTCTCCATCAGGGTGAGATCCATCAGGCTCACCGAGATCGACTTCTCCGCCATCGGGTGGATGTTGGTCACCACCAGCCGGCCGAGCTTGGCCGTCATCGCCAGCGCCTTCGCGATCAGCTCCCCCTGTCCCACGCCGAGCGCGCAGATGAACTTGTCGGCGCCTCGATGCCAGGTGGCCTCGGCGACGACCTCCTGCGCCTCCTCCCACGAGCCCGCGACATGGGTCGCCCCCATCTTGAGGGCCTGCTCGCGCTTGAACTGCGAGGGATCGATCGCCGTGATCGTGCGGGCTCCGGCGAGCCGGGCACCCTGTACGGCGGCTGCTCCGATGCCCCCGACACCGGCGACGACGACGTTGTCGCCGGGGCGTACGTCGGCGGCATACACAGCCGAGCCCCAGCCGGTCACGAAGCCACAGCCGAGCAGGCACGCGCGATCGAGCGGGTGATGAGGCTCGATCTTGATGCAGCTGGCCTCGTGCACGACGGTGTGGTGGGAGAAGGAGCCGATGCCACAGGCGAGGGCGAGGTCCTGGCCCTTGACGTGATGGCGCGCGGTGTCGTCGTAGATCTGCCGGCCGGAGTAGATCTTCGCACCGAGGTCACACAGGCTCTGGTGCCCGCTGGCGCAGGCGGGACAGCGCCCGCACGACGGCATGAACCCGAAGACGACGTGGTCCCCCGGCTTGAGCCACGAGACGTGCTCCCCCACCTCGAGAACGACGCCGGCGCCCTCGTGCCCCCCGATGCAGGGCAGGCTGAACGGCATGTCACCGGTCACGATGTGCTCGTCGGAGTGGCACATGCCCGAGGCGTGCAGCTCGACGAGCACCTCCTCCGCCTTGGGCGGATCGAGCTCGATGGTCTCGACCGACCAGGGAGTGTTGCGCTCCCACAGGACTGCTGCCTGGGTCTGCATGTGATGTCTTCCTCTCAGCGGATGATGGTCTGGGGCTCCACGAAGGAGGCGATCGCCTCCGGTCCGCCCTCCCGGCCGGTGCCGGACTGCTTGAAGCCGCCGAACGGGCTGCCGAAGTCGAGCGGTGCCGAGGAGTTGACCGAGACCGAGCCCACCCGCAACTGCGCGGCCACCTCGTAGCCGCGGTCCGGGTCGGCGGACCAGACGGCCCCGGCCAGTCCGTAATCGGAGTCGTTGGCCATCGTGATCGCCTCCTCGACGGTGTCGTAGGCGATGACGGCGGCGACCGGCCCGAAGAGCTCCTGGCGGGCGAGCCGCATGTCGTTGTCGACGTCGGCGAGCACTGTCGGACGCACGTACCAACCCGGCCCGGGCTCGCCGCCCGTCGCCGTGACCACGCGAGCGCCTGCCTCGACGGCCTCGGCGATCTGGTCGGTGATCCGCGAGCGTGCCTCCGCGGAGATGACCGGCCCGACCTGGGTCGCGGGGTCCGACGGGTCGCCCACGACGAGCCGGTCCGCCGCCTGCGCGAGCTCCTCGACGATCTCGTCGTAGCGTGAGCGGGGCGCGAGGATCCGCGTCTGCGCGACGCAGACCTGCCCGTTGTTGGACATCACCCCGGCAAGCAGGCCCGAGACCGTGCGTCGGTCGAGCTTCACGTCGTCGAGCACGATCGCCGCGGACTTGCCACCCAGTTCGAGTGTCACCCGGCGGACGTCGGCCGCGCAGGTGGCGGCGATCCGCTTGCCGGCCGCTGTGGACCCGGTGAAGCTGATCTTGTCGACGCCCGGGTCGGCCACGAGCGCTTCGCCTGTCGCGACCGCTCCCGGCACGATGTTCACCACCCCTGGTGCAAGTCCGATCTCGTCGAAGAGCTCGCTCAGCATCGAGATGGCCAGGGGCGCCTCAGGCGAGGGCTTGAGCACCACGGTGCATCCGGCCGCGAGCGCGGGGGCCAGCTTGAGGGCGGCAGTGAAGAGCGGCGCGTTCCACGGAAGGATCGCGCCCACCACACCGACCGGGAGCTGGCGGACGACGACGTCGCCGCCCAGCGCGGAGCGACGGATCTCCTCGAAGCAGAAGTCGCCGGCCAGCCGTTCGTAGGTGCGCAGAACGCCCAGCGCTGTACCGACCTGGCCGAAGCTCGCCCAACTGCGCGGCGATCCCATCTCGGCCGAGACCAGGTCGCCGAACGCTGTGGCCCGCGCCTCGAGGGCATCCGCGAGTCGTCCGAGAAGCTCGCCGCGCTCGCGAGCGCTGGTGCCGGCCCACTCCTTGCTGCCGAGAGCCTCGCGAGCGGCCGCTACGGCCGCACCGACGTCGTCGGCGGTGCCGTCGACGACGTGACCGATCGTCTGCAGGGTCGCCGGAGAGACGACTTCGCGCACCTCGCCCGCGCTCGGCCGCCAGTGCCCGGCGACGTACACACCTGGGAAGTCGTGCATGGGTATCCTCTCGATCCGACCGCCTGCGACTCCGATCGCCTTCGGATTCTGGCAGTTGTGTCACCTTTGCACAAGGTCATTCACGCAGCTTCTCCAACCAGCCCAACTGGTCCGGCGTGCTGCCATGGAGCACCAGTTCGTCGGCTCCGGCGGCGCGATAGCGCTCGAAGGCGGCGGCGCACTCCTCGGGGCTTCCCAGCGCCGCGGCACCACGGGTCCACGCCTCGGGGATCGCCTCGGCCGCGCGGGTGAGCTCGTCCCGGGTGCGCACCGAGTCCGCCGCACCCGTGATGCCGGCCAGGGTCGGATGCGCGCGCAGTCGCTCCAGATCGCCCAGGTCCCAGCCGTTGACGGTCGCGAGCTGCTCGCCGAAGCCGGGTATCTGGTAGTACGTCACGGCACGGGCGCCCACCACAGCGGCCTCCTCCTCCGACGGCAGGTCGGAGGCGGTCACGACGGTGGCATAGATCCGGACCGCGGCGGGGTCGCGGTCGGCCTCCTCGGCAGCCCGGCGCACCGCGGCCGCTGATCGGGCGACCGCCTCGGGCGTCAGGAACGGATGCAGAAGCACCCCGTCGAAGTGCCTTCCTGCCAGCGCGAGTCCCTTCGGGCCGATCGCAGCGAAGACCACCGGCGGCACCGACTGGTCGGGGACGTCGGTGAGCCGCAGCGAGGGGAAGTCGCCCGCCGGACCGGAGTAGCGCACCTTCTCGCCCCGGCAGAGCCGACGGAAGATGTCCACCGCGTCGATGATCGACCGATTCGTCGCGGCAGGGAGGCCGACGGCCGCCCACATCGCATCGACCGAACGCCCGACCCCGAGCACGAGACGACCACCGGACAGCGCCTGCGCCGTCATGGCCATCGATGCGAGCATCGCGGGATGACGCGACTGGAGGTGGGTGACGCCTGCCGCGATGCGTATCCGGTCGGTGACCTGGCTGAAGGCGCCCGCCAGTACGCCGAAGTCCTTGGTCCCCCATCGCTCACTGAGCCACAACGTCTCGAGACCGAGCCGTTCAGCTTCCACCGCCTGAGCGATTCCCCGGCCGGGGTCGGGCACCCGCCCCGGCAGCGCATAGGCACCCAGTCGCACGCTTTCCCGTTGATCAGTCATGGCATTATTCTGACAGTCATGGTCAACTACGGGGAGTAGGTCCCCCGATCGGACCGACGAAGAGAGAAGGGACTCCGATGGCCGGACACGCTGACCGCGCGGCCCGCGAGACGCGCCTTCGCGACGCACTGCTCGCCTGGCTGCCCTCGCGTCTTGCTCCACTGGGTCATAGCGACTTCACGCTGTCGGACCTGACGGCCCCCGACGCCGGCTACTCCGGGACCACCGCGTTCTTCACCGCCTCCTGGACCGACGGCAGCAGCGGCACTGTCAGCCGCGAACTCGTGCTTCGCCTGCAGAGCGACGTCCACCAGGTCTTCGTGGCCCCCGACGCTCTGCGCCAGGCCGAGGTGATGCGTCGGCTGGGGCGGCACGCCGGCGTGCGGACGCCCGAGATCGTGGCGACCGAATCCGATCCTGCGGTGTTGGGAGCGCCGTTCTACCTCATGGACAGGGTCGCGGGCCGCGTTCCCTCCGACGTGCCCAGCTGGCACAAGCGGGGATGGACCACGAGCCTGTCGGCGCCCGAGAGAGCCCGGCTGTACGACCATGCACTCGAGTCGTTGGTCGCCGTCCACTCGATCGACGACCCCGGCGACCTCGCCTATCTCCGCGGTCCTGCCGACCCGGCGGGCACGACGGCCCTGGAGCGCTATCTCGACGGCGTCGTCGCCTGGCACGCGTGGTGCGCCGACGACCTCGCCGTCGGAACCGAGCTGATCCGGCAGGCCCTCGACCTCCTGGTCGACTCGCGGCCGGCCACCGCCGTCGAGGGTGTGGTCTGGGGCGACGCCCGGGTGGGCAACATCAGCTTCGCCGACGACCTCAGCGTCGCCGCACTCTTCGATTGGGAGGGTGCGACCACGGGACCGCCCGACATCGATGTCGGGTGGTGGCTGATGTTCGAGCGCTATCTGTGCGAGGCCCTCGGTTTCACCCGGCAGCCCGGCACGCCGGACGACGAGGGCATCATCCGGCGCTACGAGGAGCTCGGCGGCAAGCTGAGCGGTGACATCGGCTATTACCAACTGCTCGCGGCAGTCGTCCTGAGCCTCATCACCAATCGCCTCGCCGCCCTGTTGATCCGCGACGGACTCGACGCGGCGACCGCCCACAGCTATCCACGCACCGCCGTCGCGCTGATCGAGGACTACCTGGCGGCGTACCGGGCGCATCAGAGAGGAAGCACGATCCGATGACGACAACGAACCCCGAGGCCTCGCCGGTCGGGGCCGTCGGCACCCCGTTCGAGGTGTACGTCGAGCGCGGCAAGATCCGCGAGTTCGCAGCCGCGATGCAGTCCGACAATCCGGCCTATCAGGGGCCGGCGGCGATCATCCCGCCCACCTTCCTCACCACCGCGACGACATGGGCACCGCCCGGGAGCCGCGTGACGGTGGGCTTCGACCGGCGGCGTCTGCTCCACGGTGAGCAGGAATACCTCTTCCACGGAGCTCTCCCCCGCGCAGGCGACCGCCTGATCGCCCAGGAGCGCCTGGTCGACCGCTATGCCAAGCCGGGCAAGCGCGGCGGCGAGATGCACTTCGCGGTCGTCGTCACCGAATTCCGCAACGCCGCCGGCGACCTGGTCGCCGAAGCTCGCGCGACCTTCATCCAGACGGCCCCGAAAGGAGACGCCTCGTGACCGAGCAGATCGTGGACCTCGCACCGGGCACCACCGCCACGCCGCGTGACTTCGGTCCGCTGACCCGCCAGATGTTCGTCCGCTACTCGGGAGCGTCGGGCGATCTCAATCCGATGCACTACGACGACACGATGGCACGGGCCGCCGGCAACCCGTCGGTCTTCTCGCAGGGCATGCACCAGTCCGCTCTCGTGGCGACCTTCGCGACCGACTGGCTCGGAGCCGAGCACCTGCGCCGCTTCCAGGTCCGATTCCGCGAGCAGGTGTGGCCCGACGACGTCCTCACCTGCGAGGGCGTGATCGAGAAGGTCGTGCAGCAACCCGACGGCGGCCGTCTGATCACCGTCGCGCTCACCTGTAGGCGTCAGACTGGCGCCGTCGCCATCAGCGGCTCCGCTGACTTCCTCATCCCGGAGACTGCCGCTGCATGACGCGGGCCACACCGCGCTTCTGCGCGATCGGCGCAGACTGCGCCTATGCTGGTCAGCTATGTCAGATAACACGATCGTACGCCGCTCCAGCTACGGCCCGTCGAGCCCCGAGGTCGGCCGCCGTGGGGCCGATACGCGCCGTAAGATCGTCGACGTCTCGCTCCGGCTCTTCGCCGACCAGGGCTTCTTCAACACCTCGGTCGATGCGATCGCCAAGGCTGCCGACGTCTCCCGCGCCACGCTGTACCAGTACTTCCCCGGCAAGGACGAGATCTTCGTCGAGCTCCTCAACGAGTGCGCAGCGGCGTTGATCCGGGTCGCGCGCCGGATCGGCCAGCTGGGGCCCACCGACATCGGTCTGGACAATCTGCACTGGTGGCTCGGCGAGTGGAGCTGGGTCTTCGAGAAGTACAACACCATGTTCGTCCAATGGGCAGTCGTCGCGTCGGTCGACGACGAGGTCCGCCCCGAGGTCCTCGGGTTCATCACCGAGTACAACAAGCGACTGGCAGCGCGTCTGGAGGAGGCATCCGTCGACGGGATCGATCCCGTGACGGCCGCGACCATCGTGAGCGCTCTGGTCCACCGGCTCAATCTCTTCCAGCACACCGGTCGGATCTATGACGTCGACCCCGAGGTCATGATCTCCAATCTCTCCCTGTTCCTCCAGCAGCTCGTCTTCCCCCAGACGCCGGATCCCGTGCTCACCAGCCTCGCCCATCGCGCTGTCGGATCCAGTCCCATCGAGCCTCCCCCGGCGCCCTCGACCCAAGGGCTCTCGATCGAGGAACGCGGCCGCGGGCTGAGCAAGCGCGCCGCCACCACCGTGCGGAGTCTGGTCGACGCCGGCGCGGCGCAGTTCGCGAGCAAGGGCTACTTCCGTACCAGCGTGGACGACATCGTCGCCGCGGCCGGCTTCGCGCGCGGCACCTTCTACAAGTACTTCAGCGAGAAGCAGGATCTTCTCGTCGTCGTGACAGTGGAGGCGGCCGCCAAGGCACACGCGCTTGCCGACCGCATCCGGCAGATCGATCTGACCGCCGACGACGACGCCGACCTCCGCGCCTGGCTCCACGACTTCATGGCCTACATGGCGACCTACAGCGGATCCATCGACGTATGGACCGAGCGCACGACGGACGACGAACTCGTCATCGCCGTCGGCGCGCACGCCCAGGCGACCATGGACCTGGCACTCGAAGCGGCCCTCACGCCGGTGCAGCGCAGCTACCCGTTCGACCCGGTCTGTGGAGCGCTGATCTTCCGCGCGGTGATCACCCGACTGCCCGAGGCACTGCGCGAGATGGCACCGGACGCCACCGAGGAGGAGATCATCGACCTCCTCGTCGCATGCCTCAAGCGCGGGTTCTTCAGCCACGTCATCTGACACTTCGTTCTCCGCATGGATGAAGCGAGCTCCGTTCCCCCTTCGCATCATGCCCGGTTCTCTTGATTCAATCTGACGCCTGTGTCATGTTTACGTGCGGGCGGGGACACCCCCTCCCGACGGGATACGAGAGGACACAGGACATGGACATCAGCCAGGCATCGGCGGTCGTGACCGGAGGCGCAGGGGGCCTGGGCGAGGCCACCGTCCGCAAGCTGGCCGGCCTCGGCGCGGCGGTGGTGATCGCCGATCTGAACGACGACGGCGGTAAGGCGCTGGCAGCCGAGCTCGGTGGCGACGTGACCTACGTCCGCACCGACGTCTTGGACGAGGCGAGCGTCAAGGACGCTCTCCGGGCCGCATCCGAGCGGGCACCGCTGCGGGTCCTGGTCAACGCCCACGGCGGCGGCGCGGGCGCGTCCCGGGTGGTGGGCCGCGACGGCGAGCCCGCACCCTTCGACCAGTTCCAGTGGTACATCAACCTGTTCCTCAACGGCACGTTCAACGTGCTGCGGCTCGGTGCGGCCGAGATGGCGAAGAACGAGCCGGACGCCGGCGGCTGCCGAGGCGTCGTCATCAACACCGCCAGCATCGCCGCCTTCGAGGGCCAGATCGGGCAGACGGCCTACTCCGCGGCGAAGGGCGGGGTCGTCGGACTGACGGTCCCGGCAGCGCGCGACCTGTCCAAGCTCGGGATCCGGGTGATGGCGATCGCTCCCGGCACGTTCTTCACACCGGCGTTCAAGATGGAGCGCGAGGAGGCGGAGAAGTTCTGGGGCTCCGCCGTGCCGTTCCCGAACCGGATGGGCAGCCCGGCGGAGTATGCCGCGCTCGTCGCCCACATCGCCGAGAACGACTACCTCAACGGCGAGGTCATCCGCATCGACGGTGCGCTGCGCTTCCAGCCCAAGTGACCCGCGGGGCGGGGGTCAGATGACCCCCGCCTCCCGTAGCTCCGCGATCTCGGCCGGCGTCCGGCCCAACGCGGCGAGGATCGTCTCGCTGTGAGCGCCGGCGCTCGGCACCGCCGCCATCCTCGGCTCCACGCCGGACAGCGTCGCCGGCGGCAGCAACGCGTCGACCTCGCCGCCCGGCGTGTCCACCTCCCGCCACCGCTTGCGGCCGGCCAGGACGGGATGGGCCCACAGCTCGTCCATCGTGTTCATGCGCGCGTGGGCGATGCCTGCAGCCTCCAGCCGCTTCTCCAGCTCGTCGGCCGTGAACTCCGCCGTACGCGCGGCGATGATCGCCTCGAGTTCCTCACGATGGGCGACCCGGTCCGGATTGCGCGCGAAACGCGCTTCACCGGCGAGGTCGGCGACCTCGAGGACCTCGGCACACAGGCGCAGCCACTCCCGCTGGTTCTGGACGGCGAGCAGCACCGACTCCCCGTCACTCGCGGCGAAGGGTCCATAGGGTGCGATCGTGGCGTGCCGCGCGCCCGTGCGGCGCGGGCTGCTGCCGCCGTACCGCGTGTAGTAGGCGGGCGACCCCATCCACTCCACGAGGGCCTCGAAGAGCGAGACCGACACAGCCGGTGCGCGCCCCGTCGTCGTCCGCGTGTAGAGCGCCGCGAGGATGCCGGAGTAGGCGAAGCTGCCCGCCGCGATGTCCGCCACCGAGATGCCGGCCTTCGCGACCTCCTCCTCCGAACCGGTGACCGACAGCAGGCCGGCCTCCGCCTGCACCAGCAGGTCGTAGGCCTTGCGGTCCCGCCACGGGCCGTCGAGCCCGTAGCCGGAGATGTCACACACGATCAACCGCGGATGGGTCCGGGCCAGGTCCGCCGCCGCCAGGCCCATCCGGGCGGTGGCGCCCGGACCCAGGTTCTGGACGAAGACGTCAGCCTCGTCGAGCAGCTCCCGAAGGATCCGGCGGCCCTCCAGCGACTTCAGATCGAGGGACAACGACTCCTTCGACCGGTTGAGCCACACGAAGTAGCTCGACTCCCCATGCACCGTGTCGTCGTAGCCGCGCGCGAAGTCGCCTCCGTCGGGCCGCTCGATCTTGATCACGCGGGCACCGAGGTCGGCGAGCTGGCGGGTGGCGTACGGCGCAGCCACCGCCTGCTCGAGGCTGACGACGGTGAGCCCGGCGAGTGGCAGCGCGGCAGGCGCGGCAGCGGTCCCGGCGAGGCCCACGGCGCTCATCTCGCTCATCTCGCTCATCTCGCTCATCGGGCGAGCGGGTCGCGCGGAAGACCCAACAGCCGCTCGGCGATCGTGTTGCGCATGATCTCCGAGGTGCCGCCGGCGATCGTCAGGCACCGCGAGAACAGATACTCGTTCGTGACCTCGGGCCGGTGGCCGGTGACGGCGGCCGTGCCTGCCAGATGCATGGCCAGGTTGGTCAGCCGCTGGGAGTGCTCCGCCTTCACCAGCTTGGTGATGTTGGCCTCCGGGCCGCCGCGCACGCCCGCGAGGGCGCGCGAGGCCTGGCGCAGATTGAGCAGGCGGAGCGTGTGCGCCTCCACCAGCACGAGACCCACCTCGTGCTCGGCGTAGGCCGGCAGGCCTGCGGTCTTGTCGAGCAGCTCCATCAGATCATCGACCCGGTAGGCGATCGAGCCGCTGCCGCCGCCGATCGAGAAGCGCTCGTTGCCGAGGGTCGCCCGCGCGACCTTCCACCCGGCACCCTCATCGCCCACGACGTCGGCGTCGGGCACGAAGACGTCGGTGAGAAAGACCTCGTTGAAGAGCGCGTCGCCGTTGAGCTCGCGCAGCGGCCGGACCTCGACGCCGGGGTGGCCCATGTCGATCGCCATCATCGTGACGCCGGCGTGCTTGGCCGCCGTCGGGTCGGTGCGGACCGTGGCGAGCCCCCACTGGCAGCTGGCCGCCGTACTCGTCCAGACCTTCTGGCCGTTGACGATCCAGCCACCGTCGACGCGTCTGCCGGCCGTGCGGACCGCTGCCGCGTCCGAGCCGGCGTCCGGCTCGCTGAAGAGCTGGCACCAGTTGGTGCGACCTCGCAGGACGTCGTCGATCCAGCGCGCCTGCTGCTCCTCGGTGCCCTCCTGCGAGATGGTCAGGCTGATCCAGCCGGAGATGCCGGTGTCGGGGATGTCGATGCCCGCGAACTCTTCCTCGATCACGAGCTGCTCGACGACGCCGGCGCCACGCCCCCAGGGCGCGCGCCAGTGCGGGACCAGGTAACCACTGTCCACGAGGAAGCTCCGACGCTCCTCCTCGGCAAGGCTCCGGGCCTTCGCGGCAGCCACGCGCGCCTCGGCGCGGTACGACTCCGACTCCGCCGGAAGCTCGAACAGAGCGCCATGGTTCGTGCCGGTCCGGTGTGCCTCCACCACGTCGGCGACCGGGTCGCGCCCATCGCGCAGCAGCGCGGCGACCGTCTCGGCACGACGAAGGTACAGGTGCGCATCGTGCTCCCAGGTGAAGCCGATGCCGCCGTGGAGCTGAATGTTGAGCCGGGCGGTCTGCACCTGGGCACGGACGGTGTGGGTGGCCGCGACAGCGGCGGCGAACCAGGCCTCGTCGAGGTCGATGGAGCGGGCCGCATCCCAGGTGGCCGCGGCCGTCAGCTCGGCATCGACCAGCATGTTGGCCAGGTGGTGCTTCACGGCTTGGAAGGTGCCGATCGGGCGGCCGAACTGCTCGCGCACCTTGGCGTAGGAGGTAGCCGACTCGACACAGGCGAAGATGCTGCCGAGCCCCTCGGCGGCCATGAGGATGCGGAAGATCGTGACCGCGCGACGGGCCGCGCCCACCAGCACCCGGTCCTCCTCGACCGGGACCGAGTCGAGCACGACCGTCCCGATGCTGCGCGTGCTGTCGAGCCCTTCGTCGGGGCGCACGGCGACACCGGCGGTGTCCGTGTCGATCAGCACGACGTCCGCACCGACCACGAGGCCCAGCACGTGCGCATCCGGTGCCCCGAGCACGGCCCGGCTCTCGCCCGCCAGCCGCCCGTCCGCGGACAGGGTCAGACCGGGGGCTAGTCCGACGGCACCGACCCGTGTGCCGTCGGCGAGGCCGGGCAGCAGAGCCGCTCGGACGTCCACTGACGCTGCCGCGGCGACGAGCGCCGAACAGGCCACCGTCGGCAGGAAGGGGCCGGGGGCCAGCTCGTGTCCCAGGCCCTCGAGGACGACGGCCAGCTCGGCGAGGCCGTAGCCGGAACCGCCGTACTCCTCGCGGAGATGGAGGCCGAGCCAGCCCATCTGGGCGACGGTGGTCCACATGTCCGGGAGGCCGGATGCGCCCTGCTCCAGGGTGGCGCGCGCAGCGGCGCGTGCTTCGACGCGCTCGAGGTAGGACGTCGCGACCTGGGCGAGTGCCTCGTGGTCCTCAGTGATCGCCAATGCCATGGCGTGCAGCCTTTCGTCGGTGGCGGCGCGGTCGGCCGCCGGTGCTGGTACGTGGGTCCGGGATGCTCAGCGGGCCGAAGCGGCCTGAGCGAGGATGCGACGAGCCTGTCGGGCGACGGCCTCGTCGATCATGCGGCCGTCGGCGTCGACGGCGACCCCGGAGCCGCCGTCGAGGCGCCGCAGGATGTCCGCCGCCTTGGCGGCCTGTTCCGCGGTCGGGGTGAAGACGTCGTGGACGGCCCCTACCTGCGCCGGATGGATGCAGGCACGGCCGAAGAAGCCGAGCCGACGCAGCGCCCGGGTCGAGGCGGCGAAGGCCTCGAGGTCGCGGAACTGCGCCGAGACGGGGGCGACGGGGCTCTCGATGCCGGCGGCGCTGCAGGCGACGACTGCTTGACTGCGGGCGAAGAGGAGCTCGGTCTCGTCGGCGCCGGGCTCGAGGCCGAGATCGGCTGCGAGGTCGATCTCGCCCAGGTGCAGCGTCGTGACCCGCGGCCCCTGGGCGATGTCGAAGATGTTGGCCAGTCCCAGACCGGACTCGACCAGCGGCGCGACGGCGATGCGCCCCCTGGCGAGGCCGCATCGCGCCTCTGCTTGACCCAGGAGATCGTCGAGCCTCGAGACGTCGTGCCGGGTCGCGGTCTTCGCCGGGATGACGCCCGTCAGCGCAGGGCCCACCACGGCGTCGACGTCGCGGGCCATCAGCTCGTCCGCATTGAGTCGCACCCAGGCCTCCACCCCGGCGGGGCGACGGCCGGAGAGGTGCTCCGCGACCTGGGCGCGGGCCGCTTCCTTGGCGGCCGGGGTCACGGCGTCCTCGAGGTCGAACACGATCGCCGATGCACCCGAGGCCTCGGCCTTGGCGAAGCGAGCCGGAGTGTCGCCCGGCACGTAGAGGTAGCTGAGGGCACTCACGTGACCTCCTGGGGAACACTCGGCACAGCACACTCCTCGGGACGGCTACGGTTGTGACGCCGCTTACATCATAGATATCCTCAGTTGTCAGATACCACGGACCACAGCCTGGCACTTGCGCCTGATTGCGGCAAGCAACTCATAGACATAGCGTCAGAAATGCAATTACAGTCAGCGCCAAGCAACGACGAGTGCAGCGGGAGCCGCAGACACCATGACCATCTCTTTGATCCTCGACATGACCTCGTCGGCCCACGCCGATCGCGGTGCCCTGACCGTCGACGGACAGACCTACAGGTACGACGAGCTCGGCGCGCTCGTCGCCGCTGTCGGGAGCGAGCTCCAAGCAACGGAGGCCCGTCACGTGGTCTTCCTCGGCCACTCCGGACTGGGGTTGCCGGTGCTGCTCTTCGGCGCCGCGCACGCCGGCCTGCCCTTCACCCCGCTCAACTATCGTCTCGGCGCCCGTCAGCTCAGCGAGCTGATCAACCGGGTCGACGGTGCCATCGTCGTCGTCGACCCCGACGTCACCGCTCCGCTGACGGGCCTCACGGCACCCGTGATCGCGACGGACGAGCTCCTCGCCGCGGCCCGCGCCCGCACCGATGTGCTGCCGCCGGTCGAGGTCGATCCCGACGCACCAGCGGTCGTCCTCTTCACCAGTGGAACCACCTCCGCCCCCAAGGGCGTGATCCTGCGCCACAGCCACCTGCTCAGCTATGTGATGGGCACCGTCGACTTCGGTTCGGCGGAGGAGAGCGATGCCGCGCTGATCAGCGTGCCGCCCTACCACGTGGCCGGCGTGGGCACCATCCTCACCAACCTCTACGCCGGGCGCCGGATGGTCTACCTCCCTCACTTCGACGCCGCCGAGTGGCTCGCCCTGGCCCGCCGCGAGAGGGTCACCTCCGCGATGGTGGTCCCGACGATGCTCGAGCGCATCGTGCAGCTGCTGCGCGGTGCCTCCGCCGAGCTGCCGAGCCTGCGCTCGCTCTCCTACGGCGGCGCACGGATGCCCCGCCCGACACTCGAGGCGGCGTTGGTCTCCTTCGACAACGTCGGGTTCGTCAACGCCTACGGCCTGACCGAGACGAGCTCGACGATCGCCCTGCTGGGGCCCGAGGACCACCGCGAAGCGCTCACGAGCGCCGACCCCGAGGTCCGGGCGCGGCTGGGCTCCATCGGTCGGCCGGTGCCGGGCGTCGAGGCGGTCATCCGCTCTGCCGACGGCGAACCGGTGGGCGTCGGCGAGCACGGCGAGCTCTGGGTACGCGGCCCGCAGGTCTCCGGCGAGTACATGGGCTCCGGATCGGTGCTCGATCCCGAGGGCTGGTTCCCCACCCGCGACCTGGCTTACCAGGATCGCGACGGGTTCCTCTTCGTCGTCGGACGCAACGACGACACCATCATCCGCGGAGGCGAGAACATCGCTCCGGCCGAGATCGAGGACGTCCTCGTCCACCACCCCAGCGTGCGGTCGGTCGCGGTCGTCGGCGTCCCCGACGATCACTGGGGGCAGGCGATCGTCGCCACCGTCGTGCCGGAGCCCGGGAGCCGGCCCGACGCGGAGGATCTGCGCGAGTACGTGCGGGCCGCCCTGCGCAGCTCCCGCACCCCCGACGCGATCGTCTTCCTGGACGAGCTGCCCAGCACCACCACCGGCAAGATCCTGAGGAAGGAGATCGTGGCGAACATCGTCGCGAGCGCAACGTCATGACAGTCATGGAGGAACGACCGATGTTGAAGAACGGCGCACGCCTGCAGAGCCAGGTCTGCGACACCCAGGTGATCATCGTCAAGGCCGGCGCGACCGAGGGCACCCTGACGTGCGGCGGGGCCCCGATGATCGAGCTCGGCAGCACGCCCGCCGACGGTCTCGCGCTGGACGACGCCGCCGCCGGCGGGACAGTGCTCGGCAAGCGGTACGTCGATGCCGATGACACCATCGAGGCGCTCGTGACGAGGGCCGGCGCGGGCGCGCTCGCGCTCGACGGCGTGCTGCTCGAGATCAAGAGCGCCAAGCCGCTCCCCTCGAGCGACTGAGCACCTCGATGACCACTGTCTCCACCGACACCGCCCCGCCCGCGTTGACCGAGGTCCGCGGCAGCGTCATGATCATCACCCTCAACCGACCCGAGGCCCGCAACGCCGTCAACGAGGAGATGTGCCTCGTCGTCGGCGACGCGCTGACGCAAGCCGAGCAGGACCCGGCCGTGCGCGTCGTCGTCCTCACCGGCGCCGGCGACAAGGCCTTCTGCGCCGGCGCAGACCTCAAGGCGCTCAGCCGGGGTGAGCGCATCATCCCCGAGGGACGTGAGAAGTGGGGTCTGGCCGGCTACGTCGGCCATGCGATCAGCAAGCCCACCATCGCTGCCGTGAACGGCCCGGCTCTGGGCGGCGGCACCGAGCTCATGCTCGCGAGCGACCTGGTCGTGGCCGCAGACACGGCGACGTTCGGGCTACCCGAGGTCAAGCGTGGCCTCGTCGCCGGTGCGGGCGGTGCCTTCCGGCTGATGGCCAAGCTGCCCCCGACGGTCGCCATGGAGATGCTGCTGACCGGCGAGGCGATCGACGCCGACACGGCCCTCGCCCTGCACCTGGTCAACCGCGTGGTACCGGCCGGCCAGGTCCTCGAGGCCGCCCTCCAGCTCGCGACGTCGATCGCCGCCAACGCGCCTCTCGCCGTCCAGGCCCACAAGCAGATCGCACTCGGGCAGCTTCCCGACGGTGAGCGCCCCGACGAGCAGGCCGGCTGGGACCTGACCGCGGAGCTCCTGCCGATGATCGCCCGGTCCGCGGACGCCAAGGAGGGGCCCCGCGCCTTCGCCGAGAAGCGCCTTCCGGTGTGGCAGGGCCGCTGAGGCTCATACCCAGGTGACGACCTGATCCAGGGCCGCCCGCCCCACGCGGAAGCGGTTGGCCGGGTGCTCCTCGTCGGCGTACCCGAACGAGACAGCGCACACCACCAGCCGGGACTCGGGCAGCTCCAGGAATTCGCGTACGGCGTCGGAGACGGTGGCGATCGCCGCTTGCGCGATGGCCCCGAGCCCGAGGCTCTCGGCGGCCAGCAGCAGGGCGGCGACGTAGGCACCGCAGTCGACCGCACCATAGGTGCCAAGATCGCGATCGGTGGTGACGATCGCGGTGTGCGGAGCTCCGAAGAAGCGGAAGTTCTCCAGCGCCTGGCGGGTGCGCGCCTCACCGTCCGCGCGGTCGATGCCGAGTCCGGCATAGAGCCCGTGGCCCGCCTCGCGCCGCCGGTCCCGATAGATGCCCGTGTACGCCGCAGGCCTTGGCAGGTCGGAACGACGCTCGCCCGCGAGCGCCGCCGCGGTGAGGCGGTCCGCGAGCGCGGTCGTCGTAGGTCCACTGGTCACGGCCACCTGCCACGGCTGGGTGTTGCACCAGGACGCGGCGTGCTGGGCCAACGTCAGCATCCGCTCGATCTCGACGCGCGGCACGACGCGCCCCGTGAAGGCGCGGCAGCTGTGCCGCCTCGCGGCGAGGCGGAGCAGGTGGTCGTAGTCGGCTGGCATCGCGGGTCCTGTCTGAAAATTGACACTGCTGTCAGATATGATCCCACTATGACGGGACAACTCGACGACAGGGCGCTCGACACGGCCGAGATCACCCGACAGGAGGCCCTCTACGCGCCCCTCGCCAGAAGCGTCCGCCAACTGATCGATGCCGCCATCCGGACCCAGGTCGACGAGGCCACCATCGCCGAGGCGACGGTGGCCCTCGAACAGATCGCCGGTCGCCTGAGCGCCCGTCAGATCGAGGCGTCCTACGGCGTCCAGACCGCGATCACCGGCGTGCAGCGGGGCTGGGCCAGCCCCGTCACCGGCGTACGGAATCCGATCGCTCCCCCGATCGACCTACGACACCTGGCCGACTGCGAGGTCGCGGCCGACTTCGAGGTGGGCGCGGCCTACGAGGGGCCGCCGGGGCTGGTCCACGGCGGCGTCTCAGCGCTGATCCTCGACCACGTGCTGGGCGAGGCGGTCCACGCGGCCGGACACTGGGGCATGACCGGCACGCTGACTCTCCGCTATCGGCGCCCCACCCCCCTCGGTCGTCTGCACACCGCGGCCCGGATCGACCGGGCCGAGGGCCGCAAGGTCTTCGCTCAGGGCCACATCGCCGACGATGGCGGCGTCACCGTGGAGGCATCCGGCATCTTCATCCTGCCGGCATCGTCCGTCGAGGGCCTGTGACGCCGCTCGACCTCACAGCCCGCCGCGCGCCACCAACTGGTTGACGATCACGTTGCGCTGGATCTCGTTGGTGCCCTCGCCCACGATCATCAGGGGCGCGTCGCGGAAGTAGCGCTCGACGTCGTACTCGGTCGAGTAGCCGTAGCCGCCATGGATGCGCACCGCGTTCAGAGCGATCTCCATCGCCACCTCCGAGGCGAAGAGCTTCGCCATGCCGGCCTCCATGTCGCACCGCTCGCCGGCGTCCGCCCGCTCGGCGGCGTAGCGGGTGAGCTGCCGTGCAGCCGTCAGCTTGGTGGCCATGTCCGCGAGGTAGTTTCCGATGGACTGGTGCTGGTAGATCGGCTTGCCGAAGGTCTTCCGCTGCTGGGCGTAGTCGAGGGCGTCGTCGAGGGCCGCCGTCGCCACGCCGAGTGCGCGCGCTGCCACCTGAATGCGTCCGGTCTCCAGACCCTTCATCATCTGACCGAACCCGTGGCCCTCGACACCTCCGAGCACAGCCGAGGCCAGGATCCGGTAGTTGTCGAAGGCAATCTCGCAGGACTCCACGCCCTTGTAGCCGAGCTTCGGCAGGTCGCGCGAGACGGTGAGCCCGGGACCGTGCGTGACCAGCACGATCGAGATGCCCCTGTGCTTGGGCTCCGCGGTCGGATCGGTCTTGCAGAGCAGCGCGATCAGACCCGAGCGCCGGGCGTTGCTGATCCAGGTCTTCGCGCCGGAGATGACCAGGTCGTCGCCATCGTGGCGCGCAGTCGTGGTCATCGCCTGCAGGTCGGAGCCACCCCCGGGCTCGGTGAGGGCCATCGTGGCGCGCAGCTCACCGGTGGCCATCCGCGGCAGGTAGCGCTGCTTCTGCTCCTCGGTACCGAACAGCCCGATGAGCTTGGCGACGACGGTGTGACCGCCCATCGCTCCGGCCAGGCTCATCCAGCCACGGGCAAGCTCCTCGGTGACCTGCACGTAGCACGGCGTCGACACGGGGCTGCCGCCGTACTCCTCGCTGATCGCGAGCCCGTAGATCCCGAGCTGCTTCATCTGGTCGATCCACTTCTCGGGGTATGCGTTCTCGTGCTCGATCTCACGGACGGTCGGCTTCACGTCGCGGTTGACGAAGTCACGCACGGTGCGGACCAGATACGACTCTTCGGCGGTCAGGGTGCTCATTCTTTGATCGTGCTTGATCTGACACTCGTGGTCAAGCCGTGTAGGCTCAAAGATCGCGTCGGTTCGCAGTAATATGACAGCTATGTCCATATGATCTACCACCGCGCCATCCGCAGAGAGGGAGGGCCAGCAGATGTCGACAGCCGTAGGAGGACCGTACTTCGACGAGCTCGAGGTCGGCATGACCTTCGACACGGCTCCGGCGGTGACCTTGACCGACGGGCTCGCCGCCAGCCACCGCGCGATCCTCGGGGATCGCCTGCGTCTCCCCCTCGATCACGGGCTGTCGCGGCTGGTGACCGGTGCGCCGACTCCGCTCGCCAGCCCGAGCCTGGTCTGGGACCTCGCCATCGGGCAGTCGACGCTCGCCACGCATCACGTCAAGGCCAACCTGTTCTATCGGGGCCTGCGCTTCCGCAGGTTCCCCCATATCGGCGACACCCTGACGACGCGCACCACCGTCGAGGGCCTGCGAGACAACGCCCCGAAGCCTGGCCGCGCGGCCACCGGCCTCGCCGCCCTGCACATGACCACCTCCGATCAGCATGGCCGCACCGTGCTCGACTTCCATCGCTGCGCGATGTTGCCCGTCGGGCCCGACGCCGACCCGAGCCGCGGGCGGCGCGATCAGGATCTCACCGCGATCGGCGTCCCCACCGGGGAGCGAGCCGAGTGGGCCATGCCGCAGGAGTGGGACCTGGCGGCCTACCGCCGCAGCACCGCGAGTGCGACCCGAGCGGTCGATCTCGTCGGGCGTTCCTTCGCGACCTCGGGCGACGTCGTCTCCTCGGCCCCCGAGCTCGCGCGTCTGTCGCTGAACATCGCTGCCGTACATCACGACGAGCGGGTCGGCGGGTCGCGTCTCGTCTACGGCGGCCACACCATCGGCCTCGCCCTGGCCCAGACCACCCGAGCGCTGCCCGATCTCGTCACCATCCTCGGCTGGGAGTCCTGTGACCACACCGGCCCGGTACGCGAGAACGACACACTCACCAGCCACATCGAGGTGCTGGGTCACACGCCTCTTCGTCAGGGCAGCGCCCTCCACCTGCGTTGCCTCGTCGCGGCGCATCGTGCGGACACCGATCCCGCGCCGGTGCTCGACTGGCGCTACACCGCGCTCGTCGCCTGACCAACCCTGCGCGAAAGACATTTACTGACACTAGTGTCCGCCTCCGGGCGGGCCATCCCAGGCCCGAGGTCGGCTGCTACGCCCCTCGAGGCGCCCAGAAATCAGGGCGAGTGGAGTCAAAGTCGACCCAACCTGACTCACCCCCTTGCGGCGTGACGTACGTCATGTCAGGATCACCGGTATTACGTATCTGACACGGCTGTTCACTTTGCTCGGCCGGTCTTCCTCCCTAGGAGAAACCATGCACGTTTCCGGATCCGGCCGTCGGGCGCTGGGCATCGCGCTTCCGGCAGCCCTGGCTCTGACGCTGGCCGCATGCGGCTCGGGCAGCAACGACAGCAGCAACAGCAACACCGACAGCACGGCGCCCGCGAGCGCATCGCCGGCAGCGGACAGCGCCGCCTTCGGCACCCCGAAGAAGGCCACCGGCACGCCGATCACCATCGGGGTGATCAGCGACGGCCAGGGCGCAGCGATCGACGAGTCCGACGAGTACAAGGGCGCTCAAGCGGCAGCGGCGTACGCCAACGACTACCTGGGCGGCATTGCCGGCCACCCGATCACCGTCAAGGTCTGCCAGGCTCGGCAGGACCCGGCCGCTGCCACCGACTGCGCCAACCAGATGGTCACCGCTCACGCATCGGCCGTCATCGAGGGGACCCTGGCCGAGATCGACCAGACCGTCTCGGTGCTCTCCTCCGCGAAGATCCCCCTGGTCGCAGGCGCCGCCAGCACCCAGGCCGCGCTCAGCTCCCCCTACGTCTACTCGCTGTTCAACGGGCTGTCGTACTTCGGCGTGCCTGCCGCCGAAGGCAAGACGCTGGGCGCCACGACCGCCGACATGGTCGTCATCGCGGTCCCAGGTGCCGAGGGCCCCGCCAAGCAGGTCGGGACCACCCTCTACAAGAACGCCGGCATCAAGCTGACGGTGACGGCCGTCCCGCCGGGCACCGCCGACATGACGCCCCAGATCACCACGGCATCGGCCAACAAGCCGGGCCTCTACCACGTCTTCGGCAACGACAGCTTCTGCACCTCGGCCATTCAGGCGATCAAGACCGTCGACCCGAACACGCCGATCATCGCCCTGTCCCAGTGCCTGTCCCACGCGGGCGCACAGGCGATCCCGGGCGGCTACGCGGGCGTCAAGGTCGTCACCACCTCGGACCTGGATCCCACCAACCCCGAGACCAAGCTCTTCGACGCCGTGATCGCCAAGTACGGCCACGGCGGCGGTGCGACGATCGTCGGCGCCCAGGGCTACTCGCCCATGCTGGGCATGATCGAGGCGCTCAACGCGGCGAGCATCTCCGATGTCTCGGCAACCGGCGTCGCTGCCGGGCTCAAGTCCGCTCCCGCCACGACGTATCCGCTCGCGGCGGGCGCGAAGTTCCAGTGCAACGGCAAGCAGATGCCGATCTCCCCCAACGTCTGCAGCTCCAACGGCATCCTCGCCGAGGCCAAGGCCGACGGCACCCTGACGAACTACCGACTGATCCCCTCGGACCCGACGCTCTACTCACTGCCCGCCGCTGGCTGACCAGCGACCGCTCCGCGCGTCGGCCGTCGCCCCGTCGGGCGGCGGCCGACGTGCGTCGCTAGCAGCGGAGCCCCTCGCGAACTAAAGTGACTCATCTGTCAGATTCTCTTCCGATCATGCTCCGCGAACGATAGATTGGAACCCTGATCGGTCGGCCTGGAACGTAGCATCCATGTCAGAAAGTGCAGGACCATGTCTGAGAACCTCGATGGCGCGACGATGGTCGTCTGCGCCTCGCACAGTCCCGGGATGCTCCGCGACACCGAAGCCGCCTACGGCGCTACCTTCCGTGCCGGGATCGACGAGGCCCGGCGGCGGGTGACCGCCTTCGAGCCCGATCTTGTCGTCTTCTTCGGCAGCGACCATCGCCGCGCCTTCACCGACACCGTCCCTGCCATCGCCGTGATGCTCGCCGCCGACGGGCTCGGCGACCTCGGCTCGCCCACCGGCAGCTTCGACGTCCCCGCAGAGATCGCCGAGCCTCTCGCAGCCGCGCTGCTGCGGCGCGACTTCGACGTCACGGTGGTCCGCAAGGTGGCCCTCGACCATGGCTTCGGACAGACGTACTCGCACCTCATCGGCGACCTTCCGACGGTTCCCGTGATCCCCATCTATCTCAACTGCGCGACTCCGCCCCTCGCCGGACCGGCGCGCGCCCACGCCTTGGGCCGCCTCGTCGGCGAGGAGTTGGCAAGCCTGGGCAAGCGCATCCTGTACGTCGGCTCCGGCGGCCTCTCGCACTCGCCGCCAAGCCTCGAGGCCGCGGCCGCGGGCCTCTCCGACGCCGAGCGGCTGGCCGTCAACGAGGCCGGTCGTGCGGCAGCCCGGGACAAGATCGATCCGGCTTGGGACCAGCAGTTCCTCCAACGGGTCACCGACGATCCGGCGAGCTTCGCGGCGTTCACCGACGACGACATCATCCCTGCCGGGGTCGGCGCTCACGAGGTCCGCACCTGGATCGCAGCAGTAGCGGCCGGAGACACCCCGATGGAGATCGTGGCCTACGAGCCGGTCCCCGAGTGGATCACCGGCATGGGCGTGGTCACGACCCCACCCGGCGTCTCGCCGACACTCCCCTGACCCTTGCCGCCTCTGACCCGAAGTCGAACAGGTTTCTCACCATGACCCACGTCATCACCGGAAGTTGCTGCAACGACGCCGCCTGCGTGGTCGTCTGCCCGGTCAACTGCATCCACCCAGCCCCGGGCGAGCCCGGCTTCGGGACCGCCGAGATGCTCTACATCGACGACGCGAGCTGCATCGACTGCGGCGCGTGCGTCGACGCGTGTCCGGTGGACGCGATCGCACCCGACTACGACATGGATCCGATCGACGAGCCGTTCCTCGCCCTCAACAACGCCTGGTACGCGCTGCCCGAGCGGTCCTCGTACGCCGCGCCGCCGCGTGAAGCGGTCTTGGCAGCGACCCGTCCGGGCCCGCTCAAGGTGGCAGTGGTCGGCACCGGGCCGACCGGCGGCTACGTCGTGGATGCGCTGCTAGCGGTTCGTGGCGTCAAGGTCGAGGTCACGGTCCTCGACAAGATGCTCACGCCCGGAGGCCTCGTCCGCTACGGCGTGGCCCCCGACCATCTCGACACCAAGAACGCCGCCACGGTCATCGAGAAGACACTGAAGCGGCAGGAGGTGACGGTGCGCCTCGGCGTCGACGTCGGCACCGACATCTCGCTCGAGGAGCTCACCGCGAGCCACCATGCAGTGATCTTCGCGACCGGCTCCTCGGAGGGACGACGGCTCGGCATCCCCGGCGAGGACCTGCCCGGCTCTGCCTCCGCCGTCGACTTCGTGGGCTGGTACAACGGCCATCCCGACCAGGCCGATCTCGACTTCGACCTCACCGCTGACCGCGCCGTCGTCATCGGCAACGGCAACGTCGCCCTCGACGTGGCGCGCATCCTGCTCGCGACGCCCGAGGTGTTGGCGAAGAGCGATATCGCGACCCATGCTCTCGACGCGCTCGCCGACAGCAAGATCCGTGAGGTGGTGCTCGTCGGGCGCCGTGGCCCGGAGCACGCGGCTTTCACGGCCGGCGAGCTCATCGGGCTCATGCAGGTGCCCGGCCTCGGGCTCTCCGCCCGGGACGAGGAGATCGACGCCACCAGCGACGATCCGATCATCGCCCACAAGATCCAGCTGCTGAAGAGCCTCCCCGGCGGCGACGACGAGCGCCGGCTGGAGTTCCGCTTCGGCCTGCGCCCGAGCGAGTTGCTCGGCGACACGATGGTGCGCGGGGTCCGCTTCGACGACGGCGAGGAGATGGATGCCGGCCTCGTGCTCAGCGCGATCGGCTACCGCGGGCGCCCGGTTCCCGGTCTCCCGTTCGACGAGCTCACCGGGATCGTCCCCCACGAGGGCGGCCGGGTCGCCCCCGGGCTGTACGTCGCCGGGTGGATCAAGCGCGGCCCGTCAGGCGGCATCGGGGCCAACAAGTGGGATGCCCGCGAGACGGTCGCGGCGCTCGTCGCCGACTTCGATGCCGGTGTGCTCGGCGAGCCGACGGACAAGCTGCGTGACGTCGGATTCGGCATGGACGCCTGGTCACGCATCGACGCCGAGGAGAAGGCGCTGGGTCGCGCCGCGGGCCGGCCGCGCATCAAGCTCGTCGACCTCGTCGCTCAGCACTCGGCGATCGGCGGCTGACGGGCCCCAGCCCGACCGCTACGACGAAGGGCCCCGTCGAGGACGGGGCCCTTCGTCGTAGCGGTCGGTCAGCGGTTGATCAGGCCTCCGTCGACGCGGAAGTCGGCCCCCGTCGCGAAGCTGGCATCGTCGGAGGCGAGGAAGGCTGCGAACGCGGCGACGTCGTCGGGCTGCCCGAGACGAGGCACGAGTGAGCGTGCCATGAGCGCTTCCGTCACGCCCGGCTGGGCCAGCTGCGCTGAGGAACCCGGCGTCTCGATGACACCGGGGCTGATGCTGACCGCCCGGATGCCCAGTGGGGCGCCCTCGGCAGCCATGACGTGGGTCATCCCCCGGACACCCCACTTGGTGGCCGAATGTGCGATCCCGGCGACGCTGCCGCCGTGCGCGGCGACCGAGGCGGTGTTCATGATCAGACCACCGTCGGTCGCAAGCTGGGACCAGGCCGCCTTGGTCGCCAGGAAGACCAGCGTCAGCTCGTTGCGGATCGAGCGCTCCCAATCGGATGGCGTCATGGACTCGATCGTCGCGAAGACCCCGGAGGAGGCGTTGTTCCACAGGATGTCGATCCGTCCGTACGCCGCCAAGCCCTCCTCGATCCAGCGGCGACAGTCGCCGTAGTCACCCAGATCGACGGGCGCGACCGTCACCATGGTGCCGCCTGCGGCCGTCACGAGTGCTTGCGTCTGCGCCGCGCTCGAGACGTCGGCGTCGCAACCCACCACGCTGGCTCCCGCCGCGGCGAACCTGATCGCGCCGGCGCGTCCGATGCCGCCACCGGTGCCACTGATGAAGGCGACCTTGCCATCGAGCGAACCCGTCATGCGGCGCTCATACGGCGGCAACCGTCTCGCCGAGGTAGGCCGCCTGGAGGTGCTCGGGATGTGCTGCGAGGTCGGCGGCACTCCCCTGCAGGCGCACGTCGCCGTGCACGATCACCAGGGCGTCGTCGGCGACCTCCAGGGCGAGCTGCACATGCTGCTCGACCAGGACCACGACGGCGCCGGTGTCGTCGGCGATGCGGCGCACGATGGGGAGCAACTCCTCGACGATGACGGGAGCCAGACCCATGCTCATCTCGTCGATGAGCAGCACCTTGGGCCGCTGCACGAGCGCTCGAGCGACGGCGAGCATCTGCTGCTCGCCGCCGGACACCGCTCCGGCCGGCACCTTGAGCCGCTTCTTCAGCGCCGGGAACATCTCCATGACGGCGTCGAGGTCAGGACCACCCGAGCGCTGCGCGATCTGGATGTTCTCCCGGACCGTCAGCCCGGTGAAGAGGGCGCGATCGTCGGCGACGAGCACCAGCCCGGCCTTGTTGGCGGCGCCGGGACGGGCGCTCGGGATCGGCTTGCCGTCCACCAGCACCTCACCTGAGAGACGCGGCAGCATCCCGGCTAGTGTCGTCATGAGGGTCGTCTTACCGGCGCCGTTCGGGCCGAGCACCGCGAGCACCCGGCCCGGCTGGAGACTCAGGTCGAGGGCGCGTACGACGGTCACGGTGCCGTATCCGGCCGTCAGACCGCGGCACTCCAGCACGGGAACGGCCGGCTGCCCTTCGGACGTCGTTTCGAGGCTCATGCGGTGACCGCCTTCTGACCGTGGGTGCCGAGGTAGGCCTCGGCGACGCGGGGGTCGACGCGGATCTCGGCCGGGGTGCCCGACGCGATCACCTCGCCGAAGTTGAGGACAGTGATCTGGTCGCACAGGCCGAGCATCAGGCCCATGTCGTGGTCGACCACGATGATGGTGACGCCCGCCTCGCGGATGCGGCGGAGCCGCTCGCCCAACCACTGGCTCTCGGCGGTGTCGAGACCGCCGGCGGGCTCGTCGAGGAGGAGCACCCGCGGGTGCCCGGCCAGGGCACGAGCGATCGACACCAGCTGACGCTGACCCTGGGACAGCTCGCTGGCCGGCCGCTCCCGCACGTCGTTGAGGCCGAGCAGGCGCAGGGTCGCATCGAGTCGCTCGGCGTCGCCGAAGCTCGGCACCGTCCCGGTCTCGACGCGGTGTCCGGCCGCTGTCAGACCGACCTTCACGTTCTCCAGCACGCTGAGGTCGTCGTACAGCTCGATGGCCTGGAAGGTGCGCCCCAGCCCGGCGCGGATCCGCTCGTGCGGCACCTTGCCCTCGAGCGGGTCGCCGGCGAGGCGTACGGCTCCCGCATGCGTGGCGAAGCCGCTGATCGCGTCGATCAGGGTCGTCTTGCCGGCACCGTTGGGGCCGATCAGGCCGACGATCGCACCCTGCGGAACCTTGAGCGAGACACCGTTGACCGCGACGACGCCGCCGTAACGGACCGAGACGTCGCTCAGCTCGAGCTCGGTGCCGGCGTCGGGGTCGAAGGTGGCCGGGATCGGCTCGGTGAGCTCGGCCTCGGCACGCGCGACGACCGAGCCCATCGCGCTCGCATCCCCGCTCCGCCGCTTGGCGAGGAAGGAGTGAGCGGGACCGACGATGCCCTCGGGGTTGAGGATGACGGTGAAGACCAGCAGCACGGCTGCGACCACGGGATACCAGCCGCTGGCGGAGAAGACCTCGTCGATCAGGATGAAGAGGATGCCGTTGGTGGCAGAGACCCCCGCGAGCAGGCCGCCGGAGATGGACGTCGCGCCGCATAGGTAGACGGTGCCGAAGAGGGCCAGCCCTGCCATCGCCGAGAAGGAGGTCGCCGTGATGGTCTGCTGCTGGTAGGCGAGCAGGCACCCGCCCAGGCCTGCGATGAAGGCGGCGATGCCGAAGGCGAGGATCTTCACCCGCACCACGCTGACGCCCGCGGCAGCGGCCGATCGCTCGTTGGCCTTGACGGCCAACATCTGCGACCCGAGCTGGCTGCGCCGCAGGAGGGCCACCCCGATCGCGACGGCGAAGAGCACGACGAGGCACAGGATGCCGAACCGCACCCGTGGATAGCCCAGACCCGAGCCGATGCCGAGGTTCCAACCGAACAGGGAGGGGGTCGGCACGTGCACGCCCGCCTCCCCGACGAAGTCGCTGTTGCGGAACCAGAGGGCCTCCACGGCGAAGGCCATCGCCAGCGTGACCACCGCCACGGGTAGCCCCCGGATGCGGAGCGCCGGCAGTCCCACGAGCACGCCCAGCGCGGCGGCGCCGAGAGCGGCCAGGAGCGGGGCGAACGGGAAGGGTACGTGCAGGTGATCGCCGATCGGTCCCAGGATGAAGCCGCCCGTGCCGGCGATGGTGAGCTGGGCCAGGGAGACCTGACCCGCGTAGCCGGTGACGACCACCGTCGACAACGCGACGATCGCCATGATGAAGGTGACGATCAGGCCGTTGCGCCAGCGGTCGTGGAGGAGCACCAGCCCGAGCACCGACACCACGGCCATGACGACGCTGGTCGGGAGGAGCCGCTGCGGGCGCGGCGCCCGACCCAGCGACTGCAGGATGATCGACCCGCGGCCCGGCAGCGCACGGGCACGGATGACGAGCACCAGCATGATCAGGACGAGCGGGATCAGCTCGGGCAGTCCCGCCGAGGGAAGCTTCGAGTAGCGGGCCTCGAGGTGCTGCGCGTCGGACTGGAGCGCACCGATCACGATGCCGACCACGACCGCCCACACGACGTACTCGAACCGCGCGACGATGGCGGCAGCGAGCGCCGGCACGATGAAGAGCGTGTAGGCCTCCGGCACCAGCGGGACGATCGGCGCGATCAGGATGCCCGCGAGGCCGGCGACGGCCGAGCTCAGCATCCAGTTGTAGGCCGCGATGCGGTCCGGCGAGATGCCGCTGAGGTAGGCACCGCGCTCGGTCTCGGCAGCCGCGCGAGTGTGCAGGCCGAACCGGGTGAACCGAAGCACCGCCATCAGCACGACAGCCACGACGAGGATCGCAGCGGCGAAGTAGACGCGGTCGGAGGAGATGACCAACTGGTCGTGGCGCCAGACCTTGGCGGGGAAGATCGGCCGGACCGCCACCGGTGTCGTCCCGAGCTTGACGGCGACCAGGCTGCTGACGAGCAGCGAGACGCCCAGCGCGGCCACCGCCTTCGCGACGGGTGGCGCCGTGCGGAGGGGTCGGAAGATGAGCACGTAGAGCACCAGCCCTACCAGCGCGCTGACAGCGAGGGCGATCAGCAGAGCCGGCCAGAAGCCGAGCGGGGTGCCGAAGTCCCAGCTGTCCGGCAGCCCGGGGATCAGCAGGAGCAGCTTGCCCTGCCGGAGGAAGGCATAGATGTAGGCCGTGTAGAGGGCGATCGCCCCGCTGCCGAAGTTGACCACGCCGGAGCTGCGGTAGGTCAGCACGATGGCCAACGCCAGCGCGCCGAACACGGCTCCGTTGCCGAGGCCCAGCAGGAGGAAGACGAGATGCTGCGTCATCGACGGCAGTCCCTTCGGATCGTACGGGTTCAATTCGGTGACACTGACGTTAGATGAACCGCGTCACCACCGCTAGTGGATCGCCCGAGAAACTGTGTCCGGCGTCACTTTTCTGAGGATGGACGCGGCTTGGAACGCCGCGGCGCTCCTCCAGCCGCCGTCCCGGACGCGCGCGGGAAGCATGTAGCCATAGGTGTCAGTTCGAGACCTAACTGAGCTTCAACCGCTCGCTGATCTCGGCGACGTCGCGCTTGAACTCGGCGAAGGATCGGCTCGATGGCTCGACCGTGAGCCAGGTGATCCCCGCCTCGGCGTACGCCTCGACGCGAGGCGCGAGCGCGTCGGCGAAGGCCGTGGCGTCCTCGCGCAAGAGGCTCTTCTCGAACGGCACGAAGCTGACGTCGAGCGGACCGCGACCGAGCTCCGCCCGCCGCAGGGCCTGCTCGGCGATCAGCCTCCGCAGCGCGGGAAGGTCCTCCAGCGGCGGCGTCTTGGTGATCGCCGCCATCTGCGCGGATTGCGCGATCGGCATCCACCCGTCCGCCAGCTCGACGACGCGGCGACGGGCCGGGGCGCTGTTGCCGCCGATCCAGATCGGCGGACCGCCCGCCTGTGCGGGCGCCGGCAGGGCGACGTGGCCGTCGATCCCGAACTCCGGTCCGTGGTGGTCGACTCCGCTCCAGCTGGCCCGCATCGCCGCGATGCCCTCGTCGAGGAGCCTGCCCCGGCGCTGGAAGTCCGCGCCGAGGGCCGCGAACTCGGTCTCGAGATACCCGGCCCCCATCCCGAGCGTGAGTCGCCCGCCGGAGAGCAGATCGAGGCTGGCGGCCGCCTTGGCGGCCAGGTAGGGACTCCGGTAGCCGGCGACCATGACGTAGGTGATCACCCGAAGACTGTGGGTCGCCTCGGCGACCATGCCGAGCGAGACGAAGGGGTCGAAGGCGTGGTGCCCGCCGTTGGCCAGCCACGTCTTGTCCGGGTAGGGGTGCTCGCTCATGGAGAAGCCGTCGAAGCCGGCCTCCTCGACGAAGCGCGCCAGCTCCCCCAGGCTGCCGTCGCCGATCCATTGCGGGTAGTGCTTGACCGCCCGCATCGGGAACATCAGGTTCGTCTTCATAGCGGTCTCCACGCGGTCGGGTCACTTGGGGCGGGTCATTGAGATGGGTCAGCTGAGGAGGCCGCGGGCGATGACGACGCGCTGCACCTCGGTCGCGCCCTCGCCCAGGCGCTTGACCCTCAGATCACGGAGCCACCGCTCCAACGGCAGCTCGTCGGCCACGCCCAGGGCGCCATGGACCTGGATGCACCTGTCCACGACGCGGTACGCCGTCTCGGTGGCGTACATCTTCGCCACCGAGGCATCGACGCGGACGTCCTTGCCGAGATCGGCGTTCCACGCGGCCTGGTAGGTCAGCAACCGTGCGGCGCGGAGCTCGACCTCGCTGTCGACGAGCATCCACTGGATGCCCTGCTGGTCGGCGAGTCTGCCGCCGAACACCACGCGGTCCTTCGCCCAGGCGCACGCCATCCGCAGCGCCTCCTGGGCGATGCCGATCGGCCCGGCGGCGTACAGGATGCGGCCGTGGACGAGGGTCGAGCTCGCCTGCGCGAAGCCCCTCCCCTCCTCGCCGATGCGCTGGTCGACCGGGATGCGAACGTCGTCGAAGTGCAGCTCGTAGGGCGCGAAGGAGGCCATCACGTCGATACGACGGATGCTCAGCCCGGGGGTGTCCCTCTCCACCACGAAGCACGAGATCCCGTCGCGCCCCTGACCCGTGCGGGCATAGACGACGCCCCAGTCAGCGCCGTCCGCGTGGCTGGTCCACATCTTCGCGCCGTTGAGCACGTAGTGATCGCCGTCGCGGACCGCCTTGAGCTGGATGGCCCGGGCCGGGTCCGACCCGCCGCCGGGCTCACTGATCGCGGTGTAGGCCTTGGTGGCGGTGCCGTCCAGGATCGGCTGCGCGAAGCGAGCGAACTGATCAGGGGTGGCGCCGTACATGACGATCGGCGGGTTGCCGCCGAAGGCACCCAGGGCGGGAAAGAAGGCGCCCATCCGGCACTTTGCGGCTTCCTCCGCGACCACGACCTGACCGAGCACACTCAACCCGGCGCCGCCGTACGCCTCGGGCGTCTGCAGTGCCCAGAGACCGAGAGCGCGGGCCTTCGCCTGCAACGGCAGGAGACGCTCTCGCGAAAGGCCCGCGGCGTCGTGCGGCAGCCCTGCCTCGAGCGGACGGACCTCGGCATCCATGAACCGGCGGACCGTGTCACGCAGGGCGAGGAGCTCCTCGGGCAGCTCCCACGTGCCGGCGGGGCTCTGCTCCGACCGGGTGGACATCAGCCGGCATCGCCGAAGCGGCGCGACCGCGCGTTGGCCAGCTGCGGGCCGTGGTTGGCCTCGTACTGCTCGATCCAGGCGGGCGGCAGCTTGCTCCAGGCCTCGCCGATCTGGAGGCGGCGACCCGGATGCAGGACCTCTGCCGCGGCCACGTCGCCGACGAAGATCGAGCTCTCCTGGACGTCCAGGGTGCCGGTCACCCGAGCCTCGACATAGCTGTGGGCGCCGAGCAGCACCGGCGCACCGGTGACGCCCGTCTTCGTGCGGAGCTTGCCGACCTTGTCGCCGTCGCGCCCCGAGCTGCCGCCGAGGGTCATCAGGATCTCGAGCGACTCCTCGATCCGGTCGTCCTCGGCACTGAGCAGGTGCATGACGAACACCCCGGAGCGCACGACCATGTCATGGGTCAGGTTGTACTTCGTCAGGCTGATCGTGGCGCGCGGCGCCTCGGGGATGATGCTGGCGGCGCCTGCCGACAGCGACATCAGCCCGTTCGCGAAGCCGCCGTCGATCGTGGTGATGGCCACGGGGAACGGTCGCAGTCCGCTGAGGACCTTGCCTGCTGCCTCGGTGTCGATGGTCATCGGACCTCCTGGTCGTGATGGTCGTGATGGTCGTGCTCGAGCGTCCCGTCGAGATATCCGAGCAGGTTGGCCGTGAAGATGTCGTTGTCGTCGCCGGCCACCATGTGCCCCACACCGCGTACGTCGAGGACCGTCGCCTGCGGGATGAGCTCACGCATCTCCGCCACGCCTGCATCGGAGACGACGTCGGAGTGGGCGCCGCGCACGAGCAGCACCGGGTGACGCAGCGCCAGGGCCGCAGCCCGCGAGCGGGCGTAGATGGCGGCACTCATCGCGGAGTCCGCATGCTCGTCGTCCGGGCGGTCGAGTCGCATCATCGCCGGGTCCCAGTGCCAGTGCCAGCGTCCACCGCGCAGTCGCAGGTTCTTGCGGAGGCCCTCGAGGCTACCGCCGTGGCGGCGGTGCGGGTTGTAGCCCGAGATCGCCGCTGCCGCCTCCTCCAGCGAGCCGAAGCCCTCGGGCGCGCCGCGCATGAACTCCTTGACGCGACGGGCCCCGCTGCGCTCCACCGACACCGCGATGTCGACCAGCACCAGCGAGTCGGCCAGCGTCGGGTCCTCGCCGATCGCTATCAGCGCGACCTTGCCGCCCAGCGAGGCGCCGACCAGCGACACCGGCACGGCCGGCTCGACAGCCTTGATCCGGGCGATCGTCTCGCGGAGGTCGGCGATCATCACCGTCATGCCGTAGTCGCCGTCCGCGGCCCAGTCGCTGTCACCGTGACCGCGGAGGTCGACGGCGTACGCGATCCAGCCGTCCGCCGCGAGCCGTTCCCCTGTGCGACGCCAGGAATGTCGGGTCTGGCCCCCTCCATGCAGGAGGACGACGACACCCTTGGGTGTCCGATCGGCCGGCGGCGCCCATCGGTCCGCCGCCAGGTTCAGGCCGGCGCCGGGAAGCGTGATCGTCCGGGCCTGCGAGGGAGCGCCCCGCGCGCCGCTCACCGAAGACTCACTTTCCGGCAGCGGGAGCGGGGACCTGGATCACCAGCGCGCCTGCCTGACCGCCTCCGGCGCACATCGCCGCGACAGCGGTGCCACCACCGCGACGGCGCAGCTCGTTGATCAGGGTGATCACCATCCGTGTTCCCGACGCCGCGACGGGGTGGCCAAGGCTGCAGCCGCTGCCCGCCGTGTTGACGCGCTCCTCGTCGATGCCGAGCTTCTTGCAGGCCGCTACCGGCACGGCGGCGAAGGCCTCGTTGATCTCCCACAGATCGATGTCGGCGATGCCGAGCCCGGCTCGATCGAGCACCTTGGGGATCACATCGAGCGGGGCGAGGCCCATCCGGCCCGGTTCGGTGGCGGTCGAGGCCCAGGCCCTGACAACGGCCAGCGTCTCGAGACCCTCGGAGGCCGCGAGGTCGCTGGATACGACCATCACGGCCGCTGCAGCGTCGTTCATCCCGCTGGCGTTGCCGGCTGTGATCGAGAAGTCGGGAATCTCGGGATGGAGCGGGTTGAGCGAGGCGAGCTTCTCCATCGTGGTGCTGCGGCGCGGGTGCTCGTCGACCTCGAAGGTCACCGTCGTGCCGTCGGCCTGACGGGCCTGTACCGGGACGATCTCGTCCTTGAACGCGCCGGCGTCGATCGCCGCAACCGCCCGCTGGTGGGAGCGGAACGCCCAGGCGTCCATCTCCTCGCGGGTCAGGCCGACCTCCTTGGCGGTGTTCCAGCCGACGGAGATGGACATGTCCATGTTGGGCGCCTCGGGCGTGTCGGGGTGCGTGGGCGGCATCCATCGCTCGGTGTACTCGTCGACGGTGCCGGGGGTACGGAAGCGCTGAAGCGGCGCTGTCGAGGTCGACTGGGTGCCGCCGGCGATGATGGCCCGCTCGGCCCCGGAGACGATCTGGGCCGCCGCGTCGGCGATGGCCGTGAGTCCGCCGGCGCAGTGCCGGTTGACGGCCTGACCCGGCACGTGGGTCATGCCTGTCACGACGGCGGCGTGGCGGGCGACGTCGCCGCCGCCGTAGTTCGACTCGGCGAGGATGATGTCGTCGATCCGGGCGACGTCGAGCCCGGAGCGCCGATGCACCTCACGCACGACGACCTCGGCCAGCTCGAGCGCGGTCGTGTCACGCAGGGTGCCCTTGAAGGCGGTGCCGATCGCGGTGCGAGCACCGGCGACGATGACGGCTTCGATCTTCTCTGACATGGTGGTGGTCCTTCGTGTGGTGGGTCAGCCGAGGGTGAACGGATCGCGGGTCTCCCCGCTGAGCTCGACCCAGACGGCCTTGGTCTCGGTGAAGTCCTTGACGGCCTCGAGGCCGTTCTCGCGGCCCATGCCGCTCGCGCCCATGCCACCGAAAGGGACGCTCGGGGCGACCGCACGGTAGGCGTTGACCCACACGGTCCCGGCTCGGAGCCTGCCGGCGACGCGGTGGGCACGGTGCACGTCCTTGGTCCAGACCGAGCCGGCCAGGCCGAACTCGGTGCCGTTGGCGGCGGCGACGGCCTCGTCCTCATCACGGAACGTGGAGACCACCAGGACCGGGCCGAAGATCTCCTCGGTGACAGCACGCATCTTCGGCGTGACGTCGGTCAGCACGGTCGGGCGGACGAAGTAGCCCCCGAGCTCGGGGACCGGCTCGGCACCGTACGCGATCGTCGCACCCTGCTCCCGGGCCGAGGCGAAGTGGGAGAGCACCTTCTCGTACTGCGGGCCGTTGGAGACCGGTCCCATCTCGGTCGCCGGGTCGCGCGGGTCACCGAGCACGATGGTGGAGGCGCGGTCGACCACCTTGCCCACCAGCTCCTCGGCCACGCTCTCGTGCACCAACAGACGGGACCCGGCCAGACAGGTCTGGCCGGTCGCGGCGAAGATGCCCGCCACGATGCCGTTGGCCGCGGCCTCGAGGTCGGCATCGGGGAAGACGACCTGGGCCGACTTGCCGCCGAGCTCGAGGGTGAAGCGGGTCATGTTGGCGACGGCCGCCTGGCCGACCTTGATGCCGGTGCCGGTCGAGCCGGTGAAGGCGACCTTGTCGATACCCGGGTGGGCGGCCAACGCAGCGCCGGTCTCAGGACCCCAGCCGGTGACCACGTTGACGACCCCCGGGGGGAAGCCCGCGCTCTCGAAGAGCCGGCCGAAGGCGAGCGTCGACACCGGGGTGTAGTCGCTCGGCTTGATCACGAAGGTGCAGCCGGCCGCCAGACCCGCCGCGAGCTTCCAGGTGAGCAGGAGCAGCGGGGAGTTCCAGGGTGTGATGGCACCGACGACGCCGACCGGCTCGTGGGTGGTGTAGACGAGGTAGTTGGACTTGCCGGTCGGAACGACCGAGCCTTCGAGCTTGTCCGCCATGCCGGCGAAGTAACGGTAGTAGTCGGGGAGGCCCCTCATCTGACCCGACATCTCGCGCAGCAGCTTGCCGCCATCGCGCACCTCGAAGTCGGCGAGACGGTCGGCCTCCGACTCGATCACGTCGGCGAGCCGATACAGCAGCCGGCCGCGCTCGGTCGCGCTGAGACGGCCCCACGGCCCGTCGAGCGCCTCGCGCGCGGCAGCGACCGCCCGGTCGACGTCGGATGCGTCCCCGTCCGGGACCACCGCCCACGGTCGCCCCGTGTAGGGATCGATGCTCTCGTAGGTGCGGCCGGCGGCAGCCGCCGTCTCGGCACCTCCGATCACGAGGCTGAAGGTCAGCATCTCCTCGGTCTGGGTCGTCACGATCGTCTCCTCAGCGAGCTCGACTGGTCAGCGGAAGCGCGGTGCGCGCTTGTTGGTGCGTGAGTCGGTGCGGCCTGTGCCGGCGTTGCCGATCTGGGTGTAGGACAGTCCGTTGCGCAGGGCCGTGGTGGGGGTCATCTCGAGCGACTCCCAGATCGCACGCACCGTGCCCTGGATCGCCTCAGGGCGACGCCCGGCGATCTCGTCGGCGAGCTGCCGGGCGCGGTCACGCAACTCGGCCGCCGGGACCACCTCGGTCACCAGGCCGATGCGCAGCGCCGTCTCGGCGGTGATCCGCTCGTCGCTGCCGAGCAGAGCCCATCGCAGCACCTCCCCGAGCGGGATACCGCGGGCGAGCATCCCCATCGGCTCCAGCGCGGAGACGATCCCGCCGTTGGCGTGCGGGTCGAAGAAGGTGGCGTCCTCGGAGCAGATGACGATGTCGGACTGGTTGATGAAGTACATCGCACCACCGGCCGCCATGCCGTGGACGGCGCAGATGACCGGCTTCCACACCCGGTGATGACGCGGGCCGAGCAGGACCCCGGGGTCCTCCTGGTTCCAGGCGTTGAGGTGGGACCACCAGGCGCCCTCGCCGACGTCCATGCCGGTGCAGAAGGCGCGATCGCCGTTGGCGCGCAGCACCGCGACGCGGATGTCGTCGTCGTCGCGGACCCGCGCCCACGCATCGGCCATCTCCTCGGTCATCGTCTGGTTGAAGCTGTTGAGCCGATCCGGGCGATCGAGTGTGATCGTGGCGATGTGGTCGACGACCCGGAACTCGATCGTGGAGTAGAGGGTCTCGGTCATGTCGTCTCCCGTGTTCTGAGGGTCGTGACCGGCATCTGGCGCGAACCGGCTGCGCAGATCAGACTTGATGAGCTTGCCGAGCGAGTTGCGGGCGAGGGATGCGACGACCTCGACCTGCTCGGGGAACTTGCGGATGTTGAGCGAGGTGCTGCGCAGGTAGGCCTGCACCGAGGCGAGGTCAGGCGGCGACTGCGGGTCGGCGGGTACGACGACGGCGCACACGCGCTCGCCCGTCACCGGGTCCGGGAGGCCGATCACCGCCACGTCGGCGATGCCGGGCGCACCGATCAGCGCCGACTCGACCTCCTGTGCCGAGATGTTCTCCATCTTGCGGACGATGACGTCCTTGATCCGGCCGGTGACGGCGAGCCGCCCGTCGGGATCGAGGAAGCCCAGATCGCCACTGTGGAAGAAGCCGTCGGCATCGAAGGCGTCGGCGTCGAGGGACGCGTCGACGTAGCCGAGGAACAGCTGCGGACCGCGCACCCGGATCTCGCCGATCTCGCCGATCCCGAGCACGGTCCCGTCGTCCCCGACGATCCTGACCTCGCCGCCACCGGCCGGGATCCCCTCGCAGGAGGCGTGCTGCTCGTCGGTGTCGTGCGGCGTGCCCCAGGTGATGTAGGGGCACTCGGTCATGCCGTAGCCGGAGATGATGCCGACTCCGCCGAGCCGCTCGGCCGCCGCCCGGCTCAGGGTCTGCGGCCTGCCGGAGCCGCCGCCGAGCACCGCCCGCGATCGCGGGAACAGCGGCGCGACGCCGCGCTCCTTCGAGATCCGCAGATACTCGTTCGTGTAGGGGAGCCCCGAGCCGATCAGGGTCGCACCCTGCTCGATCAGGAGGTCGGCGTTGGCCTCGGGGGCGAAGACGGAGCTCACGATCAGGGCATGGCCGATGAGCAGCGCGTGGAGCAGGTGGGTGATGCCCCCGACGTGGGCGACCGGGACGAAGGCCGCACAACGGTCCTCAGGCGTCGCCTCGAGGTTGAGGACGAAGGTGCGCGAGGCGGCGATCAGACCCGAGTCACGGTGGCGGACGCCCTTCGGCGCGGCGGTGGTGCCCGAGGTGTAGAAGATCCAGGTGGCTGTCTCAGAGCCGGGCTCCGAGGGTTCGGGGAGCCGGTCAGGGTCGCCCACCGGCCATGCCTCGTCGATCACCAGCAGGTCGAGGCCGTCGACGCGGCGACGTACGTCCTCGGCCATCGCCGCGTGGTCGAAGCCGCGGTAGGACCGGGGCACGATGAGAAGGCGGGCCCCGACCTGTCGGGTGATGAACTCGACCTCGCCGGCGCGCAGCATCGGAATGATCGGGTTCTGGACGGCGCCGAGCCGCGCCAGGGCCACGGCGAGCGCCATCGACTCCACGCTCGTCGGCAGCTGCCACGAGACGACGTCCCCCGCCCGGACACCCCGCTCCGCCAGTCCGGCGGCGATGCCGAGGGCCAGGTCGCGGAAGGCGGCGAAGGTGACGTGTCGACCGTGCTCGTCGACAGCGAACTCGGCCTGCGGCGTCAGATCGGCACGGTCGGCGACGAGCCGCCACACGGTCGTGCTCGTGAGGCCGGCCTCATCGAGCCGGAGATCGGACCCCGGCGAGGACACGGACGTGGACATGATCAGTGACCGACCGCTACGCGGAACTGCTCCGCGATCTCGCGCTTGAGGATCTTGCCGGCCGGCCCGAGCGGGAACTCCTGGGCGAACTCGATGCGTCGTGGCTGCTTGTAGCCGGCCAGTTGCTCGCGGCACAGCGTCTGGATCTCACCGGCGAGCTCGTCCTGGTCGACCTCACCCCGGGGCACGATGACCGCGACCGGTGTCTCCCCCCACTCGGGATCCTGGACACCGACGACGGCGACCATCTCCACCGACGGATGGTGGCCGATGACCCGCTCGATCTCCCCCGGGTAGACGTTGAACCCGCCCGAGATGATCATGTCGGTCTTGCGACCGGTGATGTGCAGGTAGCGCTCCTCGTCGAGGTAGCCGAGGTCGCCCGACCACAGGCCGGTCGGGCGGAACGTCGCCGCTGTCGCTTCGGGCATGTTCCAATAGCCGATCGCCGCCGCATCGCTGACCATCACGACCTCACCGATCTCGCCTGCCGGCAACTCACCGCCGTCCTCGTCGACGATGCGGATCGAGCACATCGGAGTCTCCTGACCGCAGGAGGTGAGGATCGACGTCTTTCCCGCCACCATGTCGCGGTGGTCCTGGGGGGTCAGGATCGTGGCCTGTCCCCCACACTCGGTGAGGCCGTAGCGCTGCTGCATGTCGCAGCCGAGCAGACGCATCGCCTTCTCGGCGAGACCCGGCGGTACGGGCGCGGACCCGTAGCTGATCCGGCGCAGGCTCGACATGTCGCGCGGCGGACCCTCCTCGAGGATGCGGAGCGTGCGCTGCAGCATCGTCGGGATGAAGGTCGTGAAGGTGATGCCGCTTCGCTCGATCTCGTCGATCACTGCCTGGGGATCGAAGCGGTGGTGGATCACCATCGTCTGCCCCAGATAGGTCCACGAGAGCGTGCGCACCATGCCGCCGGCGGTGAAGAAGGGCGTGGTGGCCAGATAGACATCGGAGCGGTTGGCCTCGGTCACGATCGTGGTGTCGACCACTTGCGCGAGCATCCCGCGGTGCGTGTTGACGACGCCCTTGGGGCGGCCCGTCGTGCCGCTGGTGTAGAGGATGAACTGCGGGTCGTCGGGCACCAGCTCGGCCGGCGTCGGGTCGCTGGTCGCGGCGGCGGCCAGAGCGGCCTCGTAGTCGGTGCCCACGGCCTGGCCACCGATCTCCAGCACGACGTCGAGGCCCTTCAGCTCGGCGCCGAAGCGGTCGACCTGATCGGCGTGGACCACAGCCGCCCGAGCACCGGAGTCGTCGCGGGCGTAGGCCAGCTCGTCGGCGGCCAGCCGGATGTTGATCGGTACAGCGATCAAGCCCGCCTTGGCGAGCGCGAAGACGACCTCGGGCCACTCCACCGTGTTGCGGGCGACCACGAGGACGCGGTCGCCCTTCGCAAGACCGCCCGCGAGGAGGTGGTTGGCGAGCCGACGCGCACGCTCGTCCACGTCGGACCAGGTCAACGTGCGCCCGTCCACGACGATCGCCTTCTTCTGCGGGACGCGGCGAGCGTTGTTGGTCGAGATGTCACCGATAAGCACGAGCTACCTCACTTCGGGGGTCGTACGGGGAGCGGGCCGCGAGGCCCGGATCGGGCAGGCTCAGATCAGGAAGGCCAGGGTGTCGACCGGGCCGCCGGCGCTGATCAGGTGGACGGTCTTGTGGACCAGGCGCAGGCCGTCCGGCGTACGGCGGACCTGGTGGACGACGCGACCGGCCCAGACCCGTTGCGTATAGCGGTACTCGAAGAGTGCGAAGTTGGAGGCGACGGTCACCGTGCCGGCGGTGGCGTCGGTGTCAGTGACCTCCATGTTCGAGAGCAACCGGCGCATCACCGACGGCGGCGTCTGGGAGTGCCGGTTACCGGTGTTGAGCTGGGCGACGCGGCTCTTGATCCGGTTGCGGTTGTCGTAGATGTAGGAGAGCTTCTTGGCCGGGTCGTCATCGGGCCGCATCGGCACCCAGTAGAGGGCGTCGTCATCCCAGAGCTGCTCCCACTCGGAGTAGCGCGCCTCATCGGCGAGCCTGGCCTCGTAGTGCAGGAAGCTGACGATGTCGGCCTCGGGGACGGGCAGCGGACCGGGGGCGGCGCCGAGGTTGAGCGGCACGACGGGCTGATCCTGGGCGGCGATCATGGTCATGCGGGGATCTCCTGTCCTACGACGCTCGCCCACTGTCGGTAGAAGCCGCGCTGCGGGGTCTCGGCGCTCTTGTCGTGGTTGACGGTGCCGGTCTCGTCCTCGACGTCTGTCTCCAGACCGCGGGAGAGCTCGAGCCATTCGGGTCCGCGGGCGGCGAGACCGGCCTGGTTGCGCATGCCGATCTCGCCGTCGTCGGCGATGAGGAACCCCGCCGGACCCATGGCACCCTCCGAGCGCCGCATCGTGCGCTCGTTGAGCTTCTCCTGGCCGGGGATGATCACCGCCGCGGTGTAGGCGATCGTCTCGTCCGTGGCGACGGGTTCGACGTACATCACGTTCATCTCGGCGAGGAACAGGTTGGGCCAGATCAGGGTGTGCGAGGGGCCGATGACCAGTGCGTCGTGGGCCTTCTCCGGCCCGTGCGTCCTCTCGAGCGCCTCGACGTACTCGGGTAGCTTCGTGCGCGGGATCCGGCCGTACCAGACGAACTCCTCGTCGAGCTTGCGGTACTCGGCGGAATAGTCGATCTCGGAGTGACCGCCGCCCAGGTCACGCACCACTGTCTGGACCTTGGACGGGACGTGGGAGACCTTGGCCGGACGGATCGCGTCGTAGACCGACGCGTGGGTGAAGAGGGCGTGATAGCCGTCGACGTTGTTCTCGACGACCATCTTCCAGTTGGCGTGGTGCAGATGCTTCATCCAGCCGCGGCTGAGGTCGATCTTGCCGGTCGGCGACAGGTCGAGCACGCGGTCGATCGCGCCCATCGCGCCGCCCAGGTGCTCCTTGAGGGAGATGCCCTCCGGGGCGAGCGAGGCGAAGATGAACCCGCCGTAGCTGTCGACCCGGGGCGCCTCCACCATGCCGAGCGTGGCCCGGACCTTGGCGAACTCCTCGCCGTAGCCGTCGCGCATGGGGACAGCCGTCAGCGAGCCGTCGTTGCTGAACGTCCAGCCGTGGTAGGGGCAGCGGAACGACGCGGCGTTGCCGGACTCGGCGTTGCAGAGCCTGTTGGCCCGGTGGCTGCAGCGATTCTGCAGGACCCGGATCACGCCGTCCTTGCCGTGGGCGACGACGACCGGGTCGCGGCCGATGCGACGGGTGAGGTAGTCGCCCTGCTCGGCGACCTCGCTCTCGTGCGCGACGTAGACCCAGCCCGTGCGGAAGATCGTCTCCATCTCTCGTTGGAAGATCTCGGGTGAGGTGTAGACCGAGCCGTGGACGCGGTGGTTCTTGACGATGGTCGAGACGTCGAAGGTCCCGGTCGTCGGAACCGTCCCGGTGACGTCGTAGTCCGTCGTGGTCATGAGCAGACCTCCGTAGCTGAGGGAGTGGTGGGATCGAGGTCGGCGGACGGGATGAGAACCCCGCCCAACTCGCGGAAGGCGACCTTGACCCGATCGCCGATGCGGGGAAGGGAAGCCGGCGGGACACGGGTGGTCATCACGAGGCGGTGGCCGCCGTCGACCTCGACGTCGATGATCGGATAGGGCTCGTTCGCGACGACGAGGCCCGGCTCTCGCCGGTGCATCACGGTCAAGGAGTGGACGACGCCGAACGGCTCGACCGCCCGCCACACGATCTGCGCTGTGTCGCAGCCGTCGCAGACCTGCTGGTCGAGGTCGAGGGGCAGGGCGCAGGAGGCGCAGAACGGGAGCACGAGCTCGCCACGGGCGGCGCCCTCGTACAACGGAGCGAGCGCATCGCCCTCGACCTGCGGAGCGAGCGTGTCGGCGAGCAGCCAGTCGGCCGTGAGCACGGCGGTCATGCCGCACGCTCCAGGATCAGCGCCGCGTGGTGATCCAGGCGTCCTCCGATGCCACCCACCAGTGCCGTCGTCGCGGAGGCGACCTGGCGGTCGCCACCGTCTCCGCGCAGCTGGATGACGGCTTCGGCGAGCGGAGTCATGCCCTGGAGGTAGAAGCCGGAGAGCTGGCCGCCACCGGTGTTGGTGGGCAGTGACCCTGCCGGCCCGGTCTCGCCGGCTCGGACGAAGTCGCCCGCCGTCCGGCCACCGGTGAGCCCGTACTCCTCCAGCAGCATGAGGGTCACCACCGAGAACGGGTCGTAGAGCTCGGCGACATCGAGATCGCCGCGCGCCATGCCGGCCTCGGACAACGCCTCGTCCACGGCACGCCGGCCGCCACCGAACCAGGACTCCGCGCCGGCGCGGCGGTGCCGCACGGGATGCTCCCGCCCACTGCCCCGGACCCGGATCCGGGCGGGGTGGCCGATGTCGGTGTCACCGCTGACGATGACGGCGACGGCGCCGTTGACCGGGCGCGCGCAGTCGAGGCGTCGGAGTGGCTCGGCGATCAACGGAGAGGCGAGATAGCCCTCGGCGTCGAGCGGAGTGCGGACGACCGCCGCCGGATTGGCCACGGCCCACGCGCGCGTGGTCGTCGTCATCGCACACAGATCGTCGACCCCCGCTCCCGTCACATGCATCCAGCGCTGGGCGAGCAGGGCGTACGTCGGGACCGAGCCGAGCACGCCCGATGCGCGCTCCAGGCCACGGACGCCCGACTGGCCACCACTGTGGGCGTAGGTCGACCCGGCGCCCCTGCCTGCCACGATCGGCGCGTCGGCGAAGACGCAGACGACGGTGCGCGCGGCGCCCGCGGCGATCGCGAGCGTGGCCCGCTGGACCATCGCGAGCGTGGTCGCCCCCTTGATCTCGACGTGCTCGAGCAGGCGGAGGTCGCGGAAGCCGCCCTGAGCTGCGAAGGTGACACCGAGCCGATCGGGACGAACGCCTTGCGACGAGCCGACCAGCAGCCCGTCGAGGTCGGCGTGGCTGAGGCCTGCATCGGCGAGGGCGAGCCCGACCGCCTCCCGGGCAAGGTCCTGGGGCCCCCGGCCCGCCGTCAGGGACATCTCCGTCATCCCCAGACCGACGATCGCCACGTCGGTGGTCATGCCTCGCCGCCGGGCTGTCGCTCGTCACGGTAGGCACCGACCTTCATCCACTGGACCCGGTCCTCCGGCGTCGCCAGGCACAGGCAGGCGAGCTCGAGCGGCTCCAGGAAGATCTCGTCGCCGGTCTCGACGTCCTGCACGAGGAGACGCGGACCGTTGCCCGTCGTGTCCAGGGAGACGCGGACCACGGCGAACTCGTTGGCGAGGGTCACCAACTCGCGTCGGCTGACCGGGCGGATGCGCTCGTCCTCAGTCATTGCTCTCAAGACCTACTCACTGTCGATCGGGATCGGCCCACCTGGACCGCTACCGATGCGCTCGGCTCTCCGGGCGTCTCTTTTTATCGCATACTACTGTCAGAAACAAGCATCGCCCCGAGCCTTTTCGACACCCGGATCGCGACGGGACGCCGGTCGAATGCTGGTGCTCGCCGGGAAAGAACGGCACACTACGACGGTGACGCCAGATTTCGACGATAGCGTCAGATTGAGATCCATGCCACACGGCATGACGAGACAGGATGGGAAGGTCATATGAGCGAGACGACGACGTTGAGCCCCGGCCCCGGCGCGGGGGCTGCCCCCGATACCGCCGACTACCGCAGCATCTGGGGCTTCCTGCGAGAGCTGGAGTTCCGGCAGGGCTTCATCGAGGTCGGCGGCGTCCGCACCCGGTACGCCGAGGCGGGCTCTCCCGACCTCCCGACCGCCATCATGCTGCACGGCACGGGCGGCCATTGGGAGACCTTCGCCCCCAACCTGGGCGCCCTGAGCGAGCACTTCCACTGCATCGCCATCGACATGGTCGGCAACGGGTTCTCCGAGAAGCCCAACTACGACTACGAGATCCCCACGTACGTGCGGCAGGTGCTCGGCGTGCTCGACCACTTCGACGTCGAGAAGGCCCACCTCATCGGCATGTCGCTAGGCGCCTGGGTCTGCGCCGCCATGGCCGTCGACCACCCCGAGCGCGTCGACAAGGTGATCCTCATGTCCCCCGCCGGGCTCATTGCGACCGCCTCCAACATGGCCCGCATCCGGGCCGAGCGGACGGCGGCGGTCAACAACCCGAGCTGGGAGTCGATGCACAAGGTCTTCGCCCACCTCATCGCCGACGAGGCCAACCGGCTCCCCGACCTGATCGCGCTCCGCCAAGCCATCTACCGCCGCGACGACACCCGCGAGACGATCGACCACCTCCTGATCCTGCAGGACGCCGAGGTCCGCGACCGCAACCTCATTCCCGAGGAGAAGTGGGCCAGCATCCAAGCTCCGACCCTGGTCGTCGCCGCAGGCAAGGACCACAGCGAGTACATGAGCACCGCCCAGACCGTCGCGCGTCTGATCCCGCGCGCCGAGGTGCTGGAGATGCCGGGCGTGGCGCACTGGCCGCACTTCGAGGACGCCGCCACCTTCAACCCGGCCGCTATCGCGTTCCTCTCCCGGTGAAGCATCATGCTGACCGACACCGTCGCCGAGTGCGCCCGGCGGCTCTATGAGGCGGAGCGTTCCCGCACCCCGATCCGACAGCTCTCGCTCGACTTCCCCGACATGACCGTCGAGGACGCGTACGCCGTCCAGCGAGCCCTGGTCGATCTCAAGACCGCGGACGGCCGCAGCGTGCGCGGCCGCAAGATCGGCCTGACCTCCAAGGTCATGCAACGGGCCGTCTCGATCGATGAGCCCGACTACGGGGCGCTCTTCGACGACATGTTCTTCGATGACGGCGGCACAGTGCCGGCGGGTCGCTTCATCCGACCGCGGGTCGAGGTCGAGCTGGCCTTCATCCTGGGCGAGGACCTCAAGGGCCCGGGCGTCACGTTGTACGACGTGCTCCGCTCCACCGAGTACGTCACGCCCGCCCTGGAGATCCTCGACGCACGGGTGCAGATGAGCGACCCGGAGACCGGTCACCTGCGCACGATCGTCGACACGATCGCCGACAACGCGGCCGATGCGGGCATCGTGCTCGGCGGCCGCGTCGTCCGTCCGCATGACGTCGACCTGCGCTGGGTCTGCGCACTGCTGCTCCGCAACGCGGCCATCGAGGAGTCCGGGGTCGCCGCCGCCGTACTCAACCACCCCGCGAACGGCGTGGCCTGGCTTGCCAACCGGTTGGCGCCGCACGGAGTGCCGCTGCGTGCCGGCGAGGTGATCCTGGCCGGCTCCTTCACCAAGCCGGTCTTCGCACTGCCCGGCGACACGTTCGTCGCCGACTACGGCCCTCTGGGCACCGTGTCGTGCACCTTCGCCACCGAGGAGGCGTCGTGAACCCGTGGCTCGAACGCCTCCACGCGCGTCCCCAGATCGGGATGTGGATCGCCAGCGGGAGCGCCTACACCGCCGAGATCTGTGCTGGATCGGGTCTGGACTGGCTGATGCTCGACCAGGAGCACGTGCCCAACGACCTGCGCTCGACGCTGGCGCAGCTGCAGGCGGTCGCCGCCTACCCGATCGAGGTGCTGGTGAGGCCTGCGTCGGCCGACCCCGTCACCATCAAGCAGCTGCTCGACCTCGGGGTGACCAACCTGATCGTGCCGATGGTCGAGTCGGCCGACGAGGCGCGAGCCGTCGTGGCGGCGACCCGCTATCCACCCGAAGGCATCCGCGGTGTCGGCAGCGCCCTCGCGCGCGCGTCGCGATGGAACCGCAAGATCAACTATCTGACGGACGCGGCTACTACGCTCAGCGTCACGGTGCAGGTCGAGTCGGCTGCCGGCCTCGAGGCCCTTCCGGACATCCTCGCCCTCGACGGCATCGACGGCGTGTTCATCGGCCCCGCCGATCTCGCCGCCTCGCTGGGGCGTCTCGGCGAACCGGAGAGCCCGGAGATCGTCGCCATCATTGAGCGCACGATCGCCACGATCGCCGCCTCGGGCAAGGCGGCCGGCGTGAACGCCTTCAACGAGTCGATCGCGCGTCGATACCTGACCGCCGGCGCGCGCTTCGTCCTGGTCGGAGCGGACGTGACCCTACTGGCGCGTGGCTCCGAGGCCCTTGCGACGCGTCATCGGTCCGGTACCTGCGAAACCGGAGAAACCTCTTCTTTCTGACGATGATGTCACTTAGACTGCGGGTACGTCTCCGGGCTCGTCGGGTCCGCTGCCAGGAAGGTCTTCGGAATGGATTTGGACTTCACGGACGAACAGGTGGAGTTTCGCGAGCAGGTTCGCACCTGGCTCACCGAGCACAAGCCGCGCGAGCGACGCCCGCGTGACGACGCCGGCATCCGTGCCTACGACCTCGCCTGGCAGAGGACCCAGTGGGAAGGGGGGTGGGCCGGCATCGCCTGGCCGACCGAGTACGGCGGCGGCGGTCTGACGCTCCTCCAGCAGCTCATCTGGTACGAGGAGTACGCCGCCCAGGGACTTCCGGGCATCGACGCGTGCTTCGTGGGCCTCAGCCATGCCGGTCCGACCCTCATCCTGCGCGGCGACGAGGAGCAGAAGTCCTACCATCTGCCCCGCATCCTCAAGGGTGAGGTGATCTGGTGCCAGGGCTTCTCCGAGCCCGAGGCCGGCTCCGATCTCGCGTCTCTCCGCACGCGTGCCGTGATCGATGGCGACCACCTCGTGGTCAACGGGCAGAAGATCTGGACGAGCTCGGCCAACTGCGCCGACTACCAGGAGCTCCTCGTCCGCACCGACAACACCGGGTCGAAGCACGAGGGCATCACCTGGGTCATCTGCGACATGCACACGCCCGGTATCGACGTCCGACCGATCCGCACGATGGAGGGCGGCGCGGAGTTCTGCGAGGTCTTCTACGACGACGTGCGCATCCCGCTGTCCAACGTGGTCGGTGAGATCGACCAGGGCTGGAGCGTCGCCATGTCCACGCTCTCCTTCGAGCGCGGCACCGCCTTCACCGCCAACCAGGTGCGCCTGGCGAAGGTCGTCGAGGACCTCATCGACTTCTCCCGGGACCACACCGGCCCGGACGGACGTCGTCCGGCGATCGCCGACGACGAGATCGCCCGTCGGCTGGCCCGAGCGCGGGCCTCGGTCGCGTCCCTGCGGGCGATGACCTACGTCGGCATCTGCCACACGATGAAGTCGGACACGCCCGGACCGCGGGGCTCGATGCTCAAGCTCTACTACGCCGAACTGTGCAAGGAGGTTGCTGCACTCGCCATGGACGTCGTGGGCCCCGACGGCCTGCGCAACTCCTCTCGCTGGGAGCCCGGGGGCTGGGTGGGCAACTACTTCTACTCCTTCTCCCAGTCCATCGGCGGGGGCACCTCCGAGATCCAGCGCAACATCATCGGCGAGCGCGTCCTCGGGCTGCCGCGATGAGTCGACCCAGGAAAGAGAGCTGACATGGACCTCCTCCCCTCCGAGGAACAGCGCGACCTGATCGCCGCCGCCTCGGACTTCCTGACCTCGCGGATGCCTATCGAGGGCATCCGCACGCGCGACGGCATGCCATCGGCCGTCGACCTCGACGCCTGGCGTGAGGGCGCCGAGATGGGGCTGCTCACCCTCGGTCTCCCCGAGGAGTACGGCGGCTCCGGACGCTTCCTCGACGACGAGGTACTCCTCTTCGCGACGCTGGCCGAGCACCTCGCCACAGGTCCCTACCTCGCCTCGGCGCTCGCCGCCCGCGTCGCCGCGCAGTGTGGCGACGCCGACCTGACCGCTCGCATCGCCGACGGCTCGGCCCTGGTCGGGCTGGCCGAGCTGCGCGGCGACGGTTCGGCCGGCGCCGAGGGCGCCAAGGGCACCTTCGACCTCGTCGACTGCGTCGATGTGAGCCACGTCCTGCTCGTCAACGAGCTCGGAGCCGCGATCATCGGGATCGAGCAGTTCCCCGAGGTGGAGACGCTCGAGTCCTCCGACCCCGGCGTCCGGCTCGGCAGCGCCAGCATCGCAGCGGCCGACGTCCTGCACTGGCTCCCGAGCACGACCGATCCCATCTGGTTGCGCGCGACGGTGTTGACGGCCGCCGCCCTCTCGGGGCTGGCCGCGGCAGTGACGCGGATGGCCACCGAGCACGCGAAGCTCCGGGTGCAGTTCGGCCGGCCCATCGGCGTACATCAGGCGATCAAGCACGCCTGTGCCGACATGGCGGTCGCCTCCGACGCCGCGATGTCGCAGACCCTCTTCGCTGCGGTGTGCGTTCAATCCGGGCGCCGAGACGCGCTCTTCCACGCGCTCGCGGCGCGCACTGTCGCCTCCCGGGCGGCGATCGCCAACAGCGGCGCGACCATCCAGGTGCACGGCGGCATGGGCTACACCTACGAGCACAACGCTCACCTGTATCTCAAGCGCGCGCACGTCCTGAGTCACCTCTTCGGCGAGCCGACCCAGATCCTCGCCGACCTTCTCGAGCAGGGAGCACCTCAGTGAATCGCAGGGTAGCCATCGCCGGCATCGCACTCTCCGACGTCGGCCGGGTCGAGGACAAGAACGCCTACGAGCTGATGGCCCAGGCCAGCCGGCGCGCCCTGTCCGACGCCGGGCTCCGGCCCGATCAGGTCGACGGACTCGGCTCCACCAGCCAGGGCACCCTCCCGCCGACCGACGTCGCGGAGTATCTCGGTATCCGTCCCCGCTGGATCGACTCCACCTCGGTCGGGGGCGCCTCCTGGGAGGTGATGCTCTCCCACGCCGCCGATGCGATCGCGGCCGGCCACGCGGACGTCGTCCTGCTCACCTACGGCTCGACGGCCCGCGCCGACCTGCGCAAGGGTCTGCGCACGGCCAACATCAACTGGGGCTCGCGCGGTCCGCTGCAGTGGGAGGCGCCGTACGGCCACACCCTCATCTCGAAGTACGCGATGGCCGCGCGTCGTCACATGCACGAGTACGGCACGACCATCGAGCAGCTCGCGGAGGTCGCGGTCTCGGCGCGCTACAACGCCCAGGACAACCCGGAGGCGTTCTACCGCGAACCGATCACGATCGACGACGTGCTCTGCGGGCCGATGATCGCCGACCCGTTCACCAAGCTGCACTGCTGCATCCGCTCGGACGGTGGCGCCGCCGTCGTCCTCGTCGCCGAGGACCGGGTTCCCGACCTGAGCTCGACCCCGGTGTGGTTCCTCGGTGCCGGCGAGGCGACCTCCCACATGCTCACCAGCCAATGGGAGGACATGACCGTCGGCCCTGCCTCCGTCACGGGTCCGCTCGCGTTCCGGCGAGCCGGCCTGACGCCCGCGGACGTGGATGTCGCGGAGGTCTACGACGCCTTCACCTACATGCTGCTGCTCACGATGGAGGACCTGGGCTTCTGTGAGAAGGGCGAGGGCGGGACGTTCGTGGAGAAGGGCAGCCTCCGCCTGGGTGGCAGCCTCCCGACCAACACCGATGGCGGTGGCCTGTCCGCCTGCCACCCCGGACAGCGCGGGCTCTTCCTGATCGTCGAGGCCGCGCGACAGCTCCGCGGGGAGTGCGGGCCACGCCAGGTGCCGGACGCCTCGATCGCCTGTGTCAGCGGCACCGGTGGGTGGTTCTGTTCCAGCGGCACCGTCCTGCTGGGCTCCGAGCGGCCATGACCGGAGCGGCGGCGGAGCGTCTCGACGCCACATCGGCGCCGCTCGATGCGGAGGGCTTCGTCCACACCCGCGATCTCCTCGACGCCGCCGCGGCCGCCTACGGGGAACTCGACGCCTACGTCGAGCCCACCGGCGACCGGATCAGCTTCGCCGCATGGGCGGCGCGAGCACGCACGCTCGCCGCCGACCTCCACCTGCGGGGTGTGCGTAAGGGTGACGTCATCGCGCTGATGCTCCCTGCCGGGATCGACTATGCCGTCTGCTACGCGGCGTCAGCGATGATCGGCGCCGTCACCACCGGCCTCAACCCTCGTCTCGGACCGCGGGAGGTGGCGGCGATGCTCGGCATCGCGGCGCCCACCCTGGTCATCCGCGACGAACAGGCAGGGCTGGCGCCGGTGCCCCCCGGTCTCGCGGTGCTGCCCCGCACGGCACTGCCGACGGCCAGCACGCCCGGGGTGGCGCCGCCGACCGTCGAGCTCACCCGGGCGGACCCGGTGGCGATCATCTTCACCAGCGGCACGACCGGACTGCCGAAGGGCGCATGGTTCGACGGCGACAACCTCGCCGCGTTCGCCCGCTCGGCGGGCGTGATGAGCGCGCCCTACGACCGGCGTCTGACGGCGACCCCCTTCGCTCACGCCGGGTACATGGCCAAGCTCTGGGACCAGCTTGCGTGGGGCATCACCCTGGTCGCCTCACCGATCCCCTGGTCGGCCTCGAGGATGTACGACGTGTTGCGAGCCGAGCGGATCACGGTCGGCGGCGGCGTACCGACACAATGGGCCAAGCTCCTCGAGGAGCCCGGCGTCAGCCGCGCCACGCTTCCCCAGCTCCGGGTCGGCGTGGTGGCCACCGCGCCCGCCCCACCCGACCTGGTCGAGCGCACCGCGGACCTGCTCGGCGTGCCCCTGGTCGTGCGCTACGCGATGACCGAGTCGCCGACCATCTGCGGCACCGAGCCCGGCGACCCGCCCGACGTACTCTTCCGCACGGTCGGCCGGCCTCAGCACGGCATGGCCGTGCGCCTCACCGACGACGACGGCTACGCCGTGCCGCTCGGGCAGGTCGGCCGCGTGCGCGTGCGCGGCGACTGCGTGATGCGGGGCTACTGGCACGAGCCGGCGCTCACCGCTGCGGCCTTCGACTCCGACGGCTACTTCATCAGCGGCGACCTCGGCCGCTTCACCCCCGAGGGCGATCTGCAGCTCGTCGGTCGCGCCGGCGACCTCTATATCCGCGGCGGGTTCAACGTGCACCCGCTCGAGGTCGAGGCCGCGCTGTCCGAGCACCCGGGGATCCGCGCCGTGGCGGTGGTCGGCGAGCCCACTCCCGTGATCGGCGAGACGGGCGTCGCCTTCGTCGTGCCCACCGACCCCGCACGGCAGCCGACGCTGGCCGAGCTGCGCGAGTGGTGTCGAGCCAGGCTCGCCGACTACAAGGCGCCCGACCGTCTCGTCGTGCTCGACGAGCTGCCGCTCACGGCGATGCAGAAGACCGATCGCGCCGCGCTGCGTGCCTGGCTGGACGCCCACCCGGCACCGCCCCACCGCTGACCGACCCCGACATCGGGACCCGACGAGACAGGAGTGAGTCGTATGCACGTCCATATCGAGCTCGATCAATGCGAGGCCCACGGTCGTTGTGCCCTCACCGACCCCGACCTCTTCCAGCTCGACGACGACGGTTACGCCGCGCGCGCCGACGTCGACGTCCCGCCGGGGAACGAGCAGGCAGCGACGGCCGGCGCGGCGAGCTGTCCGATGAGCGCGATCCGCGTGACCGAAGCCTGATGTCGCTCCCCCGCTTCGGGATCTTCGTCCCCCAGTTCAAGACCGACGTCGCGGCGATGATCGAGCAGGCCCGTACGGCGGAGGCGGCCGGTTTCACCTCGTTATGGGTCATGGACCACCTCCTGGCGCCCGGCGCGGCACCCTGCGACACGCTCGAGAGCTGGACGCTCCTCACCGCCATCGCCGGCGCGACGACCACGCTCCGTCTCGGGCATCTCGTCGGCTGCGCTCCCTTCCGGCATCCGTCGCTGCTGGCCAAGATGGCGGCAACCTTCGACCAGATCAGCGGTGGCCGCCTCGAGCTGGGGCTCGGGTGGGGCTCGGTGGAATCGGAGCTCACGGCCTTCGGCTTCAAGCCGGGCAGCATGCGTCAACGCTCCGAGGCGCTGGCCGAGACACTCCAGATCCTGGGGCTGATGTTCACCGGGGACCCGTTCGACTTCGACGGTCGTCACTACCAGCTCCGGGGCGCCTTCGGCCTCCCCCGTCCGGTCCAGACACGCATCCCGGTGCACATCGGCGGCGGTGGGCGGCAGCTCACGCTGCCACTCGTGCGGGCGTACGCCGACTGGTGGAACTGTGTGGGCAATGCCCGCGACCGCTTCGACGAGCTGGCGCCGCTGCGCGGCGCGGCTCGCATCTCCGCTCAGTACGCCGTCGGTGTGGTGCACGAGGGCGACGATCCCGAAGCCGTCGCCGCGCGCACTGCTCGGCGGATGCCGGTGGCGGCGTGGGGAGAGCCGTTGGTGGGCACGCCGGCCGAGCTCGTCGACCTCTTCGCGGCCGAGCGGGCCCGTGGCGTCGAGCTCGCCATCGTGCGCTTCGACGACTTCGGTGCGCCGGACACGGTCAAGCGCTTCGGGAACGAGGTCATCGGCGCGCTGGCCTGACCGTCGAGAGCGCCGCTGCGCGACCGGTCAGCCTGTGACCGATCGCGCAGCGGCGTCGCAGCGGCGTCGCGGAGGCTCAGCCGCCCATCCGGAGGCCCGCTGCACGGGAGCCGAAGACATCGGTGCCCATGACCACACCGAGCTTGGTAGCGTCCCAACGCTTGCCGCCGTTGGAGACGGTCGCGACGGGAGCCCACGCCTTGAGGAGCTGGATGTTCTCCCCCAGCGCCTTGATGACCTGACCGCTGACGTGCCCGGCCTCGGGGCTGGCCAGCCAGGCGACGACCGGCGAGCCGAGCGAGGGGTCCTTCGGGTCGAAATCGTCCTCGTCGCGCTCGTCGGGCTCGATCGCCGGCGCGGCTCCGGGCATGCTGGCGGCCATGCGGGTGCGGCCCCCGGGGCTGATGGCGTTGACGGTGACGCCGATGGAAGCGAGCTCGAGACTCAGCGTCTGGGTCAGGCCCACGATCGCGGCCTTGGCTGCGCTGTAGTTGCTCTGGCCGAAGTGACCGAGAAGACCTGCGCCCGAGGTGGTGTTGATGATCCGGCCGTAGACCGGGCCGCCGGACGCCTTCGACTCCTCGCGCCAGCGCCTGGCGACCGCGCGGCTGGTCAGCCAACTGCCGCGTACGTGCACGCGCATGACCAGGTCGAAGTCCTCGGCGGACATGTTCCAGATCGCCTTGTCGCGGACGATCCCGGCGTTGTTGACCACGATGTCGAGGCGGCCGAGTTGCTCATAGGCACGGGCGACCAACGCCTCCACCTGTGCCTCGTCGCCGACGTCGCTGAAGTCGGGGACGGCACGACCGCCGCGCTGCTTGACGATCTCGACGACCTCGTCGGCCACCTTGCCGGTGCCCTGACCGTCGAGCGAGGTGCCGAGGTCGTTGATGATCACGGTGGCACCCTGCTTGGCCAGCTCCAGCGCGTGACCGCGACCGATGCCATGACCGGAGCCGGTGACCAGCGCGACCTTTCCTTCGAGCAGTCCGCTCATGTCTGTGTCTCTCCTTGAATCGTTCGGTCGGGGTGCTCAGCGCGTCGCTGCGGGCCGGAAGACGATGGCGTCGAACTCCTCGGTCAGGGGCCGGAAGTCGACCTCGACCGCCATCCCGACGCTGAGGTCGGCGGGGTCGCAGCCCTCGATGTTGGTCATCAGGCGCGGACCCTCCTCCAGCTCGACCATCGCCGCGATGTAGGGAAGCCGCTCCTTGAACGGGTGCAGGTCGTTCACGTAGACGGTCGAGTAGGTGTAGAGGGTGCCTCGGCCGCTGGCTTCGATCGCCTCGACCTCGTCGCTCCAGCAGCTCGGGCAGAACGGCCGCGGATAGTGGTGCACCTTCCCGCAGGCGCGGCACCGGGCGATCAGCAGCTTGCCAGCCTTGGCAGCGTCCCAATAGGCACGCGTGCCCGCTTCCACGGTGGGCAGGTCCGCCCGGGCTCTTGTCGGGGTCTCACTCATAGCAGCCTCCTCACCAGCCGACGAAGTCGGCTGGACGCTTCTCGACGAAGGCGCGCACGCCCTCCTTGGCATCCTCGGCATAGGACTGGATCTCCTGGGCCATCGCCTCGGCGACGAACGAGCCCGCGCGGTCGGTGTCGGGCGCGTCGTTGAGAAGTCGCTTGGTGAGACCGATCGCCGTCGTCGGTGCCGCCGCCAGCCGTCGCACGAGGTCGTCGGCGGCAGCGCCGATCTCGTCGGCCGGCACGCATCGATTGACCAGGCCGAGCCGGTGTGCCTCCGCCGCCGAGAGCTTGTCGCCGAGGAACGCCATCTCCTTCGCGGCCTGCATGCCGATGCGGCGCGGCAGCAGGTAGGCCCCGCCGCCGTCCATCACCAGGCCGCGCTTGACGAACGCCTCGGCGAAGTAGGCGTCCTCAGCGGCTACCACCAGGTCGGCGGCGTACGCCAGGTGCGCGCCGATGCCGGCGGCACCGCCTTGGACCACCGCGACGACCGGTTTGCTGCAGTCCAGGATCGAGGCGATCAGCTGCTGGGCACCCTGCATGATGGTGCGCATCGAGTCGGTGGCGCGCTTGACGGCCTTCGCATGCCCGGAGGCCAGACGCAGGACGTCGGCGCCCGAGCAGAAGTGGCGGCCGTTCGCGCGCAGCACGACGACCCGCACCTCGCGATCGCCGTCGGCCTCGCCGAAGAGCCGGATCAGGGTGTCGCGGTCCTCGGGGCGGAGCGCGTTCGCAGCCTCGGGGCGGTTGATCGTGATGGTCAGTACGCCGGCCTCGGTGCTGTGGAGCACCGCAGCGGCATGCTCGACGACGGTGTCGGTCATGATGCTCCTCAGCGAGGGGTGTAGGTGGCCTGCAGGTGCTTGACCCCGTGCAGGAAGTTGGATCGGAGCAGGTCGGGCTCGCCGGCCGCGGCGATGTCGGGCAACTCCTCGAAGAGCACCTTGAAGGCGACCTGCAGCTCGAGCCGCGCAAGGTGGGCGCCGAGGCAGAAGTGCGGTCCGGCGGCGCCGAAGGCGAGGTGGGGGTTGGGGTTGCGCGTGACGTCGAACGTGTAGGGATCGTCGAAGACGGTCTCGTCGCGGTTGGCCGAGTTGTACCAGAGGACGACCTTGTCGCCCCTGCGGAACTCCTGGTCCCCGAGCATCACGCCGTCGCGCGCGACGGTGCGCCGGAAGTGGATGACCGGGGTGGCCCACCGGAAGATCTCCTCGACCGCGGTGACCTGGTGCGCCTCGTAGTCCGAGCGCCACAGCTCGCGCTGCGCCGGGTGGGCGGTGAGCGCCAGGAGGCCGTGGGTGATGGCGTTGCGGGTCGTCTCGTTGCCGGCCCCGACGAGGAGGATGAAGAACTTCGCCATCTCGGCCGGGGTGAGGTTGTCGTCATCGGCTGCGACGAGCAGGCTGATCACATCGTCGCGCGGATCGGCGATCCGCTCCTCGGCGAGCTGCTCGAGCAACTCGATGAGAGCGACGCTGGCCGCGCTCACCGCCTTACCGATTCCGGCGCCCGTCTGGTCGGGGATGTATTCGGCGTCGCTCGCCCCGAGGATCACGTTGGTCGCGTCGAAGATGAACCGCTCGTGCTCGCGCGGCACGCCGAGCATGTTGCTGATGATCCGCAGCGGCAGCAGCGCGGCGAAGTCGGTGACGAAGTCGCAGCTCCCGTCCTTCGGCAGCTCGCCGATGATCTCCCGGACGGTGGCCTCGACGTCGGCGCGAAGTGCCTGCAACGACCGGACGGCGAATCCACGCGACACGATCTTGCGCAGGCGCGCATGCTCGGGGTTGTCCATGTCGATGATCGAGCCACGGTAGGCACGCAACTCCGCGGGCTGGTCGAAGATCTGCGTACCCTCGCCCGAGATGAAGTCCTCGGGGCGGCGGCTGACCTCGAGGATGTCCTCATGGCGCGTCAGCGCCCAGTACCCCGACTCGCTGCGTGCGCTCACGCGGACGAAGGGCCGGGGATGCTCGAGACGATGCCGCCGGAACGTGGCCTCGCGCTCGGCCGGGTCTGCGAGCCACCAGACCAGATCGTTGAGGGGACTCGACGCGAGCGACTCTGCTCCAGCCATGACACCACTCCTGCACGGGTTGAGGGGACGACGACCGGAAGTGACGGTCGCCACGATGAATTCTGGCAGTCGTGTCACTCAATGACAAGGCCCTTCCTCGGTCCTTCTCGCCGAAAGAGGTCGATGGCGGATTCACCTAACTGGCACTAATGTCACCTGGGTGAGCAGCTATGAAGCACCTGCCCTCGTGATCAGCGAGTGCCAGGAGGGCATCTTGGACGCGGAGCGCTCCGTCTCCTCCGGTCTGGCCGAGCAGGCAGCGTCTCGCAGCATCGTGGAGCGCATCGCACGGTTGGCTCGGGCGTTTCGCATCCGCGGCCTGCCGGTCGTGCACTGCATCATCGAGCACCGTCCCGACCAGGCCGGCATGCTGCCCAACTCCTATCTGGGTGCGATGGCGCTGCGATCGAGGAGCATGACCGCCGGTACGGCGGACGTGGCCATCCCCGCCCCACTCGGCCCGGAGCCCGCTGACATCGTCAGCAGTCGAGCGACGGGACTGACGGCGTTCTACGGCACCGACCTGGACGCCATGCTGCGGCATCACCGGGTGCGCACCGTCGTGCTCACCGGCGTCTCCACCAACGTCGCGCTCCCCGGCCTCGCGCTCGAGGCGGTCAACCGGGGATACGACGTCGTCCTGGCCGAGGACTGCACGGCGGGGTCATCCGCGCAGGCCCATGCGTTCTTCGTGCACCAGCAGCTCAAGCTGCTCGCACGCGTCGTCACCGCTGACGAGGTGGTCGCGCGGCTGCATCAGGAGAGCAGCGCCCGCAGCTGAGCGCTGACGGCGTCGAGCTCGTGCCGCGTGCAGATCGCAGCGAGGTACCCGTCCGGACGCAGCACGATGACCTCGTCCCCGGGTCGGCGCAGCATCCAGTCCCGGAAGCCTCCGTCGACGTCTTCGACCCGGATCGTCTCCGCAGCCGTCTCCGCAGCCGTCTCCGTAACCGTCTCCGCAGCGGGACGCGTACGCCGCTCCCCCGGCTCGGGCCCGGCGCCGCTTCGCGGCGCGGTGACGTGGACGAAGCGCGCCCCCAGGGTCCGCCACCACGTCCTCTCCGCCGCGCCGAGCGCCGCAGCCGGATCGACATGCAGCCCGAGCACGGCGAAGGACGTGCCGAGGACGGCGTCGAGCCTCACCCGAGCTCCAGCGGCCGTCTCGACCTCGGGCTGGCCGAACATCGTGCCGACCGGCGAGCCCGCGACGGGTCCCGTGTAGGGCAGCACCGCTCCGCGTCGGTAGCGCGGCATGGGCTTGTACTTCATCTGCAGGATGTAGTCGCGCGCACCGGGTATCCGCTGAGCAGCGCGGAAGGCCACGTCCCGCAGCCGCTCGGTCACGACGTTGCGCGGCGTGTAGAGCTCACCCATCCGCGTCGCGAACTGCACCATCGTGCGGGCATGCCCGCGTCGCTCCGCGTCGTAGCTGTCGAGCAGGGCGTCCCCCGCCTGGCCCCGCAGCACGAGGGCGAGCTTCCAGGCCAGGTTCGTCACGTCGCGGATGCCTGAATTCATCCCCTGGCCGAAGAACGGTGGCTGCAGATGTGCCGCATCGCCGGCGAGGAAGACCCGCCGGTCACGGAACCGCTCGGCGGTGCGGGAGTGGTGCCAGTAGACCGCGCTGCGCAGCACCCGCGGACGGGACGTGGCCGGATAGCGCGGCCGGATCAGCTCCCGGAGCGCCCGGTCGGGATCGGTCAGCGCCTCCTCGTCGTCTCCCGGGAGCAGCTTGAACTCGAAGCGACGATGGCCGTAGGGCAGCGGCACCACCAGGACCGGCCGCTCCGGGTCACAGTGGACGGCCGAGTACGGCGCGTCCAGGTCGTCGTCGGCGACGTCGACGACCAGCCACTTCTGGGGCGCGGTGGTGCCGATCAACTCGATGCCGGCGACCCGGCGCACCGTGCTGCGCCCACCGTCGGCACCTACCAGGTAGCGCGCGCCGATCACCGAACGGGTCCCGTCGGCCCCCTCCACGAGGGCCCGGACCCGATCGTCGCCCTGTTCGTAGTCGACGAGGGTGGCGCCCAGCCTCAGCTCGACGCTCTCGGCCTCCTCGAGACGATCCCTCAGGGTCGCCTCGAAGAGGGGCTGGAGGAAGGTGTTGCGTCGCGGCCAGCCGAACGGACGGACGCTCGGCTCGACGTGGGCCATCATCCGGCCCCACGAGGTGTAGTAGCGGATCGGGGTGTTCTGGAGCATGTCCTCCAGGAGACGATCCACGACACCGATCTTCTGGAACGTGCGCAGCGACTCGTCGTCGATGCCGACGGCCCGTGGATGCGGGTAGAGGTCGGGTTCCGCGTCGAGGACGACGGCACGAACACCCCACAGCGCGAGCAGGTTCGCCAGCGTGATGCCGCAGGGCCCGGCTCCCACGATGAGGATGTCGGTGGTCGATGCCTCAGGCATCAGGGTCATGAAGCCGCTTCAGCATCGGCCGCCGCGTCGCCGTTGATCGAGAACCCGCCGTCGACCGTCACCATGCTGCCGGTAGCGAAGGCCGCTTCGTCCGAGGCGAGCCACGTGGCGGCGAACGCGATGTCCATCGGATTCCCGATGCGCGTGAGTCGGCCGCCCCCCTTGTGCCCGCCGACATCTCCCTTGAGCGCGACGACCCGCCCGACCAGGATGCAGTTGGCACGGATGCCGTCCACACTGCCTTCGGCGGCCAGCGAGCGCGTCAGGCTGTTGATGCCTCCCTTCGCGGCGGCATAGGCGCTGAAGCCCTTGAAGCCGGCCACCGACTGGCCCGAGGAGATGTTGACGATGGAGGCACCGTCGGCGGCCGCTAGGTGCGGCCAGGCGTACTTGCTGGCCCAGAAGACGTTGCCCGTCAGCGTGCCGGTCAAGATCGCGTCCCACTCCTCGGTGGAGTAGTCGTGGAGCGGCTTGACGCTCGTCGCGACGGCTCCCGTCGGCGCCGCGTTGTTGACCAGCGTGCTGAGCGAGCCGAAGCGCGCCACGACGGCCTCGACGACGCTGCGGACGCTCTCCTCCGATGTCACGTCCAGCTCGAAGAACTCCGCGTCGCCGCCGGACTCGCGGATCCGTGCCACGACCTTCTCGCCGCGATCGATCGTGCGACCTGTGACCGCCACCTTGGCCCCCTCGGAGGCGAAGTGCTCGGCGATCGAGCGGCCGATCCCGCGCGTCGATCCGGAGATCAGCGCGACCTTGCCTTCCAATCTGCTACCCACGATGGTCCCTTCTCGGTTGCTCAGTTCACGGCCGTCTCGAGCAGCGCTCTGCGCGCCTGCTCCATGGCGACGAGCCTGCGGCGCACCATGCCGATGGCCGAGTCCGGGTCGGGCCCGGAGGGGGTCGCCTCGAGACGGGCGAGGCGCTCGCGGACGAGGATGATCTCCTCGTCGAGCCTCTCGGCGGCCTCGTCCCGGGTCAGCAGATCCTGGTCGATCCAGTCGGGAGCGTCGATGTCCTTCTCAGCCATGCCCGATCGCCTCAGACCCGCGGGAAGTTGTACAGCTTGCGGGCGTTGAGCTCGACGATCTTCTGTGCCTCGTCGTCGGGCACGTCGACGAGGAGCTTGGCGGCGTACTCGCGGCTGTTGGGCCAGTTCGAGTCCGAGTGCGGGTAATCGCACTCCCACAGGATGTTGTCGACGCCGATCTTGTGGCGGCGTGCGATGCCCTCGAAGTCGTCGATGTAGCAGCCGTAGATGTGATCGCGGAAGAGGTCGGAGGGACGCACCTCCTTGTTGACGTTCTGGTACCAGCGGTGGCGCTCCCAGGTGAGGTCGATGCGCTCGAGCAGGTACGGCATCCAGCCGATGCCCCCCTCGGACAGCGCGACCTTGAGGTTGGGGAACTTGTAGAACACCGGCGAGAACAGCAGGTCGGCGGTCGCATCCATCGAGTTGGTGCCGAAGAGCGCGATCATCACCGCCATCGGCGCCTCGGGCGAGGTGATCGGCGGCTTGCCGGACGAGCCGAAGTGCATGCACAGCGGCATCTGCGTCTCCTCCGCCGCCCGGAACACCGGGTCCCAGTGGTCGGTGTAGAACGAGGGCAGGCCGAGGCTCACCGTGTTCTCCGGGAAGGTGATCGCGCGAGCGCCCTTGGCGGCGCAGCGGTAGATCTCCTTCGCGGCCGCCTGCGGATCCCACAGCGGCAGCATGATCATCGGGATGATGCGTCCGGGCGCGTACGCCGCCCACTCGTCGAGGATGAAGTCGTTCCACGCCTGGACGCAGAGCAGTGCGAGCTCGGGGTCCTCGTGCTCGAGGAAGGCGGTGCCGGAGAAGCGCGGGAACGACGGGAAGCACATCGCGGCCTGGACGCCGTCGATGTCCATGTCGGCGATCCGGGCCTTGATGTCATAGCAGCCGGGCAGCATGTCGGAGTAGCGCGTGGGCTCCATGCCGTACTCCTGCGGCTTCTTGCCGGCCACGGCGTTGAGACCGATGTTGGGGTAGATGCGGCCTTCGTAGCTCCACACCTCCGCCAGGCGTGGCGCCTCGGGCGCCTCCCCCTCCTTGCCGTTGCGGGAGGCCGCGATGAGCGCCTTGGACAGGCCCTCGTCGCCCGTGCTCTCGCTCATGTTCTTCTCGATGATCCGCGGTCCGGCCTCGTGATACTTCTTCGGCAGCCGGTCCGTCCAGAGCGTCTTCGGCTCGATCACGTGGTCATCCACGGAGATCAGTTGCATGTGGTCCTGGAGCGGCATGACGCCTCCTAGGCGCGTAGGGGCTTGCCCGAGCGATCTGACGCGGATCTCCACGCAAGCAGGGCATTTCTGACGCTTCGTACATTAGTGATACCCCTCACACGGGTCAACAGTTCCCGAGGGAAATGTCGAGGATCACTCAGCCTGGAAGCCATGCCCCCGCTGATCGAAGGTCAGGCAGTCTGACAACTGCGTCAGCGATGAGATGGGGCAGCGGCGGCGAACGCCGCCTCGATCCGACGGTGCCGCGCCCGCACCGAGTCCACCGTCTCCGGATGCGTGACGACATAGAGGTCACGTCGCAGGATCGCCTCCACCGTGATCGCCGCGACGACATCGGCGTCCAGCACGTCCGCTCGATCGGGCACGCTGCGCGGCGCGGCGGCCGGCCGATGTGCACCCGGGCGATTGCGCTCGCTATCGGCGATATTGGTACGCACCATCGCCGGCAGCAGCACGCCGACCGCCAACGGCGACCGCCGGGCGCGCAGCTCCTGGTCGAGGGTCTCGGTCAGGGCGACCACGGCGAACTTCGAGGCAGCGTACGCCGCAAGGCCCGGGCCGTTGCGCACGCCTGCGATGGAGGCGGTGTTGAGCAGATATCCATCGGCCGACGTGCTCTCGAGCAGCGGCACGAACGTCCGCATGCCGTGGATGACTCCCCCGAGGTTCACACCGAGCACCCAGTCGAAGTCGGCCTGGCTGAGCTCGTCGAACGGCGCCACCCGCGCGACTCCGGCGTTGTTCACCACGAGGTCGACCCGGCCATGGAGCCGCATCACCTCGTCGGCCAGGTGCTCCACGTCGACAGCGCGACTGACGTCCGTGAGCACACCCGCGGCCCCCAGCTGGTCCGCGGCGCGATCCAGGGCACCCTGCTCGACGTCGGCGATCACCACGGCGGCCTCCTCCTGGCGGAGGAGCCGCGCGAGGGCGTATCCGATGCCGGAGGCACCGCCCGTGACGACCGCCACCTTGCCCGCGAACCGCCCGCTCAACGCGCGCTCCCCGCACCGAGGCCGCGAAGCACGAAGGCGCCGACATGGTCCACCTCGGCCCGGGTGGGGACCGTCTTCGTCCACAGGTGGCGGCGCATCGCCCCGAGCACCAGATCGGAGATGCAGGCGGCGTCGACCGCGTCGCCCCCCAGGGCAGCGACCGGCTCGAGCAGCAGCGCACTGATGGGAGCGAGCAGCTCGGCCTGGTTGGCGCCCTCGACGGCGCCGGTCTGGTGGAGATAGCCGAGGACCGATCGGCTGGTCTCGGCGGCGTCGACCACGCTCACCTGGCGCAGCACGGCGCGCACCCACGCCAGGATCTGCTCGCTGGGGTCGTCGACCTCCGCCATCCGGCCACGTGTCGTGTCGGCGACCCGGAGGACGCCGCGCTCCAGAACAGCGAGGATCAGCTCGTCCTTGTTGCCGAAGGTCCGGTAGAGCGTCTGATTGGAGATGCCTGCTGCCGCCACGATCTCCGAGACCGACGGCATCGCGGGCGCCGACCTCTCGATGAGCCCGAGGGTGATCGCCAGGATCCGGTCGACCTCCTCCGCCGCCGTACGGCGCTGGCTCTCCAGGCGCCGCTCGGTCGCGCGAGCAGCACGCTCTCCGGACACCGGTGGCCCAGACTGTGATATATCGTTCTTCATTGAGAGTAATCCGATTCTGTTCTGAGGAGAGCGATGACGTCGGAACGTAATGAGACCACAGCCCCGGAGACCGAGACCACAGCGACGTCCCCGTTCGACCTCTTCAGCCTCTCCGGGAAGACGGCCTTGGTCACGGGCGGCTCGCGGGGCCTCGGCAGGCAGATGAGTCTCGCCTTCGCCAGGGCCGGTGCCGACGTCGTCGTCACCAGCCGCAAGCTCGACGCCTGCGAGGAGGTCGTCGCCGAGATCGAGGAGACGACCGGTCGCTCCGGGCTCGCCGTGGGCTGTCACCTGGGCCGGTGGGACGAGATCGCGGGCCTGGTGGAGGCCGCCTACGCACGCTTCGGTCGGATCGATGTGCTGGTCAACAATGCCGGCATGTCGCCGCTGTACGAGAAGGTCACCGACGTGACCGAGAAGATGTACGACAGCGTGCTCAACCTCAACCTCAAGGGCCCCTTCCGGTTGACGCAGCTGGTCGGGACCCGGATGAAGGAGCGGGGGTCCGGCAGCATCATCAACGTGAGCAGCACCGGCTCGCTGCGCCCGATGGGCTCGATCATCCCGTATGCCGCCGCCAAGAACGGCCTCAATGCGATGACCGAGGGGTTCGCCGACCTGCTGGGTCCCGAGGTGCGGGTCAACACCCTCATGCCCGGTCAGTACCTCACCGACGTGGCGGCCTCCTGGGACATGGAGCACACCAACAAGATGTCGGAGCGGCTCCACCTCAAGCGGGTCGGCAACCCACCCGAGATCGTGGGCGCGGCGCTGTTCCTGGCCAGCGACGCGTCGAGCTACACGTCGGGCACGATCCTGCGCTCGGACGGTGGCATTCCGTAGGACGCGCACCCCGACAAGGGCGCCGCAGCTGAGCTGCGGCGCCCTTGTGTCTGCGTACGGCGTCAGCGCATCATCAGGGTGCCGCCGTCGACCGGGAAGACCTGACCGGTCATGAATCGCGAGCCCTCGCCCGCCAGGAAGGCGAGCACGGGCACGAAGTCCTGATCGACGTCCCCCAGCTTGCCGCCGAGGGGCACGGCGGTCGCCATGAAGGCATCGTGCGCGGCCAGCTGCTCCGGCGTCATCGCGGCGCGCGTCTTGTCGTACATCGGGGTCCAGATCGCGGGCGCGATGGCGTTGACAGTGATCGCGTAGGGCGCCCACTCCTGAGCGACGGTGCGCGTCCACGCCACCACGGCTCCCTTGCTCGCCGAGTACGCCGCCTTGCCCCTGAGACCCTGCACGCCGGCGGCCGAGGCGAAGTTGATGATCCGGCCCCCGTGCTCCCTCAGGTGGGCGAACGCCGCCTGGTTGGTGACGAACGTACCCGTGGCGTTGATCCGCATCACCCGTTCCCAGGTGGCGAGGTCGATCTCCTCGGCCGGCGCCCCGGGCGCGACGCCGGCGGCATGGATCAGGACATCGAGGCCGCCGAGACGGTCGACCGCGACGCCGAAGGCGTGCTCGACGGCCTCGGGGTCGGCGACGTCGCAGGCCACGAAGCCGGCACCGGCATCGCGCGCGATCGACTCCCCCGGGTCGACAGCCACGTCGACAGACACGACAGCGGCGTCGAGCCGTGGCAGCGCTCTCACCAGGCCCGCGCCCATGCCACTCGCTCCACCGGTGACGATGATGCGGCGCCCGTCGAGACTCCCGATCGCCCTCGTCATGCCACACCCAGCTTGGCCTGGGCCGCGGCCAGCTTCGTGGGGATGTGATCGGTCGGCCAGAGGCCGGCCGTAGCGTCGTGCTCCTTGAGCACGGCACGGGCCACCTGGCGCAGGTGCACCTCGGTCGGGCCGTCGACCAGGCCCATCACCGGAGCCGTGATCCACATCTTCGCCAGCGGCGTGTCCTGGGTGACGCCGAGGGCACCATGCACCTGGATCGACCGCTGGACGATGTCGTGCAGCACCTTGGGCGTGAGGAACTTGATCGCGCTGATGTCCTTGCGGCACTGCGCGTAGTCCTGGGTCTTGTCGATGAGCCACGCGGTGCGCAGCACGAAGAGACGGAACTGCGCGAGCTGGGCGTAGGACTCGGCGATGTAGCTCTGCACGGTCTCGCGCTCCGCGAGCGACCGCCCGCGGGTGACGCGACTCAGGGCCCGCTCGCACATCATGTCGAGCGCGCGCTGGGCCAGGCCGACGGTGCGCATCGCGTGATGCACCCGGCCACCGCCCAGGCGTACCTGCGCGACCTGGAAGGCCTTGCCCTCCTCGCCGAGCAGCGCGGTCGAGGGCACCCGCACGTCCTCGTAGCGGATGTAGGCCTCGGAGCCCTCCTCGGCCGGCTCGTGGATGAGAGCGAGGTTGCGCTCGATGGTGATGCCCGGCGTGTCGGCAGGCACCAGGAACATCGACATGCCGTCGTGGGGTCCGGCCTCCTTGTCGGTGTAGGCCATCACGATGAAGAAGGTCGCGTAGCGGGCGTTGGAGGAGAAGAACTTCGATCCGTTGATGACCCAGTCATCGCCGTCGCGCACCGCCGTGGTCTCGAACCCGGACACGTCCGCGCCGCCCTGGGGCTCGGTCATCGAGTACGTCGAGAAGATCTCGCCCTCCAGCAGCGGCTGGAGATAGGTCGCCTTCTGCTCGGGGGTGCCGAAGTGGGCGATGATCTCCGCGTTGCCGGTGTCGGGTGCCTGGGTCCCGAAGATGACCGGGGCCCAGGTCGAGCGGCCGAGGATCTCGTTGAGCAGCGCGAGCTTGAGCTGGCCGTAGCCCTGACCGCCGAGCGTGGGCTCGAGGTGACAGGCCCACAGTCCCTGGTCGCGGACCTGCTGCTTGAGCGGGTCGACGATCCGGCGGTGTTCGTCGTCGAGCGGCTTGTAGTTGTCGTGCGGCCAGACCAGGTCGAGCGGCTCGACCTCGTGGCGGACGAACTCGTCCACCCAGTCGAGCTTCTTCTGGAATACCGGGTCGGTCTCGAAGTCCCAGGACATGGGGTCTCCTCCTGTTTGAGAGCGGGTGGTCAGCGGAGCGTGGTCGAGCGGGACAGCGAGGCGGCGAACTCCATGAGCTCCAGCACGATCGGGCCGAAGCGCGCCACCCGGTCGTCCCCTTCTCCCCTGACGTGGCGTGCGACGCTCGCCTCGAGCACGATCGCGAGCTTGAAGCGGGCCAGGATCACGTAGTAGTCAACCTGCGAGACGTCGCGGCCACTGACCTTGGCGTAGTGCTCGAGCATGTCCTCGCGCGAGGGCATGCCGTCGTAGTCGAGGTAGCGAGCGTGCTGCATCGCATCACCCTCGGGCGGCCAGCCCACCAGCACCCACCCCAGGTCGAGCAGCGGGTCGCCGATGGTGGCCATCTCCCAGTCGATGATCGCGGCGAGCTCGGCGGGAGCGCCGTGCCGATACATCACGTTCGCGAACTGGTAGTCCCCGTGCATGATGCCCGGCTCGAACGTCTTCGGCAGGTGGGCGCGCAGCCACGCGGCCGTCTCCTCCAGCCCCGGGATCTCGCGGAACTGGTACGTCGCCAGGTGGCTGAGCCACCGGTCGACCTGGCGTTCGAGGAAACCCTCGGGCTTGCCGAAGCCCTCGAGCCCCTGCGCCTTCCAGTCGACCCGGGCCATCTTGGCGGCACCGTCGGCCAGCTGGATCGCCAGGCCGCCGCGAGCCTCCAGATCGGTGTCGAACGGCGGCGCCCATCCCCCGCCCATCGGGCTCCAGCCATCGACCAGGTCCATGACGTAGAACGGGGCGCCGATCACGTCGAGATCCGTGGTGGCGCCGCGGAAGGCCGCGTGCGGCACGTCGGTGCCGCTCAGGGCCTTGAGCAGCCGCGCCTCGCGCATCAGCACCTTCGCGCCACTCTCGACGGCGTGGGCCGGCGGTCGGCGCAGCGCCATCCGGGCGCCACCCCGGGTCACCGCATAGAGCTCGTTCTGCGAGCCGCCGGAGAGCGGCGTGACCTCGGCCAGCTCACCCCCGCCGGGAAGACCCTCGTCATCCATCCATCTGCTGAGCGCTTCGACATCCATGTCCAGGAATGTAGTTACCGTTATGGCAGAATGCAATTACTCTCAACGGCAGGAGACACTCGATGAGCACGACGACGGGCACCGAGGCGACGATGGTCGCCGCCCGGGTGCATCAACTCGGCGCGCCCGAATCGGTCGTGCTGGAGAGCATCGCCCGGCCGCGGCCGGCGCCGGGTGAGCTGCTCGTCGCCGTGCACGCGGCTGCGGTGAACTTCTCGGACACGCTCATGATCGAGGGGCGTTATCAGACCACGACGCCGCTGCCGTTCGTTCCCGGCTACGAGTACGCCGGCAGGGTCGTCGGGATCGGTGCCGACGTGGAGGGCTGGGCGGTCGGCGACCGGATCGCCGCGGTCGCGCCGGGCGCATTCGCCGAGTACGTCGTCGTACCGGCGAGATCCGCGGTGCGCGTCCCCGACGGCATGAGTCTCGCCTCCGCCGCCGCGGCCTGGGTGTGCCACCTCACGGCGTACGACGCCCTCCGATGGGTCGCCCGGGTCGAGCCGGGCGACATCGTGCTGGTGCTCGGCGCCGGCGGCGGGCTGGGTCTGGCCGCGGTCGAGCTGGCCGCTGCCCTCGGAGCACGGGTCGTCGCCGCGGCGTCGACGTACGAGAAGCGATCGGCGGCAAGCGCCCAGGGCGCGGCGCACACCGTGGACCCCTCCGGCGGCCAGCTCCGCGCCGCCCTGCGGGCACAGATCGGCCCAGGAGCCGTCGACGTCGTGTTCGATCCGGTCGGCGGGAGCCTCGCCGAGGACGCCCTGCGTGAGATGCGGTGGGGCGGTCGGTTCGTGACGCTCGGCTATGCCAGCGGCGACATCCCGCGGATCCCCCTCAACCTCGTGCTGCTGAAGGGCGTGACCGTCGCGGGCTTCGAGATGCGCACCTTCGCCGAGCACGATCCGACGAGCGCCGCACAGGGTCGGGCCGACTTCGCCGAGCTCTGGTCGAGTGGACGGATCCGGCCGCTGGTGGGTGCGAGGTTCCCCCTCTCGGAGGCCGGAGAGGCACTCGCGCACGTCGCCGGACGCCGGGCCGTCGGCAAGACCGTCATCGTCGTGCGGGACGACGACGTCGCCCCGCACGACTGAGAGCAGCGTCAGTCGGTCAGGTGAAGCAGCATGCAGCCGGCCTCAGGGCCGCCACCGACCCCGACCGCAGCCAGCTCGACGTCCTTCGCGATCTGCCGCTCGCCTGCCTCGCGCCACAACTGGACACACGCCTCGTGCAGGAAGCCGTAGCCGTGCAGGCGGCCGGCCGAGAGCTGGCCACCGTGGGGATTGATCGGCAGCCGGCCGTCGAGGCGGTAGTTGTCCTCGTCGTCGAGGAACTGTCCGACCTTGCCGTGCTCGGCGAAGCCGAGGGCCTCGATCCACTGGGTCGTCAGGTAGCTGAAGCCGTCGTAGAGCGTCGCGAAGTCGACGTCGGCGGCGGTGAACCTCGTGGTCTTCCACATCGAGGCCGCCACGTCATGGGAGGCCATCGTGGTCAGGTCGGTCCGCTGGTCCCAGGTATGGCGCTCGTAGAGCGCCGCACCTGCCCCCTCGATGGTGATCGGCGGCCTGGCCAGGCCACTGGTCGCCTCGCGCCGCGACACGATCACCGCGGTGGCACCGTCGGCAGGGATGTCGCAGTCGAAGAGACCGAAGGGCCACGACACCATCCGCGCGTTGAGGTAGTCCTCCATGGTCATCGGGTCGCGGTAGATGGCGTTCGGGTTGAGCGCTGCGTTGGTCCGCGAGTTGATGACGAGCTTGCCGATCTGCTCACGCGTGAGCCCGAACTCGTGCATGTACCGCTGGGCGTACATGGCGATCCAGTTGGCCGGAGAGGCTGCCCCGAACGGCATCCGGAACTCGGAGTGGCCCGACGCGCGCGACATCTTGCTGGTCAAGGCCGCCGCCCGGCCGGCCGCCTGGGCGGTGGCCTCCCAGACCGAGCGGAAGCAGAGCACATGGGTGGCACGTCCCGAGGCGACAGCCGCAGCCGCATCGAGCAGCGTGCCGATCTGACCTGAGGTCTCGACCCCGCTGACGTGCCACGTCGTGCGCAGCCCGAAGGCGTCGCGCACGTCGTGAGTGGCGGCTCCCACGAAACCCGCCTCTGCTGCCACAGGCCCGGGATAGCTGGCGACGCCGTCGATGTCGTCGAAGCTGAGGCCCGCGTGCGCGACGGCCCGCTCGGCGGCCTCGAGCGCGAGGTCGATGCCGGTACGGCCGATGCGCCGGCCGATCTGGGACTGTCCGACGCCGCTGATGACGGCGCGGTTCTCCACGAACGTCACGCGGCCACCGCCCGGAAGAGCGGAAGCGCGACGTCGTCCTGCACGTCGAAGACCACCTCGACCGCCATACCGACCTCGACCGCGTCGATGTCGACGTCGACCAGACAGGTCGTCAGGCGCAGTCCCGGCTGCTCCTCCAACTCCACCAGCGCGACGACGTACGGCGGCGGGAAGGCCGGGAACCAGGGGTGCTGATTGATCGTGTAGGCAGCGATCGTGCCGCGACCCGACGCCACCTCGGGCGCCACATCGCGACTCCGGCACTTCCAGCAGGCGCCCACCGGCGGATGGATCCACTGACGACACGCCTGACACCGGTTGATGCGCAGCTCCCCGTCGAAACCTCCCGTCCAGAACGCCCGCGAGTCTGGGGTGACCTCGGGGAGCATCCGCCCCTCCGCTTGTGCCATGGGATTCCTCCGCCTGTCGTTGCCGATCTCAGCATTAAGTGACTATACCGTCAGATATCTGACCCGACGAGAGTGTCGCACCGAGGGTTTCCTCGATCTGATGTCACAGAATCCTGTGACTGGCGCCACACTATCGCCTGCTGTATATGTACACTCAGTCAGAAATCGACGCCAGTAGGCGCGAGTAGCGGATCTGCCGCCCGCAGCCAGGCGTCCTCACAGGCGTTGAAAGGTGAGCATCGTGGTCGGTGTGATGAGCGGGATCCGGGTCGTCGAGGTCGCAGCGTGGACCTATGTGCCGGTGGCCGGGGCCCTGATGACCGAGTGGGGCGCCGACGTGCTCAAGATCGAGCACCCGGAGGTCGGCGACCCGCAGCGTGGTCTGGTGACGTCCGGACTCGTTCCGGCCGGCGGGGTGGCCCACATGTTCGAGCTGCCCAACCGGGGCAAGCGCAGCGTGGCCCTCGACCTCAAGTCGCCGGAGGGCCATGAGCTGCTCATGAAGCTGGTCGCCACGGCCGACGTCTTCTTGACGAACTTCCGCCCGTCGGCGCGCAAGAAGCTGGGCATCGATGTCGACGACGTACGCGCGGTCAATCCGAAGATCATCTACGCCCGTGGCTCCGCGGCCGGTCAGGAAGGCCCGGAGGGAGAGCGCGGCGGCTACGACCTCACGTCCTTCTGGGCGCGTGCCGGCATCGCCTCCAACGTGAGCCCCGACAGTCTGGGCTACACCGTGACGATGCCGGGCCCTGCCTTCGGCGACGTCCTCGGCGGCCTCGCGCTGGCCGGTGCCGTGAGCACGGCGCTCTTCCACCGCGAGCGCACCGGCGAAGCCCTGACGGTCGACGGCTCGCTGCTCGCGACGGGTGCCTGGGCCATGGGCGGCACCATCGCCGGCGCCTACGCCTTCAACCAGAAGGTCTACCCGAAGCACACTCCGGACCGAGCTCCCAACCCGCTCGTCAACAGCTACCGCACGGCCGACGACCGCTTCGTCACCCTCGTGATGTTGGAGTCGGACCGCTTCTGGCCCGAGCTGACCACGGCGTTGGGTGTCCCGGAGCTGATCACCGACGAGCGCTTCGACACCCACGCGAAGCGTGCGAAGAACAACGTCGAGGCCATCGCCGCGCTCTCGGCGGCCTTCGCGAAGAAGACCTACACCGAGTGGGAGCCGATCCTCGAGACACTCAGCGGCGCGTGGGCGAAGGTCCAGCACCCGCTGGAGGTCGTCGAGGATCAGCAGGTCGTCGCCAACAAGTACATCGCCGACCTCGAGGACCACAACGGCACGCCGTTCAAGCTCGTCTCCGCGCCCGTGCAGTTCGACGAGGCGCCCGGCGAGGTCCGCCGCTCCCCCGAGCACGGCGAACACACCGACGAGGTGCTCGAGGAGCTCGGCCTCTCGATGGAGGAGATCATCGACCTCAAGGTCAGCGGCGCCATCCTCTGATGGACCTCGACCTCGGGCTCCTCATCCTCCGTCTCGCCCTCGGCCCGATGCTGGTCGCCCATGGGTGGAACAAGGCGCGCGGTGCCGGCGGCTTCGCCGGCACCGCGGCATGGTTCGAGGGGCTCGGCCTGCGGCCGGGCTGGCTGCACGCGCGCCTGGCCGCGGCCACGGAGCTCGGCGCCGGAGCCCTGATGACGCTCGGCCTGCTCACCGGACTGGCGGCCACGGCCTTCGTCGGCCTCATGCTGGTCGCCGCGCTGACCGACCACCGCGGCAAGGGCTACTTCGTCTTCAAGGGCGGCTGCGAGTACACCGCACTGATAGCGATCAGCGCGGTCGGCATCGCCGCCACCGGCCCCGGCGCGTGGTCGGCGGACCACGCGGCGTCCCTGACCGTCTCCGGTGGGGCGTGGGCGCTGATCGCCGTCCTCGGCGGTGGCATCTGCGCGCTGCTCCTGCTCGCCGTGGCCCGGCGGCCTGCGTGACGTCGCCGGGGCCGTCGTCGCGATCTCCGCGACCTCGGCCGAGGGCCCACGACGCGGGGTCAGCCCCGGCTCATCTGCCTCTGGCCGGTCGAGATCCGTCGCATCTGCTCGGGGCTGATCGCCGACACCGCGCTGAGGCGGCCGGTACCTCTCAGGCCCGCGAGGTGGATCTCGAGGTGGCGGCGCCAGGCGCCCGGCGCCACCTCCTCGGTGGTCTCGATCAGCGACCGCATGCTCCACACCAGGGCCATCACGTCGCCCACCTCCGCCTCGGCGCTGAGCTCACCGGCGGCGACAGCCCGCCGGGTGAGCTCGGCCAGGTCGAGACGGACCCGTTCCGCGCTGGCCTCATCACCTCGGTCCAACAGCAGGGCGGCGTAGCGGCGGTGCGTCGCGAACGACCTGCCCAGCGCCAGCAGGAAGACCCGTAGACCGGTGCCGTCCGGTGCGCCGAGAGCGAGATCCGCGGCCTCGCCGAGCTCGCTCATCACCTGCGCGATCAGCGCATCGATCAACGCGTCCTTGCTCGCGAAGCGGCGGTAGATCGTGCCCACCCCCACCCCGGCGCGGGTAGCGATCTCCTCCATGGAGGCCTGGGTGCCGCATTCGGCGAGCACCTCACTGGCAGCCTGCAGGACCCGCGCGTCGTTCCGAACCGCGTCACGGCGCGGCGTACGGGAGGAGACGGATGCGTCAGGCACGAGACTGATGGTACGGGCCGGCGTACGGGTCACTCACTCGTGTCGCCCACGAGGGTCCCGCCCGCGACCAGACCCAGCTCCGCGTGCGGGGCGTCGGTGTCGTCATGGGAGGGACGGGTCCGCAGGTGCGGGATCAGGAGTCCGGCCAGCGCCGCGAGGATCAGACCGCCGCCCAGCATCGCGAAGCCCGCGGAATAGCCCGACTCCTTCGGCATGCCACTGGCAGCGATGTGGGAGGTGACGATGCTGGCCATCAGCGCAGAGCCGACGCTGCCACCGATCGTACGGATGTTGGCGTTCATCCCGGACGCGACGCCGGTCTGCTCGGGCGGGACCGCGGCGACGATGAGGCCCGACATCGCCGAGAAGGCAAGCCCGAAGCCGACGCCCATGATTGCTGTGGCCACGTAGATCTCCCACTGCTGGCCGTGCGCGAAGGCCAGCATCGCCATCGCGACCACGCCGATGGCGCATCCGACCACGACGAGCACCTTGCCGCCGACCTTCGCCGCCATCCGGCCGGCGAACATCGCCACCGCGAACATCGTGATCGAGGAGGGCAGCAGCATCAGACCCGACTCGGTGATACTCGCGCCGAAGCCGTACCCGGCCACCTTCGGCGTCTGCACGAACTCGGGCAGGAACGCGAACGTGGCGTACATGCCGACACCGATCAGAAGCGCCACGAGGTTGTTGGTCCACACCGCCGTCAGACGCATCATCCGCATGTCGATCAGCGGCGTGGCGGCGCGCTGCTCGGAGGCCACCCAGCCCACGGCGAGCACGACGGCGGCCACCAGGAGGCCGATCACCCGACCCGAGCCCCAGCCCCAGTCCGGCGCCTCGCTCAGTGCTACCAGCAGTGCCACCAGCCAAGCCGACAGCAGCAGAGCGGGCACCCACGAGATGCGACCGGGCGTGCGCACGGGCGACTCCGGGATGAAGACCACCGCGGCGACGGCCGCGGCAGCGGTCAGGATCATCGGGATCCAGAACAGCCAGTGCCAGTCCAGCGCGTTGACGATCGGGCCGGCCAGCACGATGCCCAGCCCCGCTCCCACCGCACTCAACGAAGCGATGGCACCGACAGCGCCCGTGACCTTCTCCCGGGGGAACTCGTCGCGGATGATCCCGAAGGCGAGCGGCAGCACACCGCCGCCGATGCCCTGGATCACGCGAGCCACGATCATCAGGCCGATCGAGGTCGACACGGCGGCCAGTACGGATCCGGCCGTGAGCGCGACCAGCGTCGCGACGAAGACGCGCTCCTTGCCGATCATGTCGCCCAGGCGTCCCATGATCGGCGTGAAGATCGAGGCGGAGAGCAGGTACGCCGTCAGCACCCACGTCACCGCACTCTGCGTGGTGTGCAACTCGCTCTGGACGGTGGTCAGGACCGGCGTCACCAGGGACTGGAGCAGGGCATACGCCCCGACGCCGGCCGCCAGGACGGCGAAGGTCACTTGATAGTGGGCTCGTTGACGGGCCAGGGCCATGACGCTCCTCGATTCGGAATCGATCTTCCGGATCAGGATAGAACAAACGGAACCGATATTCCGCATTCGGGGCGAGGCATGGAACGAAGCAGTGCGACCGAGGCGCTCATCATCTGAATCAGGTAGATCATTGACATGTATGAGCGAGGTCACCTAATTTCATTCCCACAGAGTGGCTCACGTCACATCGGGAGACGGGCCAGCCAGCCGGGGAGACCCGCCCAGCGTCCAGAGGAACTCACATGTTCACCATCCAGCGCGTGACCGCCCGCACAGCAGGGATCGCCGCAGCCGCGACCTTGGTGCTCGCCACCGCCACCGCTTGCGGGAGCAGCGGCTCATCCGCCGACTCGTCCAAGTCGGCCACCACCGCCACCACGGCGTCCGCGGACGCTCCGGCCGGGACCTTCGCCGGGAAGGCCGCCAGCGGCAGTCCCGTGAAGGTCGGGCTGATGAACCCCGAGGGGGGCGCGGCGGTCAACCAGCCCGAGGCGAGGGTCGCTGCCCAAGCGGCGGTCGACTACGCCAACGCGAACCTCGGCGGCCTGGGCGGTCACAAGATCGAGCTCGACATCTGCAAGACCAAGGAGGAGGACCCCTCCTCGCTGACCAACTGCGCCAACCAGATGGTGCAGGACAAGGTCGTGGGCGTCGTCGAGGCGAACACCGGGAACGGCTCGCTCGTCGTCCCGATCATCACCGGCGCGGGCATCGCCTACACCAGCTACCAGGGCACCTCTCCGCAGGAGATCGCCACTCCCGGCTCGTTCCTGTGGACCGGCGGCGTGCCGGCCAATGCGATCGCCATGGCGAAGACGGCCGCAGGCTCCGGCGTCAAGACGTTCACGCTGTACGTGACCCAGACCGGGAACGTCGTGGAGTCGGTCAAGGCACTCGCCGACCCCGTGTTCAAGCAGGCCGGGATCGGCCTCACGGTCACCGGCATCCCCTTGGGGAGCCCTGACGTCTCCGCCCAGGTGCAGGCGGGCCTGAAGAGCAAGCCCGGTGCGGTCGGCATCATCGGCGACGCGACCGTGTGCACCTCCACCCTCAAGGGCCTCGACACCGTCAGCTCGAAGGCGCCGCGCTACGTCATCCAACCCTGCATGGACCCCAGCGTCTACAAGGCCGACCCCAGCGGACTGGACGGCGCGACGCTGATGACCACCAGCGACTCGACCGGCAGCGACGACGAGGCGAAGATCTTCCGCGCGGTGATGGCCACCTACGCGCCTGCCAACGCCGACCTCGGCGGTGCCGCACCGACCGGCTACCAGTCGATGCTCGGATTCATCCGCAACGTCGATGCGGGCATCGGCTCCAACGACGTCACCGCAGCCACCGTGATCAGCGCCATCAAGGCGGCCAAGGACGTTCCGCTCCCGGCCGGCGGCGGCATCACGATGACGTGCGACGGCAAGCAGCTGCCGCAGCTTCCCGCGTTCTGCTCGGGCGGTGCGCTGGTCGGCCAGATCAAGGGCGGCACGGTCGCCGCCTTCCAAGTTCTTAAGTGAGAACCGGCTGGGGTCGGCCGCTGGTCGGCCCCAGCCACCCCAGCCGTCGCACCGGCTGGGTCGCAGACGCGCGAAAGAGAGCCCAGCATGGCCACGCACCTCACCTTCCTCCTCCTCGGCCTCGGCAACGGCGCCGTGTACGCCGCTATGGCGATCGCGTTGGTCACGACGTTCCGTAGCTCCGGCGTGGTCAACTTCAGCACGGGCGCGATCGCGCTGTACGTCGCCTACACCTACGGGTTCCTGCGCCAGGGTCAGCTGATCGACCCGATCCCCTGGACGCCGGTGACGGTCGATCTGGGGGGTCCGCTCGGTACCGCTCCAGCACTGATCGCGGCACTCGTCGTCGCGGCGCTGATCGGCCTCATCCTGTACGCGCTGGTCTTCAGGCCGCTGCGCAACGCCTCCCCGGTCGCGAAGGCCGTCGCCAGCATCGGCCTCATGCTGATGGTGCAGAGCCTCCTCGCCGCCCGCGTGGGGACCAGTCCGGTGGCCGTCGCACCCTTCCTGCCGACCGGGACGGTGAAGCTGGGCGGCGCCTCGATCGCGGCGGACCGGCTGTGGTTCGCCGGCATCATCGTCCTCGTCGCACTCGTACTCGGCGCCCTGATCAGGTACACCCGGTTCGGTCTCGCCACCCGTGCGGTAGCAGAGTCGGAGCGGGCCGCCTTGGTGAGCGGCCTCTCGCCCGACCGCATCGCGGCCATCAACTGGGCGCTGTCCTGCGTGGTCGCCGGCCTCTCCGGCATCCTCATCGCCCCGATCGTGCCGCTTGTCCCGAGCTCCTACGCGCTGTTCATCGTGCCGGCGCTGGCCGCCGCCCTGGTCGGCGGCTTCAGCCGTCTCGGCCCGGCCGTCGCGGCCGGACTCGGCATCGGCATGCTCCAGTCGGAGGCGACCTACCTGCAGAGCTCGGCGGCCCACTTCCCGAAGGCCGGCGTCGACTCGATGATCCCCCTGGTGGTGATCCTGCTCGTGCTCCTCGTGCGCAACGGCGGCATCCCACAGCGGGCGACCGTGGCACAACGATCCCTGGGCCGCGCGCCGGTGCCTCGCCATCCGGCGCTCGCCCTCGCCATCGGAGCGGTGGTCGGCATCGCTGCCCTGGCCCTCACCAGCGGCAACTGGCGCGCAGCGGTGATCACGACCATGATCCTGGCCGTCCTCGCGCTCTCCTACGTCGTCGTCACCGGCTACGCCGGTCAGATCTCGCTGGCCCAGCTGGCCCTGGCCGGTGGGTCGGCGTTCCTCCTGGCCCGCCTCACCACGCACGCTGGAGTCCCCTTCCCGCTCGCACCGATCCTCTCCGCGCTCGCCGTCACCGTCCTCGGCGTCATCGTCGGGCTGCCGGCGCTGCGACTGCGCGGCCTGCCGGTGGCGGTCCTCACGCTCGCGTTCTCGTTCGCTGTCGAGCAGTTCTGGTTCAACAACCCGCAGCTCAACGGGGGCATGGGCGGCGCGCCCATCAAGAAGCCGACGCTCTTCGGTCTCGACCTCGGCATCGGCGCCGGAGCCGGCTATCCGCGGATGGGCTTCGGCCTGCTGTGCCTCGTCGTCCTCCTGCTCACCGGCCTCGGGGTCGCCCTGCTGCGCCGCAGCCGGCTCGGAGCGTCGATGCTCGCGGTGCGGGCCAACGAGCGCTCGGCCGCCGCGTCGGGCATCGACGTCAACCGCGTCAAGATCGCCGCGTTCGCGATCGGAGCCTTCGTCGCCGGTATCGGAGGTGCCCTGATGGGCTACCAGCAGCAGCTGGCCGCAGCCAACAGCTACTCCACGCTGGCCGGCGTCGCGATCTTCGCGACCGTCTACCTCGCAGGCGTCTCCTCGGTGCTGGGCGGCGTGACCGCCGGGGCGATCGGCAGCGGCGGCGTCGTGTTCTTCGCCCTGAACAAGTGGATCAGCCTCGACAGCTACTTCGCTGTCATCAGCGGGCTGTTGCTGGTGCTCACCGTCATCCGCTACCCGGAGGGCGTCACCGGCCCCCTGCACGAGGCGATGCGGCGCTGGCGGACTCGCCGCCAGGAACCGGTCGCCTCCGGCGCACTGATGGCGGCCGCCTCCGAGATGGCCGAGCACTCCCCCCGCGAGCTCGGCGGGACGATCCTGCAGGTCGACGCCGTCGGCGTCCGGTACGGCGGAGTGGTGGCTCTGGACGAGGTCAGCTTCGAGGTGCGCGACGGTGAGATCCTCGGTCTGATCGGCCCCAACGGCGCCGGCAAGACGACGCTCCTCGACGCGCTCAGCGGCTTCGCCCCGCACGCCACCGGCCAGATCGCGCTGGAGGGCAACGCCGTCCACGGCGCCCGGCCGCACCGGCGGGTCCGCGCCGGCCTGGGCCGGACGTTCCAGGGCATCGAGCTCTACGAGGACCTGACGGTCGAGGAGAACGTCCGGGTCGGCACCAGCGGCACCGCTGCTCGAACGCGACTCAGCGCCCCGGAGCTCGATCGGCTCTTCGAGGTGCTGGGGCTGGCTCCCTTCGTCGACCGTCCGGTCGCCGAGCTGTCCCACGGCCAGCGTCAGCTCGTCTCGGTGGCGCGCGCGCTGGCTGGACGCCCCAGGGTCGTCCTCCTCGACGAGCCGGCGGCCGGCCTGGACAGCAACGAGTCGTTGTGGCTCGGCGAGCGCCTCAAGGCCGTGCGCGATGCGGGAACCACCATCGTGATGATCGATCACGACATGGGACTCGTGCTCGAGACCTGCGACCGGATCGTCGTCCTGGACCTGGGCCGCAAGATCGCCGATGCGGTTCCCGAGCAGATCCGCACCGACCCCACGGTCGTGGCCGCCTATCTGGGCTCCGTCCATGACGAGCCACCCCACCCCGAACCGACCCACCCCGAGCCGACCCGGCACCATGACCCCGACGAGGTGATCGCGTGAGCACCGTTCTGGATGTGAAGGACCTGGCTGCCGGTTATGCGGGCAGCACCGTCGTTCGCGACTTCTCCCTCGCCCTCGACCGCGGCCAGGTGCTGGCGCTGTTGGGGCCCAACGGCGCCGGCAAGACGACCACCCTGGTGGCCATCGCCGGCCTGCTGGGCCGCTCCGCAGGCACGGTGACGGTCGACGGCACAGCTGTCGCAGCCGGGCGCCCCCGTGCGACGGCGCGCGCCGGCCTGGCGTTCGTCCCGGACGACCGGGCGCTCTTCCGGACCCTGACCGTTGCGGAGAACCTCAGGCTCGCGGCGACCGGCAAGGGACGCATCGACGAGGTGCTCGACCTCTTCCCGCGGCTCAGGGAGCGGCTCAACGTCGCGTCCGGACTCCTCTCGGGTGGCGAGCAGCAGCAGCTCGCGATCGGCCGGGCCCTGGCCCAGGACCCGAAGGTGCTGCTCATCGACGAGCTCTCGATGGGCCTCGCGCCGGTGATCGTCGAGCAGCTCCTGCCGGTCCTGCGCCGCGTTGCCGACGAGACCGGTACGGCGGTGGTCCTGGTCGAGCAGCACGTCCGACCGGCGCTCGCGATCTCCGACTTCGCCGTCGTCCTCGCCCACGGCACCGAGGTGCTGCGCGGGAGCGCAGCGGAGCTGCTGGCCCATCCCGAGCGGATCGAGGCGGCGTACCTGGGCGAGGCACCCGCGGCATGAGAGACCGATGGGCGGCCCTCCACATGGAGGGCCGCCCATCGGTCGAGCCGATGCCCGGCGTCGGATCGCTCAACGCTGCCCGAAGGCCGGCCTCCGCTTCTCCAGGAAGGCACTGACGCCCTCCCGGGCCTCCGCTGTGGCACCGAGGGAACGAATGCCCAGGGCCTCCTGGCGCAGGGCCGCCTCCGGCGCTGCCTCGGCGCGGTCGCGGATCAGGTGCTTGGTCACGGCCTGGGCTCCTGCGGACAGCGCGAGCAGGGTGGCGACGACCTCCTCGGTGGCGCCACGGAGCTGATGGTCGGGAACGACGCGCGCGACGAGTCCGGCCGCGAGCGCCTCCTGTGCGCTCAACGAGTCACCGAGGAGGGCCAGCCGGAGCGTGGTGTGCAACCCGAGCGTGTTGACCAGCAGGCTGGTGCCTCCGTCGACGCTCAGCCCCACCTTGCCGTAGCCCAGGCGGAAGCTCGCCGACTCGGCCGCCACGACGATGTCGGCGGCGGCCGCCAGCGGGAAGCCGGCACCCGCCGCGGGCCCCTGGACCGCACACACGACGACCGCGTCGGCGCGGATGAGCTCCGAGACGACGCGATGCAGGGAGTCGGCGACGTCGTCGAGGTAGAGGGCCATGTCATCGGCACCGGCGAAGGACCCGAGGTCGCCACCGACGGAGAAGAACCTGCCCACCGCCGAGAGCAGGATGACCCTGGCGTGGTCCTGGCGCGCACGCCGGACGGCCCCGAAGAGCTCGTGGACGGACTCCAGGTGGATCGCGTTGCCGTGCTCGGCGTCGGCCAGCGTGATGCGCACGAGGCCGGCCTCGTGCTCGTAGGTCACGTAGCTCATCCCAGCGCCTCCCGGACCAGGGTCAGGCTGTTGCGCGCGTACACCGCACGGCGGCGATCGCTGGTCAGGAACGACGGCGGTGCCAGGTAGGTGAGGTCGCGGGCGAGCGATCCCTCGGTCGCCCGCTTCTCGAACTGGGCCATGGCCTCGGCCGTGGTGCCGCAGACGGCGACCGCCGCCAGCATCTCATCGCTGACGGCGCTGGCCATGCCGTCCATGTCCCGCTTGGCGAAGGCATCCCGCACGCGGGCCACCTCCTCGGTCCAGCCGTGGTGCTCCACGTATCCGTCGTACGTCTTGACCGTGAGATAGAACCCGACCATCCGGCGCGCCTCCAGGACCGCCCGGGCGGGGTCCGCGTCGTCGATCGCCGTGATCAGCCACCCGTGCTCGAGCCACTCCTCGCCGGCTCCCGCCGCCGCGGGCCGGACGACCTCGTCCCACCAGCGGGCGGTGAAGAGGCCGTGCCCGATGACGCCGTCGGCGTGCTTGGCCGCCGCGGCCACCATGCCCTTGTTGAACCCGGCGAAGAGGAGGGGCACGTCGAGGCGCCCGAGCACCGGCGCCTGGACCTTCGCGTCGACGCGATAGTAGGGACCCTCGTAGGTGACGCGATCGCCGTTCTCGGCCCGGAGCCACGCACGCACCGCGCCCGCCAGGTCGCTCATCCGCGCGACGGGCCTGTCCGCTTCGACGCCGAACCAGTCGCGATTGATCGAGTAGGCGCCCGAACCGAGGCCCAGGAACAGGCGGCCCGGCGCCTTCTTGTGCAGCGTGCGCAGCGCGGCCGCGTGCGCGTACGGCGTGCGGGCGAAGGCGTAGGCGATGCTCGTCCCCACCTTGGCCGTCGCCGAATGCTGCGCCATGTCGGCGAGCACCTCGTAGGCGTCGTTGTCGACGAAGTCGCCGGTGCAGAACGCGGCGACGCCGGCATCCTCGGCCTCCTGCGCCACCTCGGCACCCGGCCACGGCAATCCGAACTGCATCTAGCTCTCCTTCGCCTTATCAGTTATCTATTTATACTATATGCTTTCGCTTGAGCAGTCGATGAGAGCACGAACCCGAGGAGTGGACCGTGACCGAGCAGAGCGCACCGACGTTCGGCGTACTGACCGACGAGGCCTTCGAGAAGTCGCGCCAGCGCATCGGGATCCCGGAGCGCCCGCTGACACCGCACAATCTCGAGGTCACGCCGGACGGCACCCGCCACTTCGCCTACGGGTACGGCGACGACAACCCGCTCTGGGCCGACCCGGAGTACGGCAAGAACACGCGCTGGGGCACCCTCATCGCTCCTCCCACCTTCCTGTACACGATGGGCGAGAACGTCGCGGGTCCTCTGACCCCCGAGCAGAAGCAGCTGATGAAGGGCGACCCGTTCGCCGGCCTCGGCTCCTACCAGGCGGTCATGGAGTACGAGTGGTTCCAGCCCCTCCGCCTCGGCGACCGCTGCCAGATCCTCCGCTCGCAGGTCGGCGTGCAGGAGAAGCCGTCCAGCTTCGGCGGGCGCACCGCCCACGTCACCCACGACTTCCTGTTCGCCAACGGCGCCGGTGAGGTCGTCGCCGTGCAGCGGGGCACCTGGATCAACGCCGAGCGCCACGCCACCAAGGAGAAGGCGAAGGACAAGGCCCCGGTGGACGTCACCACGCCGTACACCGACGAGCAGCTGGCCGAGATCGACGCCGCGTACGACGCGGAGGTTCGCCGCGGCGCCGAGCCACGCTACTGGGAGGACGTCCGGATCGGGGACGAGCTGCAGCCGCGGGTGAAGGGGCCGCTCACCGTCACCGACGTCGTCGTCTGGCACGTCGGCTGGGGCATGCAGCTCACGCCGCCGGGCGCCTTCGGGATCTCCCGGCAGATCCGGCGCAAGGTGCCGGGCCTCTACCCGCCGAACAACCGCAACATCCCCGACACCGTTCAGCGGCTGCACTGGGAGCCGGAGCGCGCCCGCGAGCTGGGCCTGCCGATGACCTACGACTACGGCGCCATGCGCGAGACCTGGCTGACCCACGCCATCACCGACTGGATGGGCGACGACGCCTGGCTGTGGAAGCTGTCGTGCCAGCACCGGAAGTTCAACTACATCGGCGACACCTCCTGGGTGCGCGGCAAGGTCGTCGACAAGCAGCAGACCGCCGCCGGCCACGAGGTCCACCTCGACGTCTGGGTGGAGAACCAGCGCGGCGAGACGACCACACCCGGGACCGCCGTCGTGCTCCTGCCCACCCGCGAGGCGGCGGTGGAGCTGCCGCAGTCCCCCGCCGACACGCTCCAGGGGATGCTGGCCTACGACATCGGGCGTCTCGCGGAGTGAGTGTCAGCCTCGCCGCGCCGCGGCCGGGCGTCGCCCTGGTCACGTTGGACCGTCCCGAGGCGCTCAACGCCCTGGATGCCGCCGTCGTCGCGGAGCTTCACGCCGTCCTCGACGAGGTCACGCACGACGAGAGCACCCGAGTGGTCGTGCTGACAGGGGCGGGCCGTGCCTTCTGCGCCGGCCTCGACCTGAACGGGTACGACGACGGCGAGCGCCTCACCCGTCGGGGACGAGCTCTGGGGCAGCTCACCATGCAGCGTGAGATCGCCGGCCTGGCCCAACGCCTGCACGCGCTCCCCCAGCCGGTGATCGCCGCCGTCAACGGTGCCGCCGCCGGCGCTGGGCTCGCGCTGGTGTGCGCCTCCGACGTCCGCATCGCCGCGGAGCCGGCCGTCTTCGCCGTCTCGTTCATCCGCGCCGGCTACTCCGCATGCGACCTCGGGGTCTCGTGGCTGCTCCCGCGGATCGTCGGCGCCGGCCGCGCTCACGAGCTCATGCTGACCGGCCGCCGCTTCGGCTCCGCCCAGGCGCTGGCCTACGGGCTGGTGACCGACGTGACCGGTCCCGCCGACCTGCTGGAGGCCGCCTACCGGACGGCCGAGGAGATCATGCTCAACCCGCCGATCTCGGTCGAGCTGACCAAGCAGGGCATGTGGCTCGCCCTGGAGACGCCCTCGTTCGACGCCGCCGTGGAGTTCGAGAACCGCCAGCAGGTGCTCACGGCGTTCACCGAGGACCAGCCGGAGGCGACCCGCGCGTTCCTCGAGAAGCGGTCGCCGGTCTATCGGCGCCGCTAGGGACTCGTTCCATCCGACGAGCGACGGGCGACGACCTCGTGCCATCGCTCGACCGCCGCCGGGACGGCGCGGGTCACCCGACCAGCTCCGCCATCAGGCGCAGCGTCGGCGCATCGGCGCTGATGACGAGCGTGGTGACCGGGGACTCGACCCAGGCGGCCAGGTCGTCGCGGATCTTCTCCTTCGGGCCGATCAGAGCGATCTTCTCGACCAGCGACGTCGGTACCAGGGCTGCGGCCTCGGCCTTGCGGCCCTCGAGGTAGAGGTCCTGGATCCTGGCGCACTCGGCCTCGTAGCCCATCCTGGCGACGGCCTCGTAGTGGAAGTTCGCGCCGCGGGCTCCCATCCCGCCGACGTAGAGTGCGATGAACGGCCGGACGCGATCGGCGGCGCGCTCCACGTCGTCGTCGAGGTGCACCTCGACCGAGCAGGCGATCTCGAAGTCGTCGGGAGTGCACCGCGCCGCAGGCCGCGCGAATCCCTCCGCCAGCGCCGCGTCGTAGAACCGCGAGCCGTGCGGCGAGTAGAACAGCGGGATCCAGCCGTCCGCGATCTCGGCCGCCATCGCGACGTTCTTCGGGCCCTCGGCCGCGAGCAGGATCGGAATGCTCTCCCGCACGGGGTGCAGCGTCGAGCGCAGCGGCTTGCCCAGGCCCGAGGACGGGAGGCCGAGGCCGGCGTCGTAGGGCAGGCGATAGAACGCGCCGTGGTGGGTGACGACGTCGCGGGCGAACGTCCGCCGCAGGATGTCGACATACTCGCGCGTGCGCGCGAGCGGCTTCGGATACGGCTGCCCGTACCAGCCCTCGACGACCTGGGGACCGCTCGCGCCGATGCCGAGGACCATCCGACCATCGGAGAGATGGTCGATCGTCATGGCCGCCATGGCCGTCGCGGTGGGCGTCCGGGCCGAGAGCTGGACGATGCCGGTACAGAGCTTGAGCCTGGTGGTCGCCGCGCCGAGCCAGGCTAGCGGCGTGAGGGCATCGGAGCCGTAGGCCTCTGCCGTCCACACCGAGTCGTAGCCGAGCTCCTCCGCGAGCGCGACCAGCTGCGGCTGGCCCTCCGGCTGGCGGGCGCCCCAGTACCCGAGCGCCAGACCCAGCTTCATCCCCGCCGTCGCTGTCATCGCGTCGCTGTCATCGCGTCGCTGTCATCGCAGCGTCCACTCCGGCTTCACGAAGCCGTCGCGCGCGACCTGGGCGGTGCCGGACGGGTTGCCGCGCATCGGGTAGTTCCACCCGACCGCCTGCGCGGCCGCACGGTCCATCCCGAGCGTCTCCCAGACGGCCTTCACCGTGCCCTGGACGGCCACGGCGGGCTTCGCCGCGATCCTTCGCGCGATCGCGTCGACGTGCTCCCACAGCCGGGCCTGGGGCACCAGCTCGGAGACGAGGCCGATCTGATGGGCGCGCTGCGCCGACATCCGCTCGTCGAGTCCGACGAGCGCCCAACGCATCACCTCGCCGATCGGGATCCGCCGAGCCAGACCGATCGGCTCCAGCGCCGAGGTCATGCCGTAGGAGACGTGCGGATCGAAGAACGTGGCGTCGTCGGCGGCGACGATGAAGTCGACGTCGTTGAGCCAGTAGAACGCCCCACCCGCGACCATCCCCTGGACGGCCGCGATGACCGGCTTCCAGACCCGGTTCGCCCGCGGGGAGAGGCCCAGGCCGGGGTCCTCCTCGGACCACATGTTCTCCGGCATCACCAGGCCGCTCGCGACGTCGACGCCGGTGCAGAACGCCCGCTCGCCGGCGGCGCGCAGCACGACGACGTGGACGTCGTCGTCCTCGCGCACGCGTGCCCAGAGGTCGGCGAACTCGTCGATCATCTGTTGGTTGAAGCTGTTGAGCGCCTGGGGGCGGTTGAGCGTGACGGTCGCGACGTGGTCCGCGACGTCGTACAGGACTGTCTCGTAGGTCATCGGGGCTCCCTCGGCATCTTCAGCGCGCGCTCGGCGACGACGTTCTTCAGGACCTCGGTGGCACCGCCGGCGATGGTGTAGGCCCGGGCGTAGAGATAGGCGTCCTGCCACCAACCCTCGGCGACAGCGTCCTCGTCCCCTTCGGTGACGATGCCGCCGACGCCCTGCAGGTCCATGCCGAGCTCGGCGAGCGCGAGGTTCGTCTCGCTGAAGTAGATCTTGACCAGCGCCGCGTCGGCCGCGTCGTCGGTGGCGGCGAGCATGTGCGACTGCACCGCCTTGCTCATCGCGTCGCTGACGAGCACCCGGGTGGCGATCGCGCCCACGCGCTGCCGCGTCGCGGCGTCGTCGGAGGCGAGGCCGCGCAGGTCGTCGAGGTGGCGGATCAGCTCGGCGGAGCTCGCGGCCACGCCGCTGCGCTCGTGGGCGAGGCTGGAGTTGGCGACCCGCCAGCCGTCGTTCACCCGACCGATCACCCGGTCGGCCGGGATCCGGACGCCGTCGAGGAAGACCTCGTTGAAGTCGCTCGTTCCGGTGATCTCCCGCAGCGGGCGCACCTCGATACCCGGACTGGTCATGTCGAGGATGAAGGCGGTGATGCCGGCATGCTTGGCCGCCGAGGGATCGGTGCGCGCCAGCAGGTAGCCGATGTCGGCGTGGTGACCGTTGGTCGTCCAGACCTTCTGACCGTCGACCACCCAGTGGTCGCCGTCGAGACGCGCCTTGGTCTGCAGGCCCGCGAGGTCGCTGCCGGCGCCGGGCTCGCTGAAGAGCTGGCACCACAGGTGCTCGGCGCTCCGGATCCTCGGCAGGTACTCGGCCTGCTGCTCCGGGGTGCCGAACTCGATGAGGGCAGCCGCCCCGAGATTGGTGGCAGCACCGATCGGCGCCCAGGTACCGGCTCGCGCGATCTCCTCGGCCACGATGAAGGCCTCGGCCGGGTCGTAGTCCGCCCGGCCGCCGTACGCGAGCGGCCAGTCGGCCCCGAAATAGCCGGCGTCGAAGAGCTTCGCCGTGAACGCACGGATCGCCGGCACGAGCTCCCTGTCGGGGGCGCGTACGCCGGTGTGATGCTTGGCGCCGGGCTGGTGCTCGGCGAGGAATGCCTGGACACCGGCACGGAACCGCTCGAGCTGGACGTCCGCGTCTATGCGCATCCTGGCCTCCAGAAGTAGTTAACTGATTTGCCTGTTCAATTGATACCATAGCCGGTGACGGGCATCACTGTGTCACGAGAGGGAAGGTCGGCGCCGTGGACTTCGAGCTCAGCGAGGAGCAGCAGATGCTCCGGGAGGTGTCGCGCAGCATGCTCGCCTCCACGTGTCCCCCCGCACTGGTGCGGACGACGTCCGAGGCCGGTGCCGACCTCGACGAGAAGCTGTGGCAGAAGGGGGCCGAGCTGGGCTGGGCCTCGCTCGCGGTGCCGGAGGAGGAGGGCGGCGCGGGCCAGGGGCTGGTCGAGCTGTGTCTCGTCGCCGAGGAGCTCGGCCGCGCGGCCGCCCCCGGCCCCTTCATCGAGACCGCGCTGGTCGCCGCCGTGGCCGCCCGGGGCGGCGCGCCCGGCGAGATCGTCGCGGCCCTCGCCGAGGGCACGGCGGTCGCCTCCGTGGTCGACGACCCGTCGATCGTGCACGCCGGCGGGACCGCCGCCCATCTGCTCGTCCTCACTGCGGGCGACGCCCCGGCGGCACGCCTCGCCGGCGTGAACGGCGGGCGACGGCGCACCACGCTGGACCTCTCGCGCGGGTGGTGGGCGGTCGAGCCGGTCGACGGCATCGACCTCGACGTCGACCCCGCCTGGTGCCGAGCGGCGATGACGGTCCTGACCGCGGCCGATGCGCTCGGCGTCGGGGAGCGCCTGCTGGCGATGACCGTCGCCTACACCTCCGTGCGCGAGCAGTTCGGCCGCCCGATCGGCTCCTTCCAGGCGGTCAAGCACAAGGCCGCCGAGATGCTGATGACCCTCAAGGGGGTGCGCGCGGCGACCTACCGTGCCGCTATGTCACTCGACGCCCACACCGCCGATGCGGAGCTCTGGGCGAGCGTGGCGAAGGCCCATGCCTCGGCCGGCATCGCCGAGCTCGCCGGCACCGCTCTGCAGCTCCACGGCGGCATCGGCTTCACCTGGGAGCACGACCTCCATCTGTTCCTGCGGCGCGCCAAGGTCGACGAGGCGATCTGGGGCGGCGCCAGCCATCACCACGCGCGCGTGGCAGACCTCCTGCCGGCGACGTGAGCCCGCTCCCCCGGCTCGCGAACCTCCGGGATGTGGCGAGCGCGAGCCCGCTGTTGGCGCCCGGCGTGCTGCTGCGCAGCGACGCACCGCTCTCCGGGGACGACCACACGGCGTACGACGTGGCCTGGCCTCCCCGCACGGTCGTCGACCTGCGCCGGCCCAAGGAGCTCACCGAGGAGCACCCGCTCGCCGGGGCCGCGACACTGGTGAGCCGCCCGATCGGCGGCCGCACGGCGTACGAGGCGGTCGGTCCGGTCACCAGTCTCGCCGACCTCTACCTCGCGATGCTGCAACCTCCCCTGGCCGCGGTGCTGGCATCGGCGGTCAGCGCCGTCGCCGCCGGCGAGGCACCCGTCCTGGTGCACTGCACGGCCGGCAAGGACCGTACCGGCGCCACCATCGCGCTGGTGCTGCGGCTGATCGGCATCGGCCACGACGCAGTGATCGCCGACTACGCCCGCACCGCCGAGGCGATGGCCGAGGTGCGCCGCAGGATGTCCGCCACGCTCAGCGTGCCGGCCCAAGCCGTGGTCAGCAGCCCTCTCGATGACCTGTTCGAGGCGCCCGCCGCCGCGATGGCGACCTTCCTGGGCGCCCTCGACTCCCACGACGGTGGAGTGCTGGGCTGGTTCCTCGCCCACGGCGGCCAGGAGTCGGACGTCGCGAGACTGCGCGAGCGCCTGCTCGCCTGAGGCTGTCAGCGCGGCGGCATCGCCGGGTCGAAGGGCAGCCGCAGGACCTGCTCGGCGATGGTGTTGCGCTGGATCTCGGCGGTGCCGGCTCCGATCGTCGAGGCCCGCGTCATCAGGAACCCCTGCAGCCATCGCCCGCGCTGGACCGCCTGGTCGGAGCCCTTGGTCACGATGCCGTCCGGACCGAGCATGTCGACGGCGAACTCGTGGAGGTCCTGCTCGAACGCGGTGATCATCAGCCGCGAGACCGAGGAGGTCGGCCCGGGCTCGCCCTTGGTGAGGATCCCGGAGATGATCCGTTCGGCGTTGTAGCGGATCAGCCGCACCCGGATCTCGAAGTCGGTCAGCCGCTCGCGCACGAGCGGATCCGTGGCGATGCCTCGCTCCCGCGCGAGGTCGACCAGCTCGGTGAGGATGCGCCGGTAGGACGCCGCCTGGTTCATCGCCCCGGCGGCACGCTCGTGCCCGAGCGAGGTGCGCACGAGGGGCCAGCCGCCGTCCTCCTCCCCGATCCGGTCGCGCACGGGGACCCGCACGTCGTCGAAGAAGACCTCCGCGAAGACCGAGCCGCCGGCCAGGTCCTTCAGCGGCCGGACGGTCACGCCCGGGGCGTGGCGATCGATGATCAGGTAGGTGATGCCCTTCTGCCGCGCCTCCTGCGTGCCGGTGCGGACGAGGGTGAAGAACACGTCGGCGATGGCACCCGAGGAGCACCAGACCTTCTGACCGTTGACGACATACTCCTCACCCTCGCGACGGGCTGTCGTCCGCAGCGCCGGGAGGTCGGAGCCCGCCTCGGGCTCGGAGTAGCCCTGGCACCACACGAGATCCCCGCGCAGCATCGGCCGCAGCCAGCGCTCCTTCTGCTCGGGCGTGCCGTAGCGGATGATCGTCGGTGCGACGATGCCCAGGCCGGTGCCGAGCGGACCCGGCACCTTCGCCCGCGCGATCTCCTCCTGGTAGATCACCTGCCGACTGAAGGGCAGGTCCATGCCGCCGTACTCCCGCGGCCAGGACGGACCGGCGTAGCCGTTGTCCACCAGGGTGGCGTGCCAGGCCTTGGTCCAGGCGATCTTCTCCCGGGGATCCTTGGGACGCGGTCCGGGCGCGTTGCCTGCGAGGAACGCCCGCAGCCGAGCCCGGAACTCCTCGTCGGTCTCGGCGTCGAGCGCATGCTGGGTCTGGGTCGCGGCAGTCATCACAGGGCCTCTCTCGTCTCAGATCCCGACCAGGTCCGCGACGCGGGCACGGTGGCGGGCGGGGGTGCCGAGCAGCAGCTCGGAGGTCTTGGCGCGCTTGAGGAAGAAGTGCGCATCGTGCTCCCAGGTGAAGCCGATGCCGCCGTGGAACTGGATGTTCTCCTTCGCCGCATGGGTGTACGCCGTCGCGCACCACGCAGCCGCCAGCGCGGCCGCGACGGGGCCTTCGGCATCGTCCTGCGCGAGCAGCGAGGCGGCGGCGAAGGCGGCGTTGCGCGCCGACTCCACCTCCAGGAGCAGATCGGCGCAGCGGTGCTTGATGGCCTGGAAGGATCCGATCGGGCGACCGAACTGCACCCGGATCCGCGCGTACTCGACCGCCATCTCCAGCGCCGCCGCCGCGCCCCCGGCCTGCTCGGCGGCCAGGGCTGCGGCCGAGAGGTCGGCGACGCGCGCGAGGACCGCCTCGGCGTCGTCCTCGATGCGCACGGCCGGGGCATCCTCGAACGTCACGGTGGCGAGTTGCCGGGTCGCGTCGACCGTCGCCAGCAGCTCCCGGCGCAGGCCCGCAGCATCGCCCTCGACGGTGAAGAGTGCGAGGTCGTCGTCCACCGTGGCCGCGACGATGATCAGATCGGCGGTGGCACCGTCGATGACGAACCTCTTGGTGCCGGCGAGCCGCCAGCCGTCCTCCGCCCGCGTCGCGGTCGTCTCCACGCCTGCGGGATCGATCTCGCCCGTCCGGTCGGCCACGGCCAGCGTGGCCGTGAGGGCGCCCGCGGCGATACCGGGCAGCCACGCGGAGCGCGCCTGCTCGTCGCGGCAGGCGGTGAGGGTCTGGCCGGCGAGCGCTACCGTCGAGAAGTACGGCGCGACCACGAGCGCGCGACCCATCTCCTCCAGCACGACACCGAGCTCGACCGGGCCGAAGCCGGCGCCGCCGTACTCCTCGGGGATCGCGATGCCCTGCAGCATCAGCTGCTCGGCCATCTGCGCCCAGACGGCGTCGTCGCGGGTGGCACCCGCCTCGGCGAGCTGTCGCACCTGGGCGAGTGAGGACTTGTCGGCGAGGAACCGGCGGGTGAGCTCCCGCAGTTCCTCGTGCTCCTGGGTCGGCCCGGAGATCATCGGGGCTCCTATCCTGCTGGTTGCAGCGCACGTACGTGCGCTCATCATATAACTGATTTGCCTATTAAGGGAGAGCCGTGGACGTTCTCAGCGTGGAGGATCTCGCCGACGGGGCCGGCCGCCTCACCGGCGCGCCCGAGCAGGCAGCGCTGGTGATCGTCGATCTCGCCACGGCGACGCCGCGCTCGGCGGCACGAGCGGCGGCGACGCTGACGGATCGCTGCGTCGCGATCGTGGGGATCGCCGACAGGCCGCTGCCCGCTTCGCTGACTCCCCTGCTCGACAAGCTCACCTGCACCCTGGCGCCCGGAGGGCCGGGGCGGTCGTGGGTCGCCGCCGACGACGCTGCGATCGACCGGATCGCGGCCACCGCCTCCCAGGCGCCGGGCGCCACGCTGGTCCTCACCCAGCTGCTTCCCCTGGCCGCACGCGCGACGGTGTACGACGGCCTGCAGGCCGAGTCGCTCGCGTACTCGATGCTGCTGGCCGGCCCGGAGTTCGCCGCGTGGCGGGCGGGCACGCCGGCCGGCCCTCCCCCCGAGGACGACGACCCTGTCCTGATCGACCGCACTGGCGACGTCCTGACCCTCACGCTGAACCGCCCGGAGCGTCACAACGCGTTCGGGCGCGGCGTGCGCGACGCCCTCATCGACGCCCTCGAGATCGCCCGCCTGGACGATTCGGTCCACGAGGTGGTGCTTCGCGGTGCGGGGCGCTCGTTCTGCTCCGGCGGCGACCTCGACGAGTTCGGGACCGCCGCGGACCCGGTCGCCGCGCATGCGGTCCGACTGGGCCGGAGCGCCGGCTGGGCGGTCCATCGGATCCGCGAGCGGGTACGGGCCCGACTCCACGGCGCCTGCATCGGGGCCGGCATCGAGGTCCCCGCCTTCGCCGCCCGCGTGGACGCCGCGGACGGGACGTGGTTCCGGCTGCCCGAGCTGTCGATGGGCCTGGTGCCGGGAGCGGGTGGCACGGTGTCGATGACCCACCGGATCGGGCCTCACCGGACCGCGTTCATGGCCCTGACCGGGGATCGGATCGACCTCGAGACGGCCCTGGAGTGGGGGCTGGTCGATGGCCGTGCCTGAGGCACACGATCCGGTCGACGACTGGGCCCGGTCGGGCGCGATGGCGCTGACCGGACGGCCGGACGGGCCTCCGCTGCTGCCGCCGGGCCGAGCCGCGTCGTTCCTCCGCGAGCAACTCGCCGCCCTCGGGCTCGCGCTCCCGGGCCTGCTCGGCGAGCGCGCCGCCTACGCCGGATTCACCCGCAACGCCCCGTGGTCGTGTGGCGGTGCCTTCCGGATCCTGACCACGTGCGACGGTCATGTGGGCCTCTCGCTGGCCCGCCCCTCCGATGTCGAGCTGGTGCCCGCCCTGGTCGAGGCCGACGCTGCCGAGCCGTGGGCGGCGGTCGCGGCCTGGGCCGAGACGGTCCCCACCGCCGTCGCCGCGGAGCGCATCCGCTTGCTCGGGCTTCCCGGCGGCGCGGTGCCGGCCGAGCCCACCGGGCCCGACGAGCCCGACGCGAGGTCAGGCGTCGTGGCGACGACCCTCGGGCGGCGTACGCCGAGCGGGCCACCTCTCGTCGTCGACCTCACCAGCCTGTGGGCCGGCCCGCTGTGCGCGCACCTGCTCGGCCTGCGCGGCGCCCGCGTGGTGAAGGTGGAGACGCCGACACGTCCCGACGGCGCCCGCCGGGGGCCGGCGGCGTTCTTCGAGCTTCTCCACGCCGGGCACGACCAGATCTCGCTCGAGCTGGGGTCGGGCGAGTTGCGGCGCCTGCTGGAGCGGGCCGACCTGGTCCTCGAGGCGAGCAGGCCTCGGGCACTGCGCCAGGCAGGCATCGTGGCGGAGGAGTACGTCGCCCGCGGAACCTCCTGGCTCTCGATCACCGCGCGGGGCAGGGCCAGCGATGCGGTCGGGTTCGGCGACGACGTGGCTGCGTCGGCCGGGCTGGTGGTCGCGTCGGAGGGCGAGCTGCTCCCGGCGGGGGACGCGATGGCGGATCCACTGGCCGGGGTGGCCGCAGCCGTCGCCGCCACGGAGGCACTGGGCTCCGAGGAGGCGCGACTCATCGACGTCTCGATGCTGCATGTCGCCGCCTCCACCGCGGGCCGAACGCCCGACCACCAGGTGGTGCGCCGGGGCGCGCAGTGGTGGGTGGAGTACGACGGCGGGGCGTCGCGCGTGCTGCCGGCGAGGACGCGATGAGCCTGCTGATCCGCCGTGCCGAGATCCGGGGCGCGATCCGCGACGTGCACGTGGCGCGTGGCCGGGTCACGGCGATCGGGGACGGCCTCCCACCCGCGGAGCAGGTCATCGACGCGGCGGGGGGCGCCCTGCTTCCCGGACTGCACGACCACCATCTCCACGTCCTCGCCCTCACCGCCGCATGGGAGTCGGTCGACTGCTCCGCCGGCCTGAGCGGGCTGACCCGGGTGCCGGGCGAGGGCTGGATCCGCGGGGTGAACTGCGCCGAGAGCCTCGATCGGCATGCGCTCGACCGGCTCGTGCCGACCCGGCCTGTCCGGGTGCAGCACCGGAGCGGCGCCCTGTGGATGCTGAACTCCGCGGCGCTCGAGCAGGTCTCCTCGGCCCTCGACGACTCGGCCGACGTGGAGCGCGACGAGCACGGCGAGCCGACCGGACGCCTGTGGCGCTACGACGCGCGGCTACGCGGCGCCCTCCCGTCGAGCGATCCCGACGTCGCCGAGACCGGCCGACGGTTGGCCGGCCTGGGCATCACCGGCCTTACCGATGCCACCCCCGACCTGGACCCCCGGGGCGTGGAGCTGCTGCGCCGGGTGCCGCAGCGGCTGACGCTGCTGGGCGACCCGGCAGGGACAGCGCCGCGCAAGCTCCACCTGCGCGACCACGACCTTCCCTCCTACGACCAGCTGGTGGACATGATCGCCCGCACGCACGCCGCCGGACGCGCGGTGGCGGTCCACTGCGTCACGCGCGCGTCCCTGGTGCTGACCCTCGCCGTCCTGGAGGACGTGGGCACGCTCCGGGGCGACCGGATCGAGCACGCGGCGGTGGTGCCGGAATCCACCGCTGCATGGATGGCCCGTCTCGGCCTCGTCGTGGTGACCCAGCCGGACTTCCTCCGCACGCGGGGGGACAGCTATCGACGCGAGGTGGCACCCGACGACCTGCCCTGCCTGTACCCGTACGCCAGCCTGATCGCCGCCGGTGTGCCCACCTGCGCGTCCAGCGATGCTCCCTACGGGGAGGTCGACCCCTGGAGGGTGATGGCGAGCGCGGCGGACCGGGCGATCAATCCGGCGGAGGCGGTCCCGGTCGAGACGGCCCTGGCCGGCTACCTCTCGCCGCCGCAGGACCCCGGCGGCCCCCCACGCCGCGTCGCCGTGGGCGAGCCGGCCGATCTCGTCCTCCTCGACGTCCCTGTGGACGTGGCCCTCCGCGATCCGGACGCCCGGCATGTGCGCCTCACCCTCATTGCGGGTAGTATCATCTAACTGATTTTACCCTTTCAGGAGGTCTCGTGTCCGATCCGTTCTCCGTCCGCGACCGCGTCGTCATCGTGACGGGAGCCTCGAGCGGCCTCGGCGCCCAGTTCGCGCGCGCCCTGCACCGCTCCGGCGCGCAGGTGGTGGCCATCGCCCGCCGCAAGGACCGTCTCGACGAGCTCGCCGCCGAATGCCCGGGCCTGGAGGGCCGCGCGCTCGACGTCACCGACGACGAGGGGTGCGCCGCCCTGGTGGCAGACGTCCTCGCGGCGCACGGACGCGTCGACGGCCTGGTCAACAACGCCGGGATGGGTCATCCGACGCCGGCGATCAGCGAGTCGCTGGAGGAGTTCCGCCGGGTGCTGGACGTGAACCTCACCTCGGTCTTCCACCTCGCTCGTCTCGTCGCTCCGAGCATGATCGAGAGGCGGCACGGATCGATCGTGAACATCGCCTCGATCTACGGCTTGGGCTCGACCTACCCGATCGGGGACGCGAGCTACACCTCCTCCAAGGCGGCAGTGGTCAACCTCACCCGGGACCTCGCGGGGCAGTGGGGCAAGCACGGCGTGCGCGTCAATGCCATCGCGCCCGGGTTCTTCCGATCGGAGATGGCCGAGGAGCTGTTCACCAACGACAAGGTGCACCAGCGGATCACCCTGGCGACGCCGATGCGGCGCACCGGAGAGCCCGGTGAGCTCGACGGCGCGCTGCTGTTCCTGCTCAGCGACGCCTCCTCCTTCGTGACCGGACAGACGATCGCGGTCGACGGCGGCTGGACCACTCACTGACGCGGCACCGGGCCGCGGCCGGCCGGCGCGGTGGTTCAGCGCCGGCGCTGGACGAGGTGACGCAGGGCCTGCGGCTCGAAGGCGAGGTCGCCCCGGTCGATCGTCGTACCCGGGGCGACGACCGCGTCGATGGCGTCGAGCACCTCGGATGACAGCGTGACCTCGGCGGCACTGAGCTGCGACTCGAGCTGGGCGAGCGTCCTCGGGCCGATGATCGTCGAGGTCACCGCGGGATGGGCCTGGGTGAAGGCGAGGGCCAGCTCGATCAGCGTCACCCCGGCGTCGGCGGCGATCTTCTCCAGCGCGGGCAGAAGGTCGAACTTGGTCGACGCGCCCGGCGTCGAGGTGCTCCAGGCACCGCTGCGCAGACGCTGGAAGCGCGAATCGGCGGGGACGTGCTCGCCGGTGCGGTACTTGCCGGTGAGCCAGCCACCGTTGAGGGGGCTCCAGACGATGACGCCCATGCCGTGCCGGACGGCGGTCGGGAACACGTCGCGCTCCGCACCGCGCACGAACAGCGAGTACGGCGGTTGCTCGCAGCGCGGCCGCACATGCCCGCCGCTGACGGCCGCCCACTGGGACTCCACCATCCATTCGGCGGGCCAGGTGGAGGTGCCGATCATGCGCACCTTGCCGGCACGAACCAGGTCCGAGAGTGCCGACAGCGTCTCGTCGAGGTCGGTGTTCTCGTCGAGTCGGTGAACCTGGTAGAGGTCGATGTAGTCGGTGCCGAGCCTGCGCAGCGAGTCCTCGCACGCCCGGAGGATCCAGCGACGGGAGGCGCCGCGGTGGTTGGGTTCGCGCGACATGGGGTTGTAGAGCTTCGTGGCCAGCACGACGTCGTCGCGCCGTCTCCCCAGGGCCTGGCCGACGATCTCCTCCGACTCGCCGCGTGAGTACACGTCGGCGGTGTCGATGAACGTGATGCCGGCCTCCAGCGACCGGTCGATGATCTGCCGGCATTCGGCTCGGTCGGCGTTGCCGACCGAGCCGAACATCATCGCCCCCAGGCAGTACGACGAGACGCGAACGCCGGTCCTGCCCAGCAGGCGCTGCTCCATCAGCCGACGACCTTGGCCTCGCGCAACGCGGCGATCCGGTCGCCGAAGCCGAACTCGGTGAGGATCGTGTCGGTGTGCTGTCCGATCGTGCAGCCGGCCGGCGCCTGGGTCAGCGATCGCGAGAAGCGCACCATGGGCGCGAGCCGGCGGTGCTCGTCGAAGATCGGGCTGACCGCGTCGACCGCGAAGCCGGCCTCGTAGAAGTCGTCGCCCTGCAGGACCTTCTCGGAGTTCGCCTCCACGACCGCGACGAGACCGACGTCCTGCTTGGTCAGCTCGGCCTCCCAATCGGCCTTGGCGCGGCTCGCGAAGACGCCGCCCAGCACCTCGGCGAGCTCGGCGTCGTGCTGCTGACGCGAGGCGGCCGTCGCGAACCGGGAGTCGGCGGTGAGGTCGACGTACGGCTTCAGCGCGGTCACCAGGTCATCCCATTCGGGCTCGCGCGGCGCCGCCAGGAAGACGAAGCCGTCCTGCGCCGGGTAGAGCCGGTAGAGCGCGCTGAGTCCGAAGAACTCGGCGTCCACCTGGGGCATCTCCACACGGTCGTCGTAGACGTTGTTGATGTAGTTGAGACAGTTGAGCGCCGAGCCCATCATCGTCGTCGTCATGGCGTCCATCCGGACCCCGCGATCGCGGGCGTAGAGCCCCAGCATGATGGTCGAGGCGACGCCGACAGCGCTGATGCCGTCGGCCTGGGCGGCCGGGACGGCGTGAGCCGAGTGCAGGGTCACCGAGCCCTCGCGGAGCTCCTGCTCGCTCTGCGGAGGCATCGTCTTGCCGCGGCTGTCGATGTCGGCGATGCCGCTCGAGGAGCCGATCGAGGGCGCGTACGCCGGGCGCTTGGCGAACGGGCCGTCGTGGCCGTAGCCGAAGGAGTTGACGTAGACGATGTCCGGGTTGAGCGCACGCGCCGACTCCTCGTCGACCCCGAGCCGCTCGGCGGCACCCGAGCGCATGCACTGCAGGACCACGTCGGCCTTCGCCACGATCGCGGAGATGATCTCGCGACCCTCCGGCGATCCGGCATCGATGGCGAGGCTCTCCTTGCCCTGCAGCACCTTCGCGCCGCCCGCCTCCGGGAACGGGACGAGCATCCGGATGTTGTCGCCGCCCAGCTCCTCGACCTTGATCACGCGCGCGCCGTGGTCGGTCAGCAGGGTAGCGCCGTACGGACCCGCGAACATGGTGCCGAACTCCACGATCGTCACGTCCTGGAGCGGCAGCCGCACCGGCGCCTCGTCCGGTACCTCGGCGGCCGGGGCGGCCTGCGCCGCCAGCGCTCGCAGCTCGGCGTCGTGCTCGCCCACCGCCGGGGCAGGGCGCACGTCGGTGACCGGGTGCCCGGCGACGTAGACCTGCGGCGCGGGCATGACGACCTTGCCCACACCGGGCTGGTCCACCTCGATCGCACGACCCTCGAAGACGACCTGCGGGTGCTGGAAGGCGCCCTCGGGCGTCCGGAAGATCTCGGCGCTGACGTCCGGGTTGCGCTCGAAGGTCTCCTGCCACTCGGCCAGCGTGCGCTGACCCACGCGCTTGATCATCTCCATCCACAGCTCCTCGCGGGCCTCGACGGTCTCGATGACCGGGAAGCCCTTGAAGCGCTCCTCCTGCAGGAGGGGTCCGATGCCGAGCTCGGCGATCCAGGCCATCATCAGCCGCGGCGCCGTCTGGGCGAACTGCAACCAGACACCGTCCTTGGTCGGCGCGATCAGGAGCGCGTACAGCAGGGGCGCCGAGGGACGCAGGTCCTCGTCGTAGGCCAGGTCGGCCGGCTCGTAGGCGCCGGGGTAGCGATCGATGATCATCTCGTAGAACCAGTTGTAGGTGTCCATCGACCCGATGCCCTGGACGAGGTTCGTCTCGATGACCTGGCCGCGTCCGGACTGCTCGCGCTCGTGCAACGCGGCCAGGGTGCCGTGCAGGGCGTTGTGGGCAGCGGCCCAGGAGGCGTAAGGGACGGAGACGTAGGCGGGACCCTTGCGCCGGGTGAGCTGGCGCTTGTTGTGCATGACGCCGGTCTTGGCCAGGACCAGGGCCTCGTAGCCCTTGTACTCACTCCAGGGGCCGTCGCTGCCGAAGCCGGTGATGTGCGCGGCGACGAGCCGCGGGTAGGACGCCGTGAGGGTGTCGCGGTCGAGGCCGAACTCTCGGGCGGCGTGCGGCCGCAGTCCGTGCACGAGGACGTCGGACTGGGCCAGCAGCCCCCGCAAGACGTCCAGGTCCGCGGCCTCGCGCAGGTCGAGCACGATCGAACGGCGACCGCGGAGCAGTCCGGGCCAGCCCGGCAGCTCGCGGACCGGGCTGCCGCCGGGAGGCTCGACGGTGATCACGTCGGCACCGGCGTCGGCCAAGAACTGTGCGTACATCGCCCCCGGGAGAGTGGTCGTGATGTCGACGATGCGAAGCCCGTGGAGGGGTCCCTGATCGGTCATGATGGCCTCGTTTCTCGGCAGGTGTGACGTGCAGCACAAGCGTCGCAGGGGCGACCCGGCGCGTCAATCATTTCGTGTAATTAGTTATCTGATTCAGTCGATCAGGTGGCGCCGGAGGATCTTGCCGCTCGGCAGCCTCGGGATCGGACCGAAGGCGATCGTGCGCGGCACCTTGAAGCCCGCGATCCGCTCCCGGAGGTAGCCGGTCAGACGCTCGGCCAGGTCGGCGCCCGCCGCCACGCCCACGGCGGGCGTCACCACGGCGTGCACGCGCTGACCGAAGTCCTCGTCGGGAAGGCCGACGACGGCGACGTCGGCCACCTCCGGATGCATGATGAGGGCGTCCTCGACCTCGCGCGGGTAGATGTTCACCCCGCCCGACACGATCAGGTCGGTACGCCGATCGGAGAGGTAGAGGAAGCCGTCCTGGTCGACATGGCCCAGGTCGCCCAGCGTCGTCCACCCGCGATGGTCGTACGCCGTCGCGGTCTTCTCGGCGTCGTGGTGGTAGGCGAAGGGTGGGACGTCACCGAACCACACCTGGCCGACCTCCCCCGCCGGCAGCTCGTGCCCCTCGTCGTCGGTGATGTGGACGGTGCCGAGCACGGAGCGCCCCACCGAGCCCGGGCGTTCCAGCCAGGTCGCGGTGTCGATCATGAAGAAGCACACGCCTTCGCTGCCCGAGTAGAACTCCACCAGGATGGGGCCGAGCCAGTCGATCATCCGGCGCTTGACGTCGACCGGGCACGGAGCCGCCGCATGGATGACCAGGCGCAGGCTCCCCAGGTCGTACGTCGACCGCACCTCGGGCTCCAGCTTGAGCATCCGGACGAACATCGTCGGGACGAACTGAGCATGGGTCACCCGGTGCGCCTCGATCAGACGCAGGGCGGACTCGGCGTCGAAGCGGTCCATCAGCACGACGGTGCCGCCGCTGCGCATCGTCCCGAGGCTCCAGCCCAGCGGAGCCGCGTGATAGAGCGGCCCCGGACTGAGGTAGACGCTCTCGGCGTCGAAGCCGAAGTGATCGGCCATCAGGTGGTCGACCGAGAGGCCGGTCCCGAACGGCGCCGCGGACAACGACGGCAGGATGCCCTTGGGTCGACCGGTGGTGCCGGAGCTGTAGAGCATGTAGTAGCCCTCGACCTGGTCCTCGACCGGCGTCTCCGGCTGATCGGCCAACAGCGGCTCGAGGGCGTCGTAGCCGGGGACCGGCGCGCCGAAGGAGAGCCGACGCTCGACCGCCGGGAGGCGGGCGGCCAGCTCCGCCAGCCGGCCGCTCGCGATCAGCACCCGAGCGTCGCAGTTCTCGACGATGTACGCCGCCTCGTCGGCGGTCAGGTGCCAGTTGACCAGGGTGTACAGCAGCCCCGTCCGCTGTGCCGCCCACACGATCGGGAAGAGGTCGACCGTGTTCTCGCTGAGAACGGCGAGGTGGTCCCCCGCCGACAACCCGAGGCGTCGCAGCAGGTGGGCGATCCGGTTGGACCGAGCCTCGAGCTGCCCGTAGGTGAGCGCCGTCCCGGAAGCGTCGACGACGGCCACCTTCTCCGGCTGCCGTGCGGCCCATGCGGTGAGATCCACGCTCAGCCCACGTGCTGCTGCTCGAACCGGGCGACGACCTGCCGACGTACCAGCTTGCCGGTCTCCGTGCGCGGCATCTCGGTCCAGAACACGATCTCGTCCGGCGTCTTGCTGCTGCGCAAGGTGCCGCGGACGAACTCGCGCAGCTCCTCGGAGTCGACCTGCTGGCCGTCGCGCTGGACGGCCACGGCGACGATGCGCTGACCCCACTCCTCGTCGGGGACACCGATCACGGCGACGTCCGCGATCGCGGGGTGCCGGAACAGCACCTCCTCGATCTCGGCCGGTGCGATGTTCTCCGCCCCGCGGATGATGGTGTCGTCGCGGCGGCCCCCGACGAAGACATAGCCCTCCTCGTCGACGAAGCCCTCATCGCGGGTGTCGAACCACCCGTCGGCGTCCACGAGCCGCCCGATCCCGGCGTACTCCGCGGAGACCTGGGCGCCGCGGACGCAGATCCGACCCTTCTCCCCCGGCGCCAGGACGCGATCCTCGGCGTCGCGGATCTGGATCTCGACACCGGGCACGGGGCGCCCGACCGAGGAGAGCCGCTCCCGGACCGAGGGGTGGGAGGAGGCCATCGCCTCTCGGTGGTCCTCGGGAGTGAGCACCGCGACGGTGGAACTGGTCTCGGTCAGTCCGTAGGCGTTGACGAAGTCGACCTCGGGCCACGACTCGAGCGCACGGTGGATGACGTTCGCAGGCATCGGCGCGCCGCCGTAGGCCAGGCTGCGCAGCGACGGCACGCTCTTGTCGGCCTCACAGTCGACGATGCGGGCGAGCATCGTGGGCACGACCAGGGCGTTGGTGACCTTCTCGCGACGCACGATCTCCAGCCACTCGGCCGGCTCGAAGCGCTCGAGCACGATGGAGCGGCGCCCGGCGTACAGGTTCGTGATGACGTTGGCGACGGCCGCGATGTGGTAGGGCGGCACGCTGACGAGCGCGGCCTGACCGGCGTCGGCGGACATGAAGTCGACCGATCCGACCACGTAGCTGGTCAGGTTGTCGTGGCGCAGCAGCACGCCCTTGGGAGCCGACGTCGTCCCGGAGGTGTAGATGATCACGGCCGGCGCCTCGGACTCGACGAACCTGTCCGCGGGCGCCGGGCCCTCGGTGGTCAGCTCGAGCCATCTCTCGGTGGTGAAGGCGCGCATCCGGTGCTTGCCCAGGATCGAGTGGGCGGCGGCGTCGCCGATCGCCAGCGCACCCGGGTGCTGGGCCAGCAGGCTGTCGAGCTGCTCGGCGCCGAGTCGGAAGTTGAGCGGCACGAGCGGCACCCCGGCGTACGCGGCCGCGAACATGGCGACCGGGAACGCCGGTCCGTTGATCGCGAGGTAGACGACCGCGTCGGCCCCCGTGGCCTCGATCTGCTCCGCGCCCCGCAGGGCTGCGCTCTTCAGCTCAGCCGCTGTCAGCCCGCTTCCGCTCCGGCCGACGACCACCCGGTCGCCGAAGCCGTCTGCGGCCATCTCGAGCAGCATCGTCAGGTTCATGCACGAACTCCCTCGGTACGTCGACGACGACGGGTCGTGGCCCGCGTCACAGAAACCATAGACCAATGCGGCATGATTGGGTATATCAGTTACATGATTCATCTCAAACCGAGGAGACCACGTGAGCGACGTCCGGCTTGACCGTCCCGCACCAGGCGTCGCCGTGCTGACGCTGGACCGACCGGCGAAGTACAACGCCCTGACTCCTGGCCTCCTGGCGGCGCTGGGTGGCCAGCTGCGCGACCTCGCCGAGGACCCCGAGGTGCGGGCGATCGTGCTCACCGGTGCGGGCGCGGCGTTCTGCGCCGGCCTGGATCTGGACGCGCTCGGGGGCGGGGCCGACTTCGGGCCCGACGACATCGCTCCGCTCATCGGTTCGCCGCATCCGATCATCGCGGCGATCAACGGGGTCGCCGTGACGGGCGGTCTCGAGCTCGCCCTCGCGTGCGACTTCCGGATCGCCTCGACGAACGCCCGCTTCGCCGACACGCACGCGCGCGTCGGCGTCATCCCCGGCTGGGGGCTGACGGCCCGGCTCCCCCAGGCGGTCGGCCAGGCCTGGGCGCGGCGGATGTCCTTCACCGGCGACTACGTCGACGCGACGACCGCTCACCGGATCGGCCTGGTGAGCGAGGTGACCGATCCCGACGACCTGCTTCCGCGCGCGATCTCCCTGGCATCGTCCATCGCCACGACCGAGCCCACCACGCTGCGCACCATCCGCTCGGTCTACGACGAGGTCCGCGACGGCACCGGGGCCGATGGGCTGAACCGCGAGGCCGCCTATGCCAGCGGCGGCTTCACCATGGCGGACGCCGACTCCTTCGCGGCCCGCCGCGAGGCCCTGCTCGCCCGTGCCCGAGGAGGCCGGGCCCAGTGATCGATCTGGCCGAGCTGCTGACCCTCGAGACCATCGACGCGGACATCTACCGCGCCAACGCGGTCTTCGACGAGCGCTACGACCTCTACGGTGGGCAGGTGGCGGCCCAGGCCCTGCTCGCGGCCGGCATGACGGCTCCGGACGGACGGCTGCCGCACTCGCTGCACGGCTACTTCCTCCGGGCCGGCAGCGCCGGAAGGCCCACGGTGTTCAAGGTCGTCAACGATCGCGACGGCCGCTCGTTCTCCGCCCGGCGCGTCGTAGCGCTTCAACGCGGCGAGGTGATCTTCAACGCCGCCGTCTCGTTCCAGGCGCCGCCGACGTCGGCGATGGAGGAGCAGCTCGACCCCGCGCCCGCCGTCCCGAGCGCCGAGGACTGCGGCCCGCTGGAGCTGCATCGGCTCCTGAGCTTCGAGGGCCGGCGGGTGCCGCAGCCTGAATACCACGCGCGCAGCGACGGCAGCTTCTGGCCGACCCGGTTCTGGGCGCGCTGCACCGATCCCGGGCTGTCGAACGATCCGCTCGTGGACGCAGCCGTGCTGACGTACCTGTCCGACATCTACTCGGGCCTGAGCCCCTTCGCCAAGAACGGCTGGATCCCGGGGTCGAGCCTGGACCACGCGATCTGGTTCCACCGTCCGCAGGTCACCGGCGACTGGCTGCTCTCGGAATACCGGCCGATCGGTGTCGCCGGCGGCAGAGGCCTCTACACCGGGTGCCTCTACGACACGTCGGGCCGCGTCGTGGCCTCGATCGCCCAGGAGACGCTGTTCCGGCGCAAGCGTGAGGCATGAACAGGCCGTCCGGCACCGGCTCCTCGCGGGGGCCGGTGCCGGACGGACGGTCATCGTCGGAGTGGCAGTGCTCCCCCGTCAGCGGATCGAGAAGCCGGCGTCGAGCGCCCATTGCGTGCCGGTGATGAACCTCGCCTCGTCGCTGACGAGGTAGGCCACGGCGTTGGCGATGTCCTCCGGCTGCAGGATCGGGATCGGCAGCAGGTTCTGCATCGCCGCGATGTTGGTGTTCGGGTCCGCGGCCATCTTCTGCATGGCCGGGTTCATCGTCATCCCGGAGACGACGCCGGTCGGATGGACCGTGTTGACCCGGATCATCTGCCCGGCGTACTGCTGGGCGAGGACCTGCATGTAGCCGACCAGGCCGCGCTTGGCAGCGGTGTAGGCCTGCGCGGACGGGGCGTCGCTGCCGGTGCCCTTGAGCCCGGCGCTGGAGCTGACCAGCACGACCGAGCCGCCGTTGCCGCCCTCGACGAGCCTGCCGATGCTGGCCTGCATCGTGTTGAAGGCGCCGGTGAGGATGACGTCCAGGGTGTCCTGCCACTCCTGGGCCGGGTTCTCCGGCGCGCCGTAGCGGATCATGCCGGCATTGGCGATCACGATGTCGATCCGGCCCAGCTGGGCGAAGCCGTCGTCGAAGACCCTCTTCACCGCCGCGCCGTCGCGGACATCGGCTTTCCCGATGACCATCCGGCGGCCCTCCTTCTCGACCAGGGCAGCGGTCTCCTGCAGCTCCTCCCACGTCCCGCACGAGTAGTCGAAGCTGGCGATGTCGGCGCAGACGTCGAGGCCGATGATGTCGACGCCCTCCTGTGCGAGTCGAACGGCGTGGGCGCGGCCCTGACCGCGTGCGGCACCGGTGATGAAGGCGACGCGGCCCTCGAGCTTTCCTGTCATGAGTGGATCTCCTGATCGCTGGATGGATGTGCGTGCCGCGTTCGGTCAGACGGCGATGCCGACGCTGCGGACACGGAGGAACTCCTCGATGCCGTGGCGGCCGCCCTCCTTGCCGAGTCCCGACAGACCGAAGCCGCCGAACGGCCGGCCGACCTGCAGGTTCATCGCACCGTTGATCAGCGTCTCCCCGGCCTCGAGCTCGGCGGCGACGCGGATGGCGCGCTTGAGGTCCTTGGTCTGGACGTAGGAGGAGAGCCCGTAGCGGGTGCCGTTCGCGAGGGCGATCGCCTCCTCCTCGGTCGAGAACCTGAAGAGGCACAGCACCGGCCCGAAGACCTCGGTCTGAGCGATCTCGCTGGCCGGGTCGACGTCGACCAGGACGGTCGGCTCGAGGTAGAAGCCGGGTCGTTCGATACGCCGACCGCCGGCGAGCACGGTGGCGCCCTGCTCCTTGGCGCGCTCGATCATCCCCAGGATGCGGTCGACGGCAGCCTCGTTCACCACCGGTCCGGAGGCGATCGCAGGGTCGAAGGGGTCGCCGATCGGGATGTTCTCCGCGATCGCCTTCACCGTCGCGGCGACCTGGTCGTAGACGGTGTCCTGGATGATCATCCGGGTGGCGAAGGCACAGCCCTGTCCCGACAGCGCGATGAGGGAGAACGTCGTGCCCAGCTGACACGCCGCCTCCAGGTCGGCGTCCTCGAAGACGATGTTGGCCGACTTGCCGCCCAGCTCGAGCACGGCCGGCTTCATGTCCGGGGCACACGCCTCCAAGATCCTGGTGGCCGTGGCGGGACCGCCGGTGAAGGTGACCTTCTTGACCAGGGGATGGCTGACGAGCTGGGCACCGGCCTCAGCGGTCCCGGGAAGCACGTTGATGACGCCGGGCGGGAAGCCAGCCTCCTCGACGAGGTCCATGAAGAGCTCCCCCGAGAAGGGCGTGAGCTCGCTGGGCTTGACGACGACGGTGTTGCCTGCGGCCACGGCGGGCGGGATCTTCATCGCCAGCGAGATCAGCGGACCGTTCCAGGTGATGATGATCCCGACGACTCCATAGGGCTGGGCGAGCGTGTAGCCGAGCTCGCCGAGATCCTGCGGGTTCCCGGTGAGCTCACCTGTCAGCTTGTCGGCCCATCCGGCGTAGTAGCGCGTCCACTCCGTCGCCAGCCGCGGGAAGGCGGCGCCGGCGGCCAGCGGCGTGCCGTTGTCCAGCGCACCCCGGCGGGCGAACTCCTCGGCGCGGAGCTCGATGAGGTCGGCCAGCTTGAGCAGCAGCTGGCGTCGGACGGCAGGCGGTGTCCGCTTCCAGGACTGGAACGCCTCGTGGGCCTTGGTGACGGCGAGGTCGACCTCCTCCTTGTCGGCCAGGGGGATCTGGGCATCGACCTCGCCCGTGGCGGGGTTGACGTGGCCGTACCGCCCGCCGGACCCGGAGTCGAATTTCTCGCCGTTGATCCGCAGATGGACCGTCGGCGGAGTCCGGTCGACGTCAGACATGCTCACTCCCAGGGTTGAATCATTTAACTGATTGCCCCATCGAACGACGGCAGCCGACCCATGTCAAGGTTTCGGACGAAAATGTCCGAAGATGTGTCGGGAAGCGAGCGCGTGCCGAGAAAGGTGCTGTAATCGCGGTGTGAGCCAGGCACGCCGGTACGTCGACGAGCCCGCGACCCCTGCGCCGCAGCGCCCTCGTTCGCCCGGCCGCCCCAGGGATCCTCAAGCGGAAAGGCGGATCCTCGACGCCGCGATCGAGGAGTACATCGAGCGCGGTGCGGCGGGATTCACCATGGACCGTGTCGCGCGTCGCGCTGGGGTCGGCAAGTCGACCATGTACCTGCGCTGGTCGGACAAGGACGCCCTCCTCGTCGACAGCGTCATGGCGCGGTCGGGGTCGATCGAGCAGGTCGACACCGGGAGCCTTCGCGGGGATCTGATCCTGCTCAGCAGCAACCTGTTCAGGTTCCTGCTCGATCCGGTGGGCTTCGCGACCTTCCGGATCACCGTCGACTCGGTCGGCAACGACGCGCGCCGCCTCGTCGCCGCCGACCTCGCCGAACGGCACCGGGCGTCGGCGGCTCTCGTCTTCCAGCGCGCGCACGAGCGGGGCGACCACTTCGATCCGGACGCGGCTCCGCTGGTCGTCGAATGCCTCTACGGAGCGATCAGCATGCGGGTGCTGGCCGCCGGCTTCGGTAGCCGCCCGACCGACGAGCTGATCACCGCCGCGTGCGAGCAGATCGTGGACCTGCTGCTGTCGGCCCTGCTGCCCGACTGACCACCGTGGACCCGCGACGCGGCGAGGCGGACGACGGCGCTCACAGGCCGGCGTACCACCCCTCGGGGACCGCCACGTCGACGCTGACCTGCCGGTGCCGGAACAGCCAGCGGTCCCCCACCGGGACCAGCACGTCGCGGTAGCGACCCCAGTGATCGACGCCGCGATACTCGCCCTGGGCCACGAGGACCTGGAAGTACGCCGTCGACTCGACCCGGGTCGGCGTCACCGAGGTGAAGAGCAGGTTGGCGACGAAGTGCCGGACGAGCGGCGGTTCCCGCCGCTTCGCCGCGCCGCCGTCGCCGCCGTCGTCGCCGTCACGATCGCCGCCCGAGAGCATCGCGATGATCGCCGCGCGACCGGTGGCCGTCGCACCCCCCTTGACCTCGAGGGTGCCGTCTTCGGCGAAGCAATCGGCCAGGGTGGACAGCTGGAAGCGGTCGCCCGCGTGGGCATAGGTGGCGTAGGTGTCCCGCACGCGCTCCCGGAGCCGCAGTTCCTCGAGGTCCACGATCAGTCCGAGCTGGGCAGCGCCTTGGCATCGGCGGTGACCAGCAGCTTCCCGGCCAGGGCGAGTGAGGCGTCGCCGCCCTTGGTGCACAGCACCTCGAGCGTGCCATCCTCTGCGACGTATCGCTTGCCGAGCAACGAGCCGTGCATGAAGGCGGGATCGGCCGACGTCGGCGGCGCCTCGGTGCCCTTGGGGATCATCGGGACGCCACCGCAGGTGAGGTCGACCTCGCCCTCGGGGACCTTGGTGACGATGATGGTGGTCGTGTCGACGGCGCTCGCAAGGGCCAGTCCTACACGTAGCTGCATGGTGCTCTCCTCCAACGAGCCGCCGGTCCGGCGGCTGATCTGTCGCGTGAAGTGTGCCTGATGGACTGCGTCAGGCGGAGACGCCGAGGCCTATCTCGGCTCGGATCCTCTCGAGGAGCTCGACCCGGGAGACCTTGGACGACGGCGTCCGCGGAAGCACGTCGAGGACCACGACGTGGGCCGGCACCTCATAGGGCAGGAGCACGTCGCGGACGAAGGCCCGAAGCTCCTCGCCGGTCGGCACCGCCGCGCCCTCCTCGAGCTCGACCGCAGCCACCGGAACGGCGCCGAGGCGCTCGTCGGGAAGTGGCGCGACAGCCGCCTCACGCACGGCCGGATGCCGTTCGAGCGCTTCCTTGACCGTCTCCGGCTGGACCTTGAACCCGCCGCGGATGATGGCGTCGTCGGCACGCCCACGGATCCACAAGAAGCCGTCCTCGTCGACGGCGGCGAGGTCCGCGGTGCGCTGCCAGGCGTCGGACCCGACCGGCGACTGAGCCGACCGGACCTCGAGGAAGCCGGTGTCTCCCGGCAGCAGCTCGGCACCGTCCTCACCCACGACCCGGAGCGTCACGCCCGGCATCGGACGGCCCGCGGCGCCCGACTTCGTCGCCCACCACTTCTCGTGGAGCGAGAGCGTCCATGTCGCGATCGCACCGGCGAACTCGGTGGCGCCGTACGTCGGCAGCACGCGGATCCCGTAGCGCTCGAGGAAGGCGTCGATCAGGTCGGAGGGGCAGAACGTCGTACCACTGGTCACCACGTCGAGGCTGGCGAGCTTGTCGGCGGGCACCTCGGCGGCGAGGATCGCGCGCAGCGCCGCCGGCACCAGCCCGGCGGCACGCGGCCGGTGGGTCGCGACCGCCTCGACCCACGGCTCGAGCGCGAACTTCGGGAACAGCACGATCGATCGCCCGGTGTACAACGGCGCGAGGGCACCCCAGAAGCCGCCGATGTGCACCAGCGGGGTGCACACGATCGACACACCGCTGCGGAACAGGCCCTCCTTCGGCGGCGGCGGGACACTCGTGGCCAGAGCGGTGTCGAACTGTCGCTCGCGCAGCGTGACCCGCTTCGGCGGCCCCGTGGTGCCCGAGGTGAGCATCTCGATGGCCACCCCCGGCGCGGTGTCGGTGGAGAGCGGGACACGTTCGGTCACCGGCCCCACCGGCCGCACGCCGTCGGCCCCGAGCTCCAGCACCAACGCCTCGCCAGCGGCCTCCCGGACCCCCGGCTGAGCCAGCGCCTGCCGGGTTCCGATCACGACGGGCAGATCCGAGCGGCCGATGTCGGCGGACAGCCGCGCGGGCGGCTGGAGGCTGGAGAGTGTGACGACCGTGCGATCACTGCCGAGCACCTTGACGATGACGGCCACATGCTCGGGCCGGTTCTCCAGGATGAGGCCGACGCGGGTGGCAGCTCCCAGGCCCGCCTCGGTCAGCAGGCGCTCGAGGCCGTCGCCGACCGCCCGGAGCGTCCCCCATGTCGTCCACTCGCCCTCGAACTCGATCGCTGGCGCATCGGCTGGTGCCGTCGCGAGGAGGTCGCGGAAGCGAGCGCGGGTGCTCACCTCAGCGGCCCTTCCACACAGGAGGCCGCTTCTCGGCGAAGGCCGTTGCTCCCTCGCGCGCATCCTCGGAGGTGAAGACAGGCTCCATGATCTCGGTCTGCCGCTTCCAGCCCTCCGCCATCGTCCAGTCGGAGGACGAGCGGGCGATCTCCTTCGAGGCGGCCACCGCGAGCGGGCCGTTCGCGGCGATGACCTGCGCCAGCGCGATCGCACCCTCGAGGGCACCACCGGCGGGGGTCAGTCGGTTGACCAGGCCGAGCTCGTAGGCGCGTGCGGCAGTGATCGGGTCGCCTGTCAGCAGGAGCTCCAGCGCGATCGGCAGCGGCACGCGTCGCGGCAGCAGCATCGCGGCGCCGGCACCGGCGACCAGGGACCGCTTCGTCTCGGGGACGCCGAACCTGGACTCCTCCGAGGCGACGACCATGTCGCAGGCGAGCAGGATCTCGAATCCGCCGGCGAGTGCCCAGCCCTCGACGGCGGCGATGAGCGGCTTGCGCGGTGGCGCCAGGGTCAGGCCCGCGAAGCCACGGCCCTCGACCACCGGGCTCTCGCCGCGGAGGAAGCCCTTGAGATCCATGCCCGCGCAGAAGGTGCCACCGGCGCCGGTGAGCACCGCGACCCGCAGGTCGTCGCTGGCCTCGAGCTCGTCGAGGGCTGCTGCGATCCCCTTCGCCACCCCCTCGGTGACGGCGTTCTTCGCCTCGGGGCGGTTGATGGTGATGACCAGGACGCCGTCGCGGCGCTCGGTCAGGACCTCGGGTGCCTCAGTCATGCCTTCTCTCTCCTCTCGAGCAACAGATGCTCACGACTGCCGGACCGTCCCGGCCGCGATGAGCGCATCGATCTCCTCGGCCGACAGGCCGACGCTCACGAGCACGGCACGGCTGTCCTCCCCCGGCACGTGCTTGTCCCCCGGACGGAGCGCCGGCGTGCGGGAGAACACCGGAGCGACCCGGGGCTGATAGCCGCCGGCGTACGGGACGAAGACCTCGCGGGCCGCGACATGGGGATGCAGCGGCGCCTCCTCGAGGCCGAGCACCGGCGCCACGCAGGCGTCGGTGCCTTCGAAGACGGCTGCCCACTCGTCCCGGTCGCGCTCGGCGAACCGCTTCGCCATCGCCGCGCGCATCCGGGGCCAGCCCGCGACGTCGTCCTGGTCGAAGTCGAGTTCGAGCTGCTTCATCAGCTCGGCGAAGAACTGGGGTTCCAGCGCACCCACTGCCACGAATCGTCCGTCCCGGCAGCGGTAGGTGTCGTAGAAGGGCGTGCCGCCGTCGAGCAGGTTCGCCTCCCGCTCGTCGCGCCAGCTGCCCACGGCGTGCATGCCGAACATCATGGTCATCAGCGACGCCGCACCATCGACCATCGCGGCGTCGACCACCTGGCCTCGCCCGCTGCGCGTCCGCTCGTGCAGCGCGGAGAGGATGCCGAGGAGCAGGAACATGGTCCCGCCCCCGAAGTCGCCGATCAGGTTCAGCGCGTTGCGGGGCTTGTCGGACCCGCCGGTCGCATGGAGCGCGCCGGTGAGTGCGGCGTAGGTGATGTCGTGACCGGCGGTGTGCGAGAGCGGGCCGTCCTGGCCCCAGCCGGTCATCCGGCCGTAGATCAGCCGATCGTTGACGTCCGCGCAGTGCTCGGGCCCCAGGCCGAGCCGTTCCATGACACCGGGACGCAGCCCCTCGATGAGGACGTCGGCCCCGCGCACCATCCGCAGGACCAGGTCGCGGCCGTCGGGCTGCTTGAGGTCGATCGCGACGCTCGGGCGGCTCCGGTTCAGCGCGTCGCTCGGCTCGGGCGCGGCACCGACGGCTGCCGGCCGGTCGATCCTGACGACGTCGGCACCGAGCTCGGCCAGCAGCAGGCTGGCGTAGGGTGCCGGCCCGATGCCCGCGATCTCGAGGACCCGCAGGCCCGCGAGCGGCCCGACAGATCGCTGACCCGAAGAAGTCATGGCCGAGACGCTATCACAGAATCGGTTAACTGATTACACTGAAAGTGTTGTTAGTGTTGGTCCCCCCTGAGGAAGTAGGCAGCAGATGACGCGCACCGTGTTCGCCGAGGAGCACGAGGAGTTCCGATCCCTCGTCAAGGAGTTCTTGGCCCGCGAGGTCACCCCCCACGCCGAGGAGTGGGAGGCGGCGGGGATCGTGGACAAGACCGTCTACAAGGCAGCCGCACAGGCCGGCGTCCTCGGCTTCTCGGTGCCGACCGAGTACGGCGGCATGGGCATCGACGACTTCCGCTACAACGCGATCGTCGCCGAGGAGCTCGCGCGCGGCGGCAGCAGCGGCGTCGCGCTGACCCTTCTCAACGACATCGTGGCGCCGTACCTGCTTCGCCTGACCGACGAGGACCAGCGGCAGCGCTGGCTGACAGCGCTCGCGGCCGGTGACATGACCTTCGCGATCGCGATGAGCGAGCCGGGCGCCGGCTCCGACCTGGCCGGGATCCGCACCTCGGCGCGACGCGAGGGCGACGCCTGGGTCATCAACGGGCAGAAGACCTTCATCTCCAACGGCATCCTCTCCGATGCCGTCATCGTCGTCTGCCGCACCGACCCCGAGGCCGGGCACAAGGGCTTCAGCCTGATCGTGGTCGAGGACGGCACCCCCGGCTTCGAGCGCGGCCGCAAGCTGAAGAAGATGGGGCACCACGCCCAGGACACCGCCGAGCTGTTCTTCTCCGACTGCCGCGTTCCCGCGAGCAACCTCCTCGGCACCGAGGGGCGGGGCTTCTTCCACCTGATGGAGAACCTGCCCTCCGAGAGGTTGTCCATCGCGATCTCAGCGATCGCCGGCGCCGAGAAGACCTTCGCCGAGACGATGACCTACGCCAAGGAACGCACCGCGTTCGGGCAGTCGATCGGATCCTTCCAGGCCAACCGCTTCACCATCGCCGAGATGGCCACCGAGCTCGACATCGCGCGGATCTACGTCGACGCCTGCATCGGCCGCGTCGTCGACGGCTCGCTGACAGCTGTCGACGCCGCCAAGGCGAAGTGGTGGTGCACCGAGCTGCACAAGAAGGTCGTCGACCAGTGCCTGCAGCTCCACGGCGGATACGGCTACATGCTCGAGTACCCCGTCGCGCGCGCCTACCAGGACGTCCGCATCTCCACGATCCTCGGTGGGACCACCGAGATCATGAAGGAGATCATCGGCCGCGATCTCGGCTTCTGAGCACCCTCTGACACCGCCATCACAACAGGAAGAGACACACAGCCATGGACATCCAGGGCAAGAACGCCGTGATCGTCGGCGGCGCCTCCGGCATGGGCCGCGCGAGTGCGCAGATGCTGGCCGCACGGGGCGCCCAGGTCGCGATCCTCGACCGCCCCGGCGGTGAGGGCGAGAAGGTCGCCGCCGAGATCGGCGGACGCTTCTACGAGGGCGACATCACCGACCACGCCGGGATCGAGGCCGTCCTCGCGGAGGCCGTCGCGGAGCTCGGCGGCCTGCACGTCGCCGTCAACACGGCGGGTGGTGGCATCGCCAAGCGAACGCTGACCAAGGGGGGACCGCACGACCTCGAGTCGTTCGTCTCCGTGGTCAACCTCAACCTGGTCTCCACCTTCAACCTCAACCGGCTGCAGGCCTGGCACATGAGCCAGGGCGAGCCCGACGAGGACGGCGAGCGTGGCGTGATCGTGAACACCGCCTCGATCGCGGCGTTCGAGGGGCAGATCGGTCAGGTCGCCTACTCGGCCTCCAAGGCCGGCATCGCCGGGATGGCGCTGACCATGGCCCGCGACCTGGGCAACGTCGGCGTCCGCGTCCTGGCGATCGCGCCCTCGCTCTTCGAGACGGGTGCGGTGGCCGGGCTTCCCCCCGAGATGATCCCGCCGCTGGTCGAGGGCAACGCCTTCCCCAAGCGGATGGGTCGCCCCGAGGAGTACGCCAAGCTCGCCTGCGCGATCGTCGAGAACGGGATGCTCAACGGGCAGTGTCTGCGCCTGGACGCAGGCATGCGCTTCGCTCCGCGCTGAGCACACGAACCGACGAGCCGCCGGGCCCTCTCGAAGGGCCCGGCGGCTCGTGTGCGTCACTCCCCCGGCGAGCCGACGGGACCGCCATCGATGTCGGCTATCGATTGACCCACCGAGGCGACCGCTTCTGGGCGAAGGCGGTCATCCCCTCGACGGCGTCCTCGCTCATCAGGAGCGCGTCCACCGCGGCCGAAGGTGCGTTGACGGCAGCCGTCACGTCGGGCTCGGCAGCGGTGTCGGTCATGAGGCGCAGCGTGGTGCGCACCGACGTCGGGGAGCCCTCCAGGATCTCCGCGGCGAGCGCCCGCGCACCCTGTAGGGCGGTCCCCCGGGGCACGACGCGGTTGACCAGTCCGTACGACGCCGCCTCGGCGGCACCCATCCGTCGCCCGGTCAGGAGCAGCTCGGTGGCGATCTTCGGGGCCAGTTGACGCGGCAGCCGTACGGCGCCGCCGGCGCCCGCCACGAGCCCGACCCGGACCTCGGTGAGTCCGAACTGCGCGGCCTCGTCCGCGACGACGAGGTGGCACGCCAGCGCCATCTCGAAGCCACCGCCGAAGGCGTACCCGTTGACCGCGGCGATGACCGGCTTGTCCATCGGCGCGCGGTGGGTGAGGCCGCCGAAGCCGGTGCGGGGCAGGTAGCGCGGCTTGCCGGTGGCCGCGTAGGACAGGTCGTTGCCCGCGGAGAAGGCGTCGACGCCCGCACCCGTGAGGATCGCCACCCACAGTTCGTCGTCGGCGAGATAGGCGTCCCAGATCTCGGCGAGCTCGTCGTTGGCCGGGGGCGTGAGCGAGTTGCGCTTGTCCGGACGGTTGATGGTGACCTCGAGCAGGTGCCCGTCGCGACGCACCTCGACGTACTCGTAGGACGCGCGGAACCCGATCGGCCGGACCGGGAGGAGCTCGTCCATCCGGGCCCTCGAGGTGCTGACCCGGTTGCCCGGACCGATGTTGCGCACGAACACCGAGGCGCCGATCGGCTGGTCGGTGTGCAGCAGCTCCAGCAGCTCATCGTCGCCGGGGAGCCCCATCGCGATGAAGCGCTGATCGCTCGCCTCCAGCCGACCGATCACGATCGGGGTGAGTCCGTCGCGACCGTGACGGATCGTCCAGCTCTCGATCGTGGCCGGCCCGTCGGCACGCTCGGCGACGGGCACGTCGGGCACGGCGTCGAGCCGGGCCTGGAGTGCGGCGCTGGTGCCGGGGCGCCAGGGCGCGGGGGTCGTGGAGTAGACCCCGACGGAGTACTTCGAGAGCGAGCCGCCGTTCGCGCCGACCAGGCCGACGCTCGCCGGGCGGGCACGGCACGCGGCGACGGTCTCGGCGATCGCGTGCATCGAGTAGTTGTTGCCGGCCCCGCCGAAGAACGGCAGGCCCCCGGTGAGCGTGAATCCGCGCGGGTCCTCGGCACGCAGCCCGAGGCCGTCGAGGACGTTCTCCACCGCGATGGGGAAGCAGGAGTAGAGGTCGAAGGTGTCGACGTCCGCGAGGTCGATGCCGGCCACCGACAGTGCCTCCTGCACGGCGGCCGGGGCCGAGGGAGCGCGGGAGAGGTCGGCGCGCTTGAGGAGCTCGCGCTCGTAGGCGTCGGCGTGGCCGTGGAGGTAGACCCACCTGTCCTCGGGGATGCCGAGCCGGCGGGCGGCGGCGACCGAGACGACGAGGACAGCGGCTCCCTGGTTGACCTGGTCGCGGGAGACGAGGAACCGCGGATACGGGTCGCTGATCATGCGGTTGCGGTCGGTGACGGTGGCCAGCTCGGCCGCGGTGCGCTCCACCGGCGCCGCGGCGTAGGGATTCTTGGCGGCCACGGAGGTGAAGGGCTCGAAGAGCCGCCCCATCGCGAGGGCGTACTCCTCGCGTCCGCCTCCCAGCCGCGCTCGGCGAGCGTTCTCGCACACGGCGTACGTCGACGGCGCGTCGACCATGCCGTGGTTGGCCCGGTGCCGGCTCGACACCCCCGCCAGGCCGTAGCCGCGGTCCTCCAGCTGGCCTCCGACGGTCTCGGAGAAGTCCGGCTTGTCGGGGGCGGCGGCGAAGTGCCGCACCGTCGAGATCGCCTCGGAGCCGAACAGGAGGGCGACCTCGCTGCGCCCTGCGGCGATCTCGCCGGCCAGCTCGGTCAGCAGATGCTGCGGCCCCTGGCCACCGGCCACCTCCAGGATCGCCCGGGCCGGGTCGGCGCCGATCCGGCCGGAGACGGACCGGGGATAGTTGTCCGAGCGGCCGAGCGGTGCCTGCATGCCCGGACCCGAGATCTCGAACTGCCGGATGCCGCCCACGGTGTCGATGGCGCGGGCCAGTGCCGCCACGTCCGCGCCGGTGTCGGCGAGCGCCCGCTCCGCGGCGCGGGCCGCCAGGCCGACGCCCGAGAGCCCCTCGTAGTCGGAGTCGCCGATGTTCTCGGCGTACTGCCCCACCCCGACGACGACCGGAGTGGTGTCGGGGACGGCGGTGCTCATGCGTTCCGCCACTCGACGACGGCGTCGAGCGCCTCGATCTGGTCACCGTCGACCCGGAGCGGATTGACCTCCAAGGAGACGAGGTCGTCGCCGAGCGCGGAGGCGAGGTCGCCGATGCGTGCGATCACGCCGGCGAGCGCGGTGCGGTCCGCCGCCGTGCGTCCGCGGACACCGTCGAGCACGGCGGCGCCCCGCAGCCGGCCCAGGGCCTGCTCGATGCGTTCGGGTGTCGCGGGAAGCGGGACGAGCACCGAGTCGTCGAGCACCTCGACGAGGATGCCACCGAGCGCGATGGCCAGGATCGGGCCCCAGGAGGGGTCGCGCACGACGCCGACGAGGAGCTCGGTGGCCGGCTGCCGCATCGGCGAGACCAGGACGCCCTCCACCTTCGCGTCCGGGACGGACTCCGCCGCAGCGACGACGGCGTCGTACGCCGCTCGGACCGCGTCGGCGCCGCTGACGCCGAGCCGCACGCCCCCGATGTCGGACTTGTGCAGGATCTGCGGCGAGACGACCTTGAGGACCACCGGCCCCTCCAACGCCTCGGCGGCGGCGACCGCCGCGTCGGCGGAGGTCACCAGATCGGCGGGTACCACCGGGATGCCCGCGTCGGCGAGCAGTCCGCGCGCGGCCTCCTCGGACCACTGGCCGGTCCGCCGGTCGGCGGCGGGGAGTGTCAGGTCGGCCGGAGCGGCCGGGCGGGCCTCGCGCAGGGTCCGCAGACGCTCCGACCAGCGCCCCAGGCCGCCGAAGGCGACCATCGCCTGGTCGAGCCCTGGCAGCACCCAGCCCATCCCGATCTCGTCCATCACCTCGCTGACGGCCTCCGAGGGCGGCACCTGGACCTGGTTGACCCAGACCACCGGGCAGGAGGCTCGGGCCGCACCCTCGCCGATCGCCTTCGCCTGGGCGATGCCGCGCCAGGGCGCCCGGTCGTTCACCCCGGGCAGCGCGCTCACCACGGCCACGGCACCGATGTTGGGATCCTGGGAGGCCTGCTCGATCGCATGGGTGAAGAGCTCGGTCCTGATCATGGCGGCGCCGGTCACGTCGAGCGGATTCTGGACGGTCCCGAAGCTGGAAAACTGCTCGCTGATCGCGGCGGTGGTCTCCTCGGTGAAGGCCGGCAAGGGCACACCGCGCACCTCGGCGCGGTCGGCCAGGATGTCGCACGCGCCGCCCGAGAAGGACACCACCGCGATCCCGGGTCGTTCCAGCGGCCCGAGCCTGGCGGCGGCGCCCGCGGTGATGATCATGTCCTCGATGGTGTCGACCCGGATGACGCCGAGGTCGTGCAGGATCGCGTCGATCACGCGGTCGTCCCCGACCAGGGCGCCGGTGTGCGCGGAGGCGGCCCGGGCGGCGAGCTCGCTGCGACCGACCTTGAGCACGACGATGGCCTTGCCGGCCTCGGCCGCACGCAGCGCCGCGGCGCGGAAGGTCTCAGGGTCGCGGATCGTCTCCAGGAAGAGAGCGATCGCCTTGGTGGTCTCGTCCTCCACGAGGAAGTCGATGACGTGGCCGGCGGTGATCATGGCCTCGTTGCCGAGCGTCACCAGGTAGGACAGGCCGGTTCCGGACAAGGTCGCGAACTCCGTCATGGCCGCCGAGCTGGCACCGCTCTGGGAGAGCAGCGCGATCGGACCAGCCGGCCGCACCGGAACGCTTCCGGGGATGACCGCGAGCCCGTCGACGAAGTTGGCGAAGCCGAGCATGTTAGGCCCGAGCACCGCGATGTCGAGCTCGTGGCAGCGCCGGACCAGCTCCTCCTCGGCGGCCCTGCCCTCCGGACCGGTCTCGGCGTACCCCGAGGACATGATCACGGCGTTGCGGACCCCGGCCGCGGCGGCCTCGGTCAGCGCGTCGAGCGTCACGGCCTGCGGGACCATCATGTGGGCGAGGTCGACCGGACCGCCGATGGCGTCGACGACCCCGGCACACGAGGTGTACGTCGGCCGCCCGTGCACCTCCTCCCCGCGGGCGTTGACGAGGTAGGTGCGATCGCCGAAGCCGAAGTTCACCAGGTTGCCGAAGGCACCCAGCGAGAAGGCCGACTTGTTCGACGCACCGACGAGCGCGACGTTGCGCGGCCGGAAGAGCGACCGCAGCCGGTCGGGGGTGATGTCCACGGTCATCAGATGTTCCCTTCGCCGCGTCAGCGCGGCAGTCCGAGGGCGCGGGCGATCATGCCCCGCTGGATGTCGTTGGTGCCTCCGCCGACGACGTACATGACGCTCATCCGCAGGCCGGTCTCGAAGTCGCCCCCACCGGGGACGTCGCCGGCCAGGGCGGCGATCGGTCCCAGCAGGTCGGGCATCGCCTCGCCCCAGTCCTCGGCCAGCTCGCCGCCGAGGACGCCGGCCATCGGGGCGGCGAGCTTGGCCGCGTCGCTCTGGGCGCTGATGGCGGTGGCGACGAGCGCGCGCAGGGCCTGGAGCCGCGCGACGAGCGAGGTGAGGGTCGCGCGGGCGGCCGAGCCGCGCGGTCCGAGGAGGTCGGTGCCTCGCACATGGTCGAGGAGGTCGTCGAGCTGACGTTGCAGCTGCGAGGCGATCCCGCCCATCACGACGCGCTCGCCGGCCAGGGCCGTGGTGATGACACCCCAGCCGCCGTTGACCTCGCCGACGCGGCAGGAGTCGGGCACGCGGACGTCGTCGTAGAAGACGGTGCAGGAGATCTCGCTGCCGAGCGAGGTCATCGGGTGGATCGTGATCCCCGGCGTGTCCAGCGGGACGAGGAACATCGTGATCCCGGCGTGGCGCGGCTGGGCGTCGGGGTCGGTCCGGGTGGCCAGCCAGACGTAGTCGGCCATCTGGGCGCGCGTCGTCCAGACCTTCTGGCCGTTGATGACCCACTCGTCGCCCTCGCGGACGGCCTTGGTCTTCAGCGAGGCGAGGTCGGAGCCGACGTCGGGCTCGCTGTAGCCGAGGCAGTGGCGCAACTCGCCGCGCCGGATCATCGGCAGGTAGTGGGCCTTCTGCTCCTCGGTGCCGAAGCGCATGATGGCGGCACCGATCAGCATCACCGAGGAGAGCTGCCACTTCGCCGGCACCCGGGAGTAGGCCATCTCGTCGTGCAGGACGACCTGCTCGGAGAGCGAGGCCCGCCTGCCGCCGTACTCCTCGGGCCAGCCGAAGCCGTACCAACCCTTGTCCACGAACGCCGCGACAGCCGCGTCCGCGTCGAAGTCGTCGCGGCCGCCCGGCCCGCGCAGCCCGTCGATGACGGTGCGGACCTCGCTGCGGAAGGCCTCGGCCGTCGCGTCGAGGGCGAACTCGGGCAGACCGCCCTCACCCTCCACGAGTCGGTCGCCGACCGTCCCCGCCGCCGGGGCGAAGAGCGGGATCCGGAAGAGGTCGGCGTGGACGCGGCGGAACAGCCAGGGCCCGAGGTGCTCCTCGAAGTAGCCGATCGCTGCCAGCGTGTGGTGCGAACCGAGCTGGATCCGCCGCGCGGCCTGGAGGATGTACGCCGTAGCGAGCTCAGCCGACAGCAGACGATCGGCAGCACGATGCTGATGGGCCAGCACGGCCCGCTGGAGCAGCTCACGCGCTCCGGCGACGTCGATGGCGACGCTGGCCGTGCGCTGCTGGACGGCGCCGAAGGAGCCGATGGGCTTGCCGAACTGGATCCGCGTCTTCGCGTGCTCGACGGCCAGCTCATGGGTGAGCTCGGCGGCTGCGGCGGCGCGCGCGGCGAGTGCGAGCCGCAGCACCACCTTGGCCTCCTCCGTCTGCTCGGCGGAGAGCTCCACGACCTCCTCGTCCGGTCCGAGCGTGACGGTGCTCCAGGAGGGCCGCGCCAGGCCCTCGGTCTCGACCCGGGCCAGGACCGGTCGCAGTCGGGCCGGGCCGGCATCCTCGGGAAGGACTAGGACGTGGGTGAGCGTGCCCGCGCACTCGACGTAGGGCACGGTGTCGTCGGTCGAGGTCTGACCGACAGCGACGCGCAGGTCACCGGCGCCGATCCGCGAGGCCCACTTCTCGTCGAGTCGCGCGGCGACGTAGCCGTCGGCGAGCGGCAGGTCCGCGGCGTACCGTCCGAGCTGGCCCATGGCGGCCAGCAGGCCGGCGAGCTCGTCGCCGGCCCCCAGATCGAACCAGCCGCCCTCGACCGCCGCGGCCCACAGCCGCGGCTCGACGGCCGCCGAGCCGCCCGCTGGAGCATCCTGCCCGCACACGTCCCGCAGGACTGCGGCGATGCTGGCCTCGAAGTCGCGAACCTGGTCGACGTCCATAGCATCAGCAACACTCATAACAACAGTTGTATCAGTTAACTGTTTGCGACGCCACCGCACAGAACGAGATTCTGACCACGCGGAGTCTCGACTAGGATCCCGCCATGAGCACGCCCGCTGCCGCCCGCACCAGGGACGCCGTCCGGCGCGGCATCAAGCGTCGCGAGGAGGCCGCGAGCGCCGACGTCAGCCGCCTCGTCGAGGCCGGGCGCCACCTGCTGGCCGGAGACGGCCCCACCCGGGTCGCGGACATCGTGCGCGAGGCGGGCGTCTCGATCGAGGCCTTCTATCGATACTTCGGCAGCAAGGACGAGTTCGTCGCCGCCGTCGCCGAGGACGGCGGACTGCGGGTCGCCGCCTACGTCGAGCGCCGGATGGGCGAGGCCACCACGCCTGAGGAGAGGATGCGCGCCATCGTCGCCGGCATGCTCAAGCAGGCCGATGGCCCGCAGCTGCGCACGAGCACGCGCAACATCCTGGGTCGCCGCGGCTCGGAGGAGAGCCACCGCAGCCGCAACGACTTCGCCCACACCATGGCCGCTCTCCTCCTTCCGGTCGTGCGCGACCTGGGCTCCCCCGACCCGGAGCGCGATGCCATCGCCGCCACGGGGACCCTGGTCGCCGCGATGGAGAGCTTCGTCTGGTCCGAGCACTCCCCCACACCGCAGGACGTCGACCACCTGACCGCCTTCCTCATCGCCGCGGTCACCCGAGCCGACGGATCACGTCCTCGACCATGAGGGTGATGGCGCCCGCCATCCGCGCCATCGGCGCCGGCAGCGCGCCACCGCTCCGGGCCCGCTTGAGGAGCAGTGCCGTCGCCGCAGCCTCCTTGTACGTCGCCAACGTGTCGAACCAGTCCATGTCCGCGAGCGCATGGCCCGCGGCCGCGCTGTACGCCGCGATCAGGTCGCTGCGCGACGGAGTCCCCACCGGACCGTCCGGGGACGCCGCCGGATGGGCCGCCTCGTCGGTGAAGTACGTCAGCCAGGTGACATCGAGGCGCGGATCGCCCAGTGACCAGATCTCCCAGTCGATGATCGCCGTCACCACTCCCTCGGAGCACAGGGTGTTGCCGAGTCGGTAGTCCCCGTGCGTGATCGCCGGAGCCATCGCCGCGGGGACCGACGCACGCAGCGCTGCGGCTGCTGCGAGGTTCCTGCCCTGGAGGTCGGCCGGAACCGTCTCGAACGCCCTGGCCCAGCGATCGATCTCCTCCTCCAGGGTCACGACCGGCTCGTCGGACAGTCCGATCGTCTGCGGGTCGACGGCATGGAGGACGGCGAGCTCCGCGGCGGCCGACAGCGCGCGCCGTCGTACGTCGGCAGCCGGCGGCCGCTCGTCCGCGGCGACCAGGACCGGCTCGACGCATTCGCCCTCGACCCAGTCCATCGCGAAGTAGGGCGGGACGGCGGGCGGCTCGCCGGCATCGGCGAAGAGGGCGCGCGGGACCTTGACCGCCGTCCCCTCGAGCGCCTCGAGAAGTCGCGCCTGGCGGAGCACGTCCCGGTTGCGGACCGGCGGCAGCCCGGCCGGGGCGACCTTGAGCACCACCGGAGCGCTGTCCGCCAGGCGCACCCGGTAGGTCAGGCTCGATGCCCCGCCGGTCAGGGGCGACACCTCGAGGAGACGCTCCTCGGGGTGCCAGCGCGCCACACTGCGCGCCACCCGCTCGGCCAGCATCGCCTCCGACTCACCATGCTCGATCCTCATGCCGCCTCCATATCCGCCTCTTGTCATGATCAGAATGCCATTCTAGATTACGAGAACGCAATGACAGGAGCAGGACATGTGGGACTTCAGCACCGATCCAGACTTCCAGGAGCAGCTCGACTGGGTCGCCGAGTTCGTGCGGACCGAGTGCGAGACGCTCGACGTGCTCTATCCGCACGGAGGTGATCCGTACGACGTCGGCAACGAGGAGGCGCGCTCGCTCCTGCGACCGTTGCAGGAGCAGGTCAAGGCCCGCGGCCTCTGGGCCTGCCATCTGGGGCCCGAGCTCGGCGGTCCGGGCTACGGCCAGCTGCGCCTGGCGCTGATGAACGAGATCCTGGGTCGGTCCTACTGGGCCCCCACCGTGTTCGGCACGGCCGCCCCCGACACCGGGAACGCCGAGATCCTCGCCATGTACGGGACAGCGGAGCAGAAGGAGCGCTATCTCCAGCCCCTCCTCGACGGCGAGATCGTCTCCTGCTTCTCGATGACCGAGCCGCAGGCGGGAGCCGACCCCAAGGAGTTCACCTGTCGCGCCTGGCGGGACGGGGACGAGTGGGTGATCGACGGCGAGAAGTGGTTCTCCTCCAACGCGCGCTTCGCGTCGTTCCTCATCGTCATGGCCGTCACCGACCCGGACGCCCCGGCCTACCAGCGGATGTCGATGTTCGTGGTGCCCGCCGAGACACCTGGCATCGAGATCCTGCGCAACGTAGCGACCTTCGGCGAGCGGGACGACCTGGACGAGGGCATCCACGCCTACATCCGCTACCAGCACGTGCGGGTGCCTCTGGACGCGATGCTCGGCGGCCCCGGCGAGGGATTCAAGGTCGCCCAGTCACGCCTCGGCGGGGGCCGGGTCCATCACGCGATGCGAACGGTCGGCGTGTGTCGCCGGGCCTTCGACATGATGGCCGAACGAGCGCTCTCGCGTCGCACGCAGGGCGAGCGGCTCGCAGACAAGCAGGCGGTCCAGAGCATGATCGCCGACTCCTGGATCCAGCTGGAGCAGTTCCGCCTGCTGGTGCTGCAGACGGCCTGGAAGATCGACAACCTCCCGCATGGCGCCGCGCGCCTCGACATCGCCATGTGCAAGGTCGAGATGGCCCGGGTGATGCACGACATCGTGGAGCGGGCGATCCATCTGCACGGCTCGCTGGGGACGACGCTGGAGACCCCGCTCGCCCACTGGTGGGCCGCGGTCCCGCAGATCGCCCTGGCCGACGGCCCGACGGAGGTGCACCAGGGCACGATCGCCAAGCAGCTGCTGCGTGGCTACAGCCCCCACGAGGGACTGTTCCCCTCCGAGCACTCCCCCAGCCGCCGAGCCGCCGCCCTCGCTCGCCGCGCGAAGGAGCAGGAGTGACCACGACCGACCTCTTCGACCTCACCGGCAAGGTCGCACTCGTGACGGGCGGGAGCCGGGGCCTCGGTCGCGAGATCGCCCTGGCCTTCGCCGATCACGGCGCGGACGTCGTCGTGACGAGTCGCAAGCTCGCCGCCTGCGAGCAGGTGGCGGAGCAGATCCAGGCCCGCGGCCGCCGAGCCCTCGCGGTGGCGTGCCATGTCGGGCGCTGGTCGGAGATCGACGCGCTCGTCGAGGCGGCCTACCAGCGCTTCGGCCGCGTCGACGTGCTGGTGAACAATGCCGGGATGTCCCCGGTGGCGCCGTCCTCGAGCGAGACCAGCGAGGAGCTCTTCGACAAGGTCGTCGCCGTGAACTTCAAGGGCCCGTTCCGGCTGGGCGCGCAGGTCGGCGCTCGGATGGCGGCGGGCCACGGAGGCTCCATCATCAACGTGTCGTCCTCGGGCGCGCTGTTCCCGGCGCCGCTCTTCGGGCCGTACGCCGGCTCGAAGGCGGCGCTGAACACCCTCGCCGGGGTGTTCGGACGGGAGTACGGACCCTCGGTCCGGGTGAACACGATCTCCGCAGGACCGTTCCTGACCGACATCGCCGACGCCTGGCCCGAGGAGGCCCGGCAGCACAGCCGCAGCGCCGCGGGGCGGCCCGGCGACCCGTCCGAGATCGTGACGACCGCCCTCTACCTCGCCAGCCCGGCCTCGTCGTACACGACCGGGGCGCTGATCCGGGTGGACGGCGGTCTGTACTGATAATCGGGTAACTCATTAGACTGATTCGCATGACAGCGGAGACCACCGAGACCGGCTCGATCCTCGACACGATCGCCCTGGAGGAGCTGGGCGCGGGACACTTCCGCGGCAGGGCCCACCCCGGCGCACGGACGCGGACCTACGGCGGCGAGGTGGCGGGCCAGGCGGTGCTCGCGGCGAGCAGGACCGTCGCGGCGGACCGGCACATCCACGCGGCCCACACCTACTTCCTCCTGCCCGGCGACACGACCGTCGCCACGGAGTTCCTCGTGGAGGAGGTGCGTGACGGCGGCTCGTTCAGCGTCCGCAGGGTCGACGCCCGCCAGAACGAGCGCGTCATCTTCACGATGCTGGCCTCCTTCCAGGCCGACGAGCCGGGCCTGTCCCACCAGCCTCCACGTCCCACGGTGCCGGAGCCGGAGGGCCTGGTGCCCGCCGAGGAGCTCTTCGTCGGCGACGACGACAACCTCGGGTGGCTGCGCCGGCTGAGCAGCGCCGCCGGGGTCGACATCCGCTTCCCCGAGCCCCCGGGACGCGTGCTCGGCGCCCGCGGCGAGGCGACCGAGCCACGGCAGCGCGCCTGGCTGCGGTCGCACAGCCCGGTGCCGTCCGGACGCGCCGAGGAGGCCGCCGCGATGACCTACCTCAGCGACCTGTTCCTGCTGGCCACGGTGCTCAACCCGCACGGGGTCACCATCCAGGATCCGAACCTGCAGAACGCCACGATCAACCATTCCGTCTGGTTCCACGCACCGCTGCGCGTCGACGAGTGGTTCCTCTACGAGCAGGAGAGCCGGTGGGCCGGCGGGGCGCGCGGACTGGCCCACGGCGAGATCTACGACGCAGCCGGCACGCTGTGCGCCACCACCATGCAGGAGGGGCTGGTCCGGCTGCGCTGAGGCGGCCGGACCAGCCGCCTGGGTCAGGCGAGCAGCTGGCGGGCGATGGCGTACTTGTGGACCTCCGTCGGGCCGTCGTAGAGCCGGAAGGCCCGGATGTCCCGGAAGATCGCGCCGACGGGCGTCTCGTCGGAGATGCCGATCCCGCCGAAGACCTGCACGCAACGGTCGGCGACCTTGAAGAGCTCCTCGGAGACCATCGCCTTCACCATCGAGGACTCGTGCCGACCCTGCCGACCCTGGTCGAGCAGCGAGCAGGCCCACCAGATCATCAGGCGGCACTGCTGGAGCGCGATCTCGTTGTCGGCGAGCATGAAGCCGACGCCCTGGTGCTGGCCGATCGGCTTCCCGAAGGCCGTACGCCGCTTCGCATAGTCGACCGCCAGCGCCTGCGCACGCGACGCCGCCCCGAGCCAGCGCATGCAGTGGGTGAGGCGCGCCGGCGCGAGCCGGAGCTGGGCGTGCGCGAGGGCACGACCCGGCTCGCCCAGCACGGAGTCGGCCGGCAGACGCAGGTCGGTGAGGCGCACCACGCCGTGGCCCTCGACGTAGTTGCGGTCCATGGTGTCCATCGTCCGCTCGATCACGAGGCCGGCTACGCCGTCCTCGCACAGGAACAGCGTGGGTCCGACCCCCTCGAGGTCGGCCATGATGATCCAGGTCCGCGCGCCGGTGGCGCCGGTGATGAGCCACTTGGCGCCGTTGATCACGAACTCGTCGCCGTCGCGCACGGCGGTGGTGCTCAGCTGCCGGGGGTCCGATCCCGCACCGTCGGGCTCCGTCATCGCGAACGCCGAGCGACGCTCACCCGCGACCATCGGCTTGAGGTGGGTCTCGATCTGCGCAGGAGAGGCGATCTTGGACAGCAGGAACATGTTCCCCTCGTCCGGCGCCGCGCAGTTCATCGCGACCGGTCCGAGCGTCGACCAGCCCGCCGCCTCGAAGATGATCGCCTGCTCGACGTGACTGGGGCCCAGACCGCCCAGCTCGCTGGGCGCCTGGATCGTCAGCAGTCCGGCCTCCCGCGCGAGGCCCACCAGCTCGGTGCGCAGTTCCTCGGTCGGCCCGTGCGCGGTGACGCGCGCGTCGCTCTCATAGGGGACGATCTTCTCCTCCACGAAGGAGCGGACGCGGTCGCGCAGCTCGGCGAGCTCCGTCGGCACCTCGAAATCGATCATCGGTCGGTTTCCTCTTCTCTCGTCATCGGGAACTTCAGGGCGGCACGGGCGACCGGCGCCGCCGGGTCGGGAAACGGTCAGCCGTCGATGACGGACTGGGCGCGCTCGAGGAGACGGACGGCCGCGTCGTGGAGTCGATCTCCGACCTCGACGGGCGCCAGCCCCGCGCAGGCGCGCGCATGAGTGCCCTCGAGGATGATCCCCAGCTTGAGACAGGCCAGGACGACGTACCAGTCCATCCGGTCGAGATCGCGGCGCGCTCCGCCGGCCGCGGCGTACGCCTCGACCAGCTCCGACTGCGTCGCGACGCCGCCGGCCTCCATGAGCCTGCCGCCGAAGTCGGCGCTCCCGCCGGGCAGGTCCCAGGTCGCGAGCAGCCAGCCCAGGTCGAGGAGCGGATCGCCGATCGTGGACATCTCCCAGTCGACGATGGCGGCGACCTCGGGGCCCGTGCGGGCGAACATGACGTTGGACGCGTGGTAGTCGCCGTGCAGGATGCCGGGAGCGAAGCGCGCGGGACGACGTTCGTCGAGCCAGCGCGCCAGCCCCTGGACGTCGCCGATCTCCGGCCCGGGATATCCCTCGAGGTCGTCGTACGTCGCCAGCTCGCCGAGCCACCGACCGACCTGACGCTCGAGGAAGCCGTCGGGCTTGCCGAAGCCGGCCAGGCCGACCGCCTCGTGGTCGACCTCGGCGAGTGCGGCCAGCGAGCGTGCCATCTCCAGGCCCATCCGGTGCCGCAGGCTCGGCTCGTCCGCGTGCGGTGAGGGCAGCTCGACGCCGGCGTTGAAGCCCTCGACCGGCTCCATCAGATAGAACACGGCGCCGGCGAGGACCGAGGGGTCCTCGCACGCCGCGATGAAGGACGGGTGCGGGACCGGCGTACCGCCCAGCCCCGCCAGGACGCGGCACTCGCGCATGATCGAGGCGTTGCTGTGCTTGCGCAGGTGCTCCGGTCCGCGCCGGAGGACGTAGGGACGGTCCGCCCGGCGGAAGCGCAGCATGATGTTCTGCGTGCCGCCGGTCATCGCCGCGATCTGCTCGAGCGGGCCCTCCCCGAGGCCGCGCGCGTCCATCCAGCGGCGCACCGCCGCAAGGTCGACGACCGACTGGTCCGGTGCCACAACGCCTCCAGAAGTAGTTAACTCATTTATTCATATCATGAGCTACGGTAGGCGGCGATGACCTGCTCAGAACTCTCCGCACCCGGCCACACCCTCCCCGCGGCGCTGACCGCTGCCGCGCTCCGCTTCGCCGACGGCACCGTCCACGTGCACTCCCCCGGCCGAGGTATCACCGCGACCGTCGGCGAGCTGTACGACGAGGCCCGCAGGGTCGCGGGTCGGCTCCAGGCCGGCGGCATCGGCCCCGGTGACGTCGTAGCCGTCCAGCTGCCCAACTGCCGGGAGGCGATCGTCGCCTACGAGGCGGTCCTGTTGACCGGTGCGACGCTCCTCCCGATCGTGCACATCTACGGCCCGCGCGAGGTGGAGTTCGTCCTGGCCGAGAGCGGTGCTCGGGCCATCGTGATGGTCGACCGGTGGGGCAGCACCGACTACGCCGCGCGGGTGCCGTCGCTGCGTCGCCAGGTCGAGACGGTCGAGACGGTCGTGATGATCGGCGGCGCCGTCCCCGACACGGTCGCGTGGTCCGATGCCATGGGCGATCCCGTCAGCGGCGCCGTCCTGGAGCCCGTCGAGCCGGACGAGGGCGCGGTCGCCGTCCTCAGCTACACCTCGGGCACGACGTCAGCGCCCAAGGGCGTCCAGCACAGCCATGCGGGCCTGCTCGCGGAGATCCGGAGTCAGCCGGCGATCCTGGGGCAGGGCGAGGATGCCGTCGCCCTGATCTCGTTCCCCTTCGGCCACGTCGCGGGCCTGGTCTCGATCCTGCGCCCCCTCCTGCTCGGCACCCCGACGGTCGTGATGGACGGCTGGAAGCCGGACGTGGCGATCGACCTCATCGCCTCGCAAGCTGTCACGATGACCTCGGGCACGCCCCTCCACCTCGCGACGCTGCTCGACGCCCTGGAGGCCGGCGCGCCGCTCGGCAGTCTCGACGAGTACCTGGTGGGGGCGGCGACGGTTCCCTCCGAGCTGGTCGCCCGCGCCGACCGGCTCGGGATCCGGGCCTTCCGCTGCTACGGCTCGACCGAGCAGCCGACCATCTCCTCCGGCACGGCGCGCGACCCGCTCGAGAAGCGCCAGTTCACCGACGGTCTGCCGACGCCGGGCACCCAGGTCCGGATCGTCGACGAGCGGATGCGCGACGTGCCGCGGGGCGTCGACGGCGAGGTTCTCACCCGCGGCCCCGAGCTCTTCCTCGGTTACCGGGATCCGAGCCTGGACGCGGAGACGTTCCTCGAGGACCAGGACGGCCGCTGGCTGCGGACCGGCGACATCGGCCACCTCGACAGCGAGGGCTATCTCACGATCACCGATCGGGCCAAGGACGTGATCATCCGCGCCGGCGAGACGATCTCGTCCCGCGAGGTGGAGGACGTGCTGCTCGGCTGTCCCGGCGTGATCGACGCCGCGGCCGTCGCCGTACCCGATCCGTACTACGGCGAGAAGGTGGGCGCCATCGTCGTCGCCGCACCCGGCCATGCTCCGACGCTCGAGACGATCCAGGCCCATTTCGCCCAGGCCGGCCTCGCCCGTCAGAAGACCCCCGAGTACGTCGAGGTCCGCGACGCCCTCCCCCGCACACCGATCGGCAAGGTCCGCAAGGCGGAGCTCCGCGCGGAGGTCCGCGCGGCTCTCCTCAGACCTTGAACAACGGCTCCTTACCGAGCTCGTGGCGTGCCAGTGTCGCGAGGTGCACCTCGTCGGGACCGTCGAAGATCCGCATCGCGCGGTGCCAGCCGTAGAGGGCTGCGAGCGGGGTCGCGTCCGAGATGCCCGCCCCGCCGTGGACCTGGATCGCCCGGTCGATGACGTTGAGGACGGCTCGAGGCACCGCGACCTTGGCCGCGGAGATGAGCTGGCGGGCAGCCTTGTTGCCCGCGGAGTCGACCGCGTACGCCGCACGATGACACAGCGCCCTCGCCTGCTCGAGCTCGATGCGGCTCTCGGCGATCCGCTCCTGGATGGCGCCCTGCTCGGCGAGCGGCTTGCCGAACGCCACCCGCTGCTGCACGCGCTCGACCATCAGGGACAGCGCCCGCTCACCCGCGCCGAGAGCGCGCATGACGTGATGGATGCGTCCGGGGCCGAGTCTCATCTGCGCGGCGGCGAAGCCGCCGCCCTCCTCGCCGAGGATGTTCGCGATCGGCACGCGCACGTCGGTGAAGGAGATGGCGCAGTGTCCGTGCTGGTCCTGGCGCCCGAAGACGGGATAGGACCTCTCGATCACGACGCCGGGCGTGGCGGTCGGGACGATGACCATCGACTGCTGGCGGTGGGTGGGGGCCGTCGGGTCGGTCTTGCCCATCACGATCAGCACCTCGCACCGCGGATCCGCCGCGCCGGTGATCCACCACTTGCGTCCGTTGATCACGTAGGTGTCGCCGTCGCGCTCGATCCGGGTCTCGATGTTGGTGGCGTCGGAGGAGGCGACCGCGGGCTCGGTCATCGCGAACGCGGATCGGATCCGGCCCTCGAGCAGCGGCTGCAGCCACCGCTGCTTCTGCTCCTCCGTCCCGACGAGGTGGAGGAGCTCCATGTTGCCGGTGTCGGGGGCCTGGCAGTTGATCGCCTCCGGAGCGAGGTCGGGCGACCAACCCGACAGCTCCGCGATCGCGGCGTACTCCAGCTGCGTCAGGCCCGAGACCGCAGGCAGGAACAGGTTCCACAGGCCTCGGGCCCGCGCCTTCTCCTTCAGCTCCTCGACCACCGGCGGCAGGGTGTGGTCCTCGGGGCCGACCGCCTCGCGATAGGCCTCGTACGTCGCCTCGGCGGGCAGGACCTCGCCCTGCATGAAGTCGATCATCTCGGCGTACAGGCGCTCCGCCTTCGCCGACGGCGCCGGGAACTGCGGATACATCGTCGTCATCAGATGTCCGTGACCCGAATGCCGGCGTGCGCCTTGTAGCGACGGTTCATGCTGATCAGGTTGGCGGTGAACGCCTCGACCTGGTGGGCGTTGAACTGCCGGCCCGCGAAGATGCCGCGGACACCCGGGATCGTCGCGGCGAGGTCCTGGACGAGGTCGGTCGCCTCACGCACGTCCCCCACCACCAGCACGTCGGTGTCGATCCGACCCTGCTCCGGGTCGTTGAGCAGAACGGCGCTGATGGTGTTGAACGCGCCGACCACGACGGAGTCGGGAAGGAGCATCTGAGCCTGCTCGACCGCCGAACCCTCCTCCACGAGGATCGGCGAGCACCCGTGCTTGCCGAACGACAGCGGGTTGACGCAGTCGACGACCACCTTCCCCGCCAGGACGTGCGCGAGCTCCTTGACCAGTCGCGCATGACCGTCCCACGGCACCACCAGGAGGACGATGTCGGCACCCGCAGCGACGGCTGCGTTCTCGCCACCGCCGACCGGCCCGCCGATCTCGGCGGTGAGCTCCTCGGCCATCGCCACCGCGCGCTCGCCGTCCCTGCTCCCGATCACCACCTCCAGGCCCGCGAGCGCGAAGCGCCGAGCCAGCCCCCGTCCCTGCGGGCCCGTGCCGCCGAGCACCGCCACGCGCTTGCCCGCGAGGGATGCCGGGACGGTGACCGCTACCGGGTCGTCGTGGATGGTCATGTTCATGCGACGTACTCCTTCAGCCGGGCGATGTCCTTGACCCGACGCTCGTGGGTGGTGGCGATGGGTGTGGCGTTGAGGGTGGTGACACCCGCGGCGACGAAGGCCGCCGCGCGCTCGGCGACGTGCCCCGGCGAGCCGAGGAGCGTCACGCCGTGCACGAGTCCGTCCGGCACCGCCGCCGCGGCCTCGGCCTTGCGACCCGACAGGAACAGGTCCTGGATGGTCTCGGCGGCCTCGCCGTAGCCGTAGCGGCCGGCGAGCTCGGTGTAGAAGTTCTTGCCCCTGGCGCCCATCCCCCCGATGTAGAGCGCGAGGTGCTGCCGCACGGCCTGGACGCCGGCGGCGAGCTCGTCGGCGTCCTCGGTGATCAGCACCTTGGTGTCGGCGCAGATCTCCAGCGGCGGGAGATCGGCGGACCGCTTCGCGCGCCCGGCCGCCAACGCCTCGCCGAATGCCGACTCAGCGCGCTCGGGCAGATAGAAGATCGGCTCCCAGCCCTCGCAGAGCTCGGCTGCCTGCTGCACGTTCTTGGGGCCGAGGGCCGCGAGCACGATGGGGATGCGCGAGCGAACCGGATGGTTGATCAGCTTGAGCGGCTTCCCCAGACCGCCCCCGCCGTACTCCGGGGTCAGGGGCAGGTGGTAGTACCGGCCGTCGTGCTCGACCGGCTCCCGGCGCCACACCGAGCGGCAGATCTCGACGACCTCTCGGGTACGACCCAGCGGGGCGTCGTACTTGATGCCGTGGAAGCCCTCCACCACCTGCGGCCCGGAGGCCCCGATCCCCAGGACGAAGCGCCCGCCGGAGATGTAGTCGATCCCGGCCGCCGTCATGGCCAGCAGCGTGGGCGTCCGGGAGTAGATGTTGAGGATGCTGGTCGCGATCTGGACCCGCTCGGTACGGGCGGCGATGAAGCCGATCTGGCTGACGGAGTCGAACGAGTACGCCTCGGGCAGCAGGACCACGTCGAGGCCCACGTCCTCGAACTCGCGCAACTCCTCGACGGTTTCGGCGAACCCACCGGCGTAGTTCAGCGGCATGCCAATCTTCATGCCGATAGACTAAATGAGTTAACTGATTTAGTCTATGGTTGCCCTGGCTTGAGTTCGACGAACAGCGCGTCCGCCTCGGCGCACAGCACCTCGCCGTGGTGCAGCGTGGCGCGCAGGAACCGCTTGCGGCCCTCCTCGCGCTCGAACCAGGCCCGGACCCGTAGGACCGGCCCGATCGGGGTGATCGACCGGAAGTCGGTCTTGAGGTACGCGGTGCGACAGGGCGCCCGGCCGCCGGACTGGGCGAGCCGGCCGAGCACCTCGTCGAAGAGCAGCGGGATGGCGCCCCCGTGGACAGCCATGTTGCCGCCCAGGAAGTAGTCGCCGAAGGAGACCGTGCCGGCGACCTCCTGATCGTCCTCGCCGGTCACCATGAACTGGGGCACCATCGTCTGGCCGCGCCCCGGCAGCTCGACGCGCCGGCCGAACACGCGCTCGCCCTCGGGCACCTCCAGCGGCTTGAGCCGGTCGGACCAGTAGGCGAGCTCCGCACCCAGTTGCGCGAGGGTCTCCTCGTCGGGCTGGGCAGCCGCCAGGTGGTCGAGGAACCCCCGCATCTGGTCGATCATGCGGCCGTACGCCGCGCCGTACTCCGGACCGCCCCCGGGCCAGCGTCGGGCCCAGGGGCGGTCCGGCCAGTCGGCGACCTCGCCGCTCAAGCGGGGATGCTTCCGGTGTGGACGCGCGCAGCGCGCAGGCCCTCCTCGGTGGACCCGGCCCGGATCGCCCAGTTCCCGCACGAGCACCAGCACTTGTAGTCGTCCCCGTCGGGGATGATCGCCTGGCCATCGCACCAGCCACCGCTGTTCGCGATGTTCTGCAGGAACTCCAGCGGGAGCTCGTGGAGGCTGTTGTCCTCGTCGAGTTCGCTCATGTCGTCCCTCTCCTCTCAGTCGGCCCTGCGGAAGACCGGAAGCAACCAGCCGTCCGCGATGGGATGGAAGTCGACGCTCAGCTGCATGCCGATCGTGACCTCTGTCGGATCGATATCGATGATGTTGCTGACCAGCCGTGCGCCCGGTGCGTCCGGCAGGTCGACGACCACCGGGACCAGCGTCACGTCGGGCATGCCGGGGAACCCGTGCACGACGGCGAACGAGTAGACCTCCGCCCGGCCGGAGAGCTCCGTCCACGTCACCTCGTTCGAGGAGCACTCGGGACAGTACGGCGTCGGCGGAAGCCGGAACTGACCGCACGCGGAGCACTGCGGGGCTACCAGACGCCGCTCCTTGGCCGCCGCCCAGAAGGGCTCGGTGATGGGATTGGGGGTGATGTGCACATGCTCGCTCGGCAGTGCTGTGGCGAGGACCATCAGTCGTCCCTTCCGAGGATCAGCCCGGACACCGGCAGGCTGGCGGGGCCACCGGTGACGAGGGCATGCTGGGCGCCCTGGACCTGGTTGATCGCAGTCCCGCGCATCTGCTCCACGCCCTCCATGATGTGCGTCATGCCGATGATGTACGCCTCGGAGAGCTGGCCGCCATGGGTGTTGACCGGGATCTGCCCCGGACGGGGGCTCGGGCTGTACCGGATGCTCCCGTCGAGCACGAAGTCGTTGCCCTCGCCGCGCCCGCAGAAGCCGTAGTCCTCGAGCTGCATCAACACCATCGGCGTGAAGTGATCGTAGAGCAGGGCCACGTCGATGTCGTCGGGGGTCAGGCCGGACTGCTTGTAGATCCGGTCGGCGATCGGCTTGTTGCCGGCCGAGGCGAAGTACTCGTCGGGCATCCCCATCCAGGCGAAGGCACGGCCCCACTTCCGGCTGCCGCCGTGAGCCACGGCGACGACAGGAACCGGCTTCTGCTTCAGGTCGCGGGCCCGATCGGCGCTCGTGGTGATCACGGCGACCGCCCCGTCGGTCTCCTGACAGAAGTCGTAGAGGCACAGCGGCTCGGCGATCATCCGCGCGTTGAAGTAGTCCTCGCGGGTCAGCGGCGTCCCGCGGAACCGTGCCTTGGGGCGTGTCTGGGCGTTCTCCCGCTCGGTGAGCGCGATCTCGCAGAAGGCGTCGCGGGTGGTGCCGTACAGGTGCATGTGACGGCGCGCCAGGACCGACATCAGATGGCCCGGACCGGCCAGCCCGCTCGGCTGGAGGAAGGAGTTGGTCGGATCCGGCGCGACGGCGGCGAAGACGGTTCCGAGTCGCTGCTTGGCCTGCTGGAGCGCCATCACCGTGACGACGACGGTGGCATCCCCTGCGACGATCGCGGCGCGAGCGAGGCCGATCGAGCCGGCCGCACCTCCGCCGCCCGACGTGAGGGACGCCGTGAAGGTGACCTCGTCGATGCCGAGGGTCTCCATGAAGTCAGCGGTGTCCATCTTCTCGCCGTATCCGGCTCCCGCGCCGGAGTAGTAGGCGAAGCCGTCGATGTCCTTGACCGAGATGCCCGCGTCCGCGCACGCGTTCAGGATGGCTTCACAGGCCAGCTCCGTCGTCGTCCGCGGCCAGGACTCGCCCCGCTTGTAGTAATCGGTCGCACCGATCCCGACGATCGCTACGTCTCGTAGCCCGTTGGTGCTCATGCCTGGATGCAGTCAGTGCTCTCCGGCACCGGCGGCACGTGCGGGAACAGCTCATAGAACGCACCCTGCGTGATCCGCTGCGTGGTCTCCGGGCGCGCGTCGGCGAACAGGCCCTCGAGCGTCTTCTGGGTGTGGCCGAAGGTGCCCTCCATGTGGGGGTAGTCCGAGCCGAACATCACGTTCTTGTAGCCCATCGCCTCGTTGGCGGCGACAGCTGTCTCGTCGTGCTGGAAGGAGGCGTAGACCTGCGTCATGAGGATCTCCTTCGGGTCGCGCGACAGCTTCGGGCGCACGGCCATGTGGTGCTGGCGGTAGCCCTCGAGGAGACGGTCGCCGAGGAACGGGATCCAGGTCGCACCGCCCTCGGAGATGAGGATCTTCAGGTCGGGGTGGCGGTCGAGCGCTCCCGACGCCACCAGCTTCATCGCGGCACGCTGACCGGAGAAGGTGGTCTCGGTGTAGTTCATGACAGCGCCACCCGGGCCGCGGTACACCACGCCGGCGCCGCCGGCGGTCATGTCGACCGGGTCGGTCCCGATGTGGAAGGCCGGGACGATGCCGGCCCGGTCGCAGATGTCCCAGAACGGCTCCCAGTCGTCACGGTGCCAGTCCGGCGCGCTGGGGTGCGGGGTCGTGGGCAGGAAGACCGTCTTGAAGTTGTTCTCGGCGAGCCACTCGATCTCGGAGACCGCATCCTCGACGCGCAGCGTGGAGACCTGCCCGGTGACGACGTAGCGGTCCGAGACCGGCACGAGCTCCTCGAGCGCGTACTCGTTGCTCGCACGCATGCACGCCTTGAGCAGCTCGGGCGTCCGGAACGTCGAGGCCCACATGCCCAGGCTGGGGAAGATGACCTCGCCCCACACGCCCTCCTTGTCGAGGTCCTTGAGGCGGGCGACGGGATCGCGCACGCCCTGCGGCTTGTGGCTCTCCTCGACGAACTTCACCACGGCCGAGGTCGGGAGCTTGCGCCGGAACGTCTGGCCGTCGACGGAGACGGTCTCCCACTCACCGTCGGGATCCTTCTCGGACTTGGGGGTCAGGTCCGCGAGCGCCTTCGGGAGGCGAGCGGTCCAGACGTCTTCGGGCTCGAGGAAGTGCGAGTCTCCGGAGTTGGTCCACATCTTGGCCATGGGTCTGCTCCACAACGATCGGAAGGTGAAGTTAATGCCAGGGCATTAACTAGTACGCTCCACATGTTGCCACCGCGACCCGAGCGTGTCCATACTTTCTAAGAACAAATCATTATCTTTTGGTCTGGAGGACCACCGTGCCCGAGCCCGAGCCCGTGGACGCCACGACGTCGCCGCGACGTCGGCACGCCAGCGGCGAGGCGACGCGCGTCCTGCTGCTCGAGGCGGCCGAGCGCCTGTTCGCGATCCGCGGCATCGACGCGGTGACCTTGCGCGAGATCCAGATCGCGGCCGGACAGTCGAACTCCTCGGTGATCACCTACCACTTCGGCTCCAAGGCCGGGCTGGTGCGAGCCCTCGTCGCGCATCGACAGGCCGTCCTGGATGCCGAGCTGCATCGCGGTGCCCAGCAGCTCGAGCGGGGGGTAGCCGAGCGACCCGACGGCATCGCCACCGCGCGCGAGCTCGTCGGCCTCGTCGTCGGTCCGCTGGTCTCCAGCATCAGGCGCGGCGAGATGTACGTGCCCTTCCTCGCGAGGCTCTCCGAGGACCCGCTCGCCCGCTCGGAGTACTGGCCGCCCGACATCGACGATCGCAGGTACTCCGAGGAGACCGAGCAGCTCGTGGGCGTCCTCCTCGGCGGGCTCCCGGAGCGGGCGCGGCGCGCCCGCAACCATCAGTTCTTCACCTCCATGCTGCACGTCCTCGGCGATCACGCCCGCAACGGCACCGGGCTCGGGCCGGCCCGGGTGTCGAGCTATGTCGACGGCTGGGCGGCGCTCCTGGTCGCCAAGGTGTCGCCGGAGACGGCGGCCCTCCTCGAGAGCTGAGCCCGATCAGACAGCCTCGATGACGACCGCCCCGCCCTGACCGCCGGCCGCGCACATCGAGGCCACCGCGACGCCGCCACCGCGACGCCGCAGCTCGTGCGCCAGCGTGGTGAGCATCCGTGCGCCCGACGCAGCGATCGGGTGCCCGAGACTGCAGCCGGAGCCGAAGACGTTCACTCGCTCCTCGGCGATGCCGAGGATGCGGCACGCCGCGATCGGCACGGGGGCGAAGGCCTCGTTGATCTCCCACAGATCCACGTCGGACACCGTGAGCCCGGCACGGCGCAGCACCAGCGGGATCGCCTCGACCCCGGCCATGCCGGTGCGATACGGGGCGACGCCGATCGCGCCCCACGCCCTGACCCTAGCGATCGGGGTCAGGCCCTGGTCGTCCGCCAGCTCCGAGGACACCAGCATGAGCGCGGCCGCGGCGTCGTTCATGCCCGACGCGTTGCCCGCGGTGATCGAGAACCCCTCGATCTCCGGATGGAGCGGCTTGAGGGAGCCGAGCTTCTCCAGGGTGGAGCCGCGCCGCGGGTGCTCGTCCACGGCGAACTCCTCGACGGCGCCGTCGGCCTGGGTGATCTTGACCGGAACGATCTCCTCGTCGAAGACGCCGGCGTCGATCGCTGCGATCGCCCGCTCATGCGATCGCAGCGCCCAGCGGTCGAGGTCGTCCCGGCTGAGTCCGACCTCCAGGCAGGTGTTCCAGCCCACCGAGATCGTGACGTCGTCCGTCGCCCGATCGTCGTAGGGGAAGGTCGGCGCCATGCCGACCCGAGGCTCCTCGCGCCCGGGCACCCGCCAGCTCTGCTGGGGTGCCATCGAGAAGGAGTGGGCTCCGCCCGCGATGACCGCCCGCTCCATGCCGGCGATGATTCCGGCAGCGGCGTTCCCGACCGCCGTCAAGGACCCGGCGCAGTGGCGGTTCACCGCTTGGCCCGGGACACCCGTCAGCCCGGCGGCGACCGCTGCATAGCGGGCGAGGTCGCCGCCGCCGTACTGGCTCTCGGCCAGGATGACGTCGTCGACGAGCCCGGGGTCCACCCCGGAGCGGGCCAGTGCCTCGCCGACCACGAGCGTGGCCAGCTCCTCGGCCGGGGTGTCGCGCAGGGTGCCCTTGAAGGACGTGGCGATCGGGGTGCGCACAGCGCTGACGATGAGGGCGTCGCTCATGGGATCACTCAGTTCTGTTGGAGAAGCTCGACAAGGTGCGGCACATCCGCGAGGGCGCGGAGGGCGTCGTTCAGATGGGTGCAGCCGGCGGTTCCCTTGAGCCGGTCGAGAACGACGGCGCGCAGGTCACGGAGGTGGACACCGAGCAGTTGGTCGACCTGGCGGACGGCGAGCGGGCACTCGGCGTACGGGAGGACGCGCGCGACCGGCTCGACGCGGGTCAGCTCGAGGGTCCTCACACTGGCCTCGGCCTCCAGGGTGTACTCGTGCACGGCCTCGCGGCCGCCGTCCGGGGTGGTCGAGGAGTCCTGGAACATGGCGTCGATCCGGATGACGTCGCCCTCGAGCCAGACGTCGATCCGCCGCATCCGTCGCATCGCCGTCTCCGTGATCTCGGGGACCTCGTGCCAGGCCAGCGGGTCCGCGTCCTCGGCGAGCTGCCTGACCGCCCGCGTCCGGTGGTTCCACCGGGAGGTGCCATCGGGGGCGAGCCCGCTCGACCCCGGCATGAAACCGGTGCAGATGCCCTCCATCCGGCGCACCTGTCCCTTCGCCCGCGCGGCCTCGAGGAGCAGGGGCAGCTCCTTCCACCTGCTGAAGGCGAAGCCGCTGATCAGGGTGGCGCCAGGCGTGTCGTCCACGAGCAGCGAGGACGGCGCGTGGGCTTCGACGACGCCCGGCGCCACCTCCCCCAGCGCCGTGCGGAATCCGCCCATCGCACTGACGCCGACGAGCTGCGGCACCTCCTCCACCGCGCCGCTGCCGACGTCGGTGATCACCAGGGACTCGACGCGCCGCTCCGGGCTGACGAGCACCTCCACCCTCTGCTCGGCGAGCACCTCGGCGTCTCCCCCGAGGTCGGTCTGCAGATCACGTCCGCGACCCGACAGGGTGAGCGTCGTGCCGAGGCCGTCGGCCCAGGTCATGTCGATCGTCGTCGTGCGCCGCAGCGATCCCGGCCGGCGTGGCGGCGTGGCGTCCACCGGCCCGAGCGGAGCGAGCTCCTCAGGTACGTCGATGCTCACGGGGCCGGCACCTCCTGGGGACGCCGGAAGGCCGCTAGGAGCGCGCCGGCAGCCAGCACGCCGCCGACCGCGGCCGCGACGGCCCACCCGGTGCCGGCGAGATCGAGTGCGAGCGCGTGGTCGAGGGACCATGCGCCCGGGCCGGTCGCCGCGAGTCCGATCGCCACCAGCGCGACGAGGACGACGTACTCGGCCCCGCCCTTGAAGACGAAGTAGCCCTTGCCCCGGTGGTCGGTCAGAGCCGCCACCACCATCAGTCCCACGTAGGCGAGGGCGTCGAGCCCGGTCAGCAGTCCGAGCGTCAGCAGGGTGCCGGCGCCGATCTCGGTGGAGGCGGCCAGCCGGGCGTGGAGCCGACCCGGCCGGAGACCGAGGCTCTCGAACCAGGCGGCGGTCCCGCGCAGGCCCCCGCCGCCGAAGACCTTGTTCCACCCGTGGAGCACCAGCATCGGACCGAGCGCGACGCGGATGACCGCGAGGCCGAGATCCATCTCCATGAGCATGCTCCCTTGCATCGGATCGGTTGAATCATATTACTGTTAATGTCGTACAACAACGACAAGGGCCTCGCCACCACGGCGCAACCGGCGTCGTGCGGCTCGAGGAGCCGTTCGACGGAATAGGATCAGTGATATGAGCGAACTGGTGGGAGTCCCGAGCGGCGTGCAGCAGGTGGGCACCGTCATGCGCGCACCGAAGACGGCCGAGCTGATCGCGTCGCACCTTCGTCGCCAGATCGTGAAGGGCGAGCTGACCCCCGGGGAGACCCTGCCCCCCGAGGTACACCTCATGGAGCAGTTCGGCGTCTCGCGTCCCACGTTGCGCGAAGCCTTCCGGATCCTCGAGGCCGAGTCGCTCATCGGCGTCCGGCGCGGCTCGCGCGGTGGTGCCCAGGTGCTGGAGCCCGACCCCCACGTCGCGGCGCGTCACGTCGGCCTGCTCCTGCAGCTGCAGGGCACGACGATCCAGGACGTCTACGAGGCGCGTATGGTCACCGAGCCCGTGTGCGCCGCGATGCTCGCCTCCCGCAGGACCGAGGAGGACCTGCAGGATCTCCGCACCGTGGTGGCCCACCTGCGCGAGATGCTCAAGGCGGGCTTCGAGGCGATCACCGACCTCGCGACGTGGTCGCGCTCGACCTACCGCTTCCACGAGCTGATCATGCAGCGCTGCGGCAACAAGACCCTCGCGGTGCAGGGCGCGGTGCTGGCCGACATCGTCGACGTCCACCTCCAGCAGTCCCTGGCCAAGGGGCTGGGCGAGGACGAGGACGTCTCCGACCGCTATCAGACGACGGTCCGCTCCTACGAACGACTCATCCGCTATGTCGACGCGAAGGACTCCGAGGCCGCGGAGAAGCACTGGCGCAAGCACATGGAGGTCGCGGCCCAGTACGTCTTCCTGCACGACGCCAAGAACACGCCTGTCGTCGACCTGTTCGGCTGAGCCCCGCCCCGTCGCTCCTGCCACCGATCAGAAGTACGCCGCCGCGTAGCGTTCGAGGCCGTCGACCGCCGCGCCCACCGACGTGCACGGCAGGTGGAGGACGAAGCAGTCGACTCCGATCTCGCCGAGTCGACCGAGCAGATCGCGGTGCTCCTCCTCGCTCGCGCCGCCGCGGAGCACGTCGGTGTGCAGGCCCTGCACCTGGATCGTGATGGCGGCCTCCTCACCCCTCGCCTCGGCGGCCATCGCGCGCACCTCACCGATCCTGGCGGGCAGCTTCTCCAGGGTCAGCACGGCGGTCCGGGAGGTCTGCGCCACCATCTCCGGGACGAGCAGCGGACTCCAGCCCTGGTTCAGCGCGGCGCGGCGCCGAGACAGCGCCGAGTTGCCGCCGATCAGGATCGGCGGGCCGCCCGGCTGCACCGGCCCGGGAACATGTGCGACGCCGATGCCGGGAAAGAACCGACCCTCGAACGTGGTCGGCTCCGTGCCGGCGCTCCAGAGGGTCTTCATCACCTGGAGTGCCTCGTCGAAGCGCTCGTTCCTGGTCTCGAAGTCGACCCCGAGCGCCAGGAACTCCGAGCGCAGGTAGCCGGTGCCGGCCACCACCGTGAGCCGGCCGTCCGACAGCAGATCGACTGTCGTCAGCGCCTTCGCCGCGGCGTACGCGTTGTGGTAGGGCAACACGAGGAGGTGCGTCATCAGCCGGATGCGCTCGGTGACGGCTGCGCAGAAGGCGAGGGCCGAGGTCAGGTCGAGCGTGTCGTGGCCGCCGTTCTGCAGCCACTTCAGGGAGGGCGCCGGGTGCTCGGTGAAGGCGATGGCGTCGAAGCCGAGCTTGTCAGCGGCTCCGGCGACGGCGCTGACCCCCGACCGGCCCAGGAGCGCACGGTCGTGCTGAGGACCGCCGACCGGGTACTCCACGGTGAACCTCATGCCGTCGCCTCCATGGTCGCGGTGGTGGTGGCCCGTACCGCCTCGATCACGGCCGCGGTGTCGCTGACGGTCGCGAGGAGTCGCAGCTGGTGGGCGAGGAGGAACTCGTGTGTCTCGGCGGAGCTTCCGGCGGTACAGTCCTCGGCCACGACGACAGCGAAGCCGCGATTGACCGCCTCCAGCACCGCACCGGGAATCCCGACGTCGGTCGAGACGCCGCCGATGATCAGCGTCTGCACGTCGAGCTGACGCAGGTACGCCTCGAGCTCGGTGAGGTGGAACGGCGTCAGCCCGTGGACGCGGCGGATCCAGATGTCAGCGGCGCTGGTCTCCAGGCCGGGATGCAGAGCCGCGAGGTCGTTGCCCGCCGCCAGGGCGCCGCGGTGCAGGCCCGCGAGGAGCAGGCAGTTCCCCGCCGTCCCGACGCGGTCCGAACGCGGCTCGATCGTCGACCAGAACACCTGGATGCCGGCGGCGCGAGCCGCTGCCGTGAGGTCGTTGATGTGCAGCGTGGCGTGTCGGGACTCGGCGTGCTCGGCCAGACCGGGAAGGGTGGTCAGCGCCGGATCCACCGTGCCACGCTGCCATTCGTGGATGAGCACCGCCGCCCGGCGGCCGGGCTCGAGGCCACGGACCGCCGGGCGGTCGGGGGCGGCGGTCATCAGCGGGGCGCCATCCGGATGGCGCCGTCGAGACGGATGACCTCGCCGTTGAGCATGACGTTGTCGACGATGTGCGCCACCAGCTTGGCGTACTCCTCGGGGTTGCCGAGCCGGGAGGGGTGCGGCACCTGGGCGCCCAGCGAGGCGATCGCGGGCTCGGGCAGCGTCTGGAAGAGCGGGGTGAGGAAGAGCCCCGGCGCGATCGTGTTGACGCGGATCTTGTGCTGGGCCAGGTCACGGGCGATCGGCAACGTCATGCCGACGACGCCTCCCTTCGAGGCCGAGTACGCCGTCTGGCCGATCTGACCTTCGAACGCCGCGACCGAGGCGGTGCTCACGATGACGCCGCGCTCCTCACCGTCGACCGGCGTGTGGGCGACCATCGCGGCCGCCGCGAGGCGGGTGACGTTGAACGTGCCGATCAGATTGACGTTGACGACCTTGGTGAAGTCGGCGAGCGGGAACGGAGTGCCGTCCTTGGCCACGACGCGCACCGCGTTCCCGATGCCGGCGCAGTTGACAGCGACGGCGAGGGGACCGTTGGCCACCGCCAGGTCGACGGCGGCCTGCACCTGCTCCTCGTCGGTGACGTCGGCGGGCGCGAACGCGGCGCGCTCCCCCAGGTCGTCGACGACCTTCTTCCCGTCGCTGGACGGAAGGTCGATGATGACGACGTACGCGCCCAGCTCGTGCAGCCGCCGAGCGGTCGCGAGGCCGAGGCCGGAGGCGCCGCCGGTGACGAGGGCGGACTTGCCAGCGATATCCATGGGTGTCTCTCTTCGTGGGGTGGACGTGGTCAGAGGCGCTCGATGACGGTGGCGTTGGCCATGCCGCCGCCCTCGCACATGGTCTGCAGACCGAAGCGGCCGCCGGTGGACTCGAGGTGGTTGAGCAGGGTGCTCAGCAGACGGGTGCCGGAGCCGCCGAGCGGGTGACCGAGTGCGATCGCGCCGCCGCGCGGGTTGAGCTTCGCCGGGTCGGCGTTGAACTCGTGGGCCCAGGCGAGCGGGACCGGTGCGAACGCCTCGTTGACCTCGTAGGCGTCGATGTCCTCGATCGTGAGACCGCTCCGCGCGAGCACCTTGTGCGTCGCCGGGATCGGACCGGTCAGCATCACCTCCGGGTCGGAGCCTGCGACGGCGAAGGAGTGGAAGCGGGCACGCGGCGTCAGGCCGAGCGCGGCCGCCTTCTCCTCGCTCATGATCAGGGCCGCCGAGGCGCCGTCGGTCAGCGGCGAGGAGTTGCCAGGAGTGATCGACCAGGTGATCTCGGGGTACTTCGCCGCCATCTCCTCGGTGTAGAAGGAGGGCTTGAGGCCGGCGAGGCCCTCGGCCGTGGTCGACGCCCGGACGGTCTCGTCGACGGTGTGGAGCGAGCCGTCGGAGAGCCGCACCGGCACGATGTCCTTGTCGAACCCGCCGGCAGCGGCGTACTCGGCCGCACGCTGGTGGGACCGGGCGGAGTACTCGTCGAGGGCGTCGCGGTCGAACTTCCAGCGAGCCGCGATGAGCTCGGCGCCGATGCCCTGGTTGGGCAGGCTCGGGAACCGGGCGGCGAGCGGACCGTGCGGGTCGCCTCCTGCGGCCACGGCGGCCCCCATCGGCACCCGGCTCATCGACTCCACGCCACACGCGATCGCGATGTCGTAGGCACCGGCGATGACGCCCTGCGCGGCGAAGTGGGCGGCCTGCTGGCTCGAGCCGCACTGCCGATCGATGGTGGTTCCGGGGACGCTCTCGGGGAAGCCGGCGGTCAGAAGCGCCGTGCGAGCGATGTTCAATCCCTGGTCGCCCACCTGGCCGACGCAGCCGGCGATCACGTCGTCGACCAGTGCCGGGTCGAGGTTGTTGCGCTCGGCGAGAGCACGCAGCACGGTGGCGAGCAGCTCGGCGGGATGGACGCCTGAGAGGGCCCCACCCGGCTTGCCCTTCCCCGAGGCGGTGCGGACGATGTCGACGATCACAGCGCTGGTCATGGCGATCCTTTGAAGAGGGACTATCAGTTAGATGATTTAGTCGTTACGATAGGACGGTCGTCACGAGCACGCAAGGAGCAAACATGGAACGCGGCCTGTACACCGAGGACCACGAGCAGTACCGAGAGGTCGTGCGGGAGTTCGTCGCCCGGGAGGTGGCGCCGCACCTCGAGGAGTGGGACGAGCAGCAGGCAACGGGGCGAGAGGTGTGGCTCGCTGCGGGCAAGCAGGGGATCATCGGCCTGACGACGCCCGAGGAGTACGGCGGCCCCGGTCTCGACGACTGGCGCTACCGCAACGTCGTCTACGAGGAGCTCTTCCGAGCCGGCGCCGCGTCGCTGGCCTCCAGCTTCAGCCTGCAGGACGACATCCTGGGTCCGTACGTGACGGCGATGGGCAACCCCGAACAGAAGCGGCGCTGGCTCCCCGGCATGGCCGCAGGCGAGACGATCATGGCCGTCGCGATGACCGAGCCTGGCACGGGCAGCGACCTCAAGGGAGTGCGCACGCACGCGGAGAAGGTGTCGGGAGGCTGGCGGCTCAACGGGGCGAAGACGTTCATCTCCAGCGGCCAGCAGGCCGACCTGGTGTGCGTCGTCGCCAAGACCGAGCCTGCCGGCGGCACCGACGCGTTCTCTCTGCTGGTGGTCGAGGCGGGCATGGCAGGGTTCGAGCGGGGGCGCAATCTGAAGAAGGTCGGTCTCTGGGCGCAGGACACCTCGGAGCTGTCGTTCACCGATGTGTTCGTGCCGGACGAGAACCTGCTGGGCGTCGCGGGCGGCGGCTTCCGCCAGCTCATGCAGCACCTTCCGCTCGAGCGGCTCGCGATCGCCGCCGGCGCCGTCGCCTCGGCCACCGCTGCACTCGACTGGACCATCACCTACGTCAAGGAACGGCAGGCCTTCGGCCAGTCACTGGCCGGCTTCCAGAACACCCAGTTCGTCCTGGCGGACATGGCCACGGAGCTCGAGGCCGCGCGATCGCTGCTGGACCGCTGCATCCTCGCCTACAACGACGGCACGTTCACGGCCGTCGATGCGGCCAAGGTGAAGCTCTTCACGACGGAGGTCCAGGCCCGCGTCGTCGACAAGTGCGTCCAACTCCACGGGGGCTACGGCTACATGGTCGAGTACCCGATCGCGAAGGCCTACCTCGATGCCCGCGTGCAGCGCATCTACGGTGGGACCAACGAGATCCAGCGCCAGATCATCGGACGTGCCCTCACCGGCATGCGGTGACCTCAGACGTCTCTCCGCTCGAGCACGACGGCGGCGACGACACCCGCCGCGATGACCCAGGCGACCAGGACGACCAGGCCCGTCCAGGGCGTCAGGGTGTCGGCGGCGTGCACCGACGAGACGAACGAGCTTCCGGCGTTGCTCGGGAAGAACCTGCTCACCGACTTCGCCCACGTCCCCGGGACGACCTCGAAGAGCACCGGAAGGACGAGGATGAGACCGAGCAGCGTGGAGATCCCGCCTGCCGTGTTCCGCACGATCCAGCCGACCGCGCCGCCGAGCAGGCCGATGAGAGCCAGGTAGACCCCGGTGCCGATCACGACCCGCAGGTTCCCCGGGTCGCCCAGGGACGCCCCGTGGCCGAAGTGCGACCGGAACGCCATGGCACCGAGGAAGGTCACGATGCAGGTGGGCACCATGGCGATCACGGCGATCAGGCCGAAGACGAGCGCCTTCGCGGCGAGCACCGGCAGCCTCCGCGGTACGGCGGTGGCGGTCGAGCGGATCATGCCGGTCGCGTACTCCCCGGTCACGAACAGGACGCCGAGAACGCCGATGAGCAACTGGCCGAGGTAGTAGCCCTGCATCACGCCGGACGGCGCGGCATCCTCAGGTGCCAGGTTCGAGAAGCTCTTGCCGGTGTTGTAGCCGATGAGCTGGCCGATCACGATGACTCCGACCACCGCAGCCAGCAGGACCAGCCAGCTCGACCTCAAGGTGCGGAACTTGATCCACTCCGAGGACACGGTCCGCCCGAAGGTGACCGGCTGGGCGATCCTGACGGCAGCGTCGCCGGTGGGCCGCTTGCGGGGATCGGTCACCGTGCTCATGCTGCACTCTCCTCGGCGGTGTGCGTGCGGTACTCCACGGCCTCGCCGGTGAGTTCCATGAAGGCTTCTTCGAGGGACGCCTGGACCGGCGTCAGCTCATGGAGGGTCAGCCCGGACTCGGCTGCCGTCGTACCGATCTCATCGCTGGTCAGGCCCACGACATCGAGCACGTTGCGTGCCGAGCCGGTGACCTTGGCGCCCTTGCCGAGGAGGATCTCCCGCAGCTCGGTGGCCTGCGGAGACCGGACCCGGACCGATTCGGACGACGCGCTGGCGATGAAGTCGCTCACCGACATGTCGCGGATGAGACGGCCACGTCCCACCACGATGAGGTGATCCGCCGTCAGCGCCATCTCCGACATCAGGTGTGAGGAGACGAAGACGGTGCGGCCCTCCTCGGCAAGTCCACGCAGCAGGTGCCGGACCCACCGCACGCCCTCGGGGTCGAGACCGTTGACCGGCTCGTCGAGCATGATCGTCTGCGGGTCGCCCAGCAGGGCCGCAGCGATACCGAGGCGCTGTCCCATGCCCAGCGAGAACGCTCCGACCCGTTTGCGAGCCACGTCCTGGAGGCCGACCAGCTCGATCACCTCCTGGACCCGACGCCGGGAGATCCCGGCGGTCGCTGCCATGGCCAGCAGGTGGTTCTCCGCCGAGCGGCCGGTGTGCACCGCCCGTGCCTCCAGCAGGACTCCCACCTCGTGGAGCGGCGAGGCGTGCTCGGCGTACGGCTTCCCGTTCACGGTGACGGAGCCGGAGGTCGGCGCATCGAGCCCGACGATCATCCGCATGGTCGTGGACTTCCCCGCCCCGTTGGGGCCCAGGAAGCCTGTGACGATCCCCGGCCGGACCGTGAAGGTGACCCCCTCCACGGCGGTCTTCTCGCCGTACTTCTTCGTCAGCTCAAGCGCTTCGATCACTGTCTCTCCTCAGCTCTCCTCAGGTGGTACTCGGTGTTCGGAGTCGCTAGGCGGCCGCGAGGCCGAACGCTTCCAGCAGATCCGGCGCTTCGGCGGCATGACGAAGCGGAGCGACGCGCGCGACGGCGGCGTAGGCCCGCGAGAGTGCATCGTGACTCAGCGGCCTCGAGACCACCACGTGATGCAGCGCGGGATGTGCGACGACGGTCAGGATCCGGTTCCCGTGATGGTTGTCGTCCTCGTCGGCGGTGATGACGATCGCGAGGTGGCCGCTCGCCCAATCGGGACCGCTCATCGCCCTCCCCACGGCGGAGCGCAGCCAGGCGTCAGCACGGGACAACGCGCAGTCGTGGGCGTCGTCGCACAGGTCCGGAACGACCATACCGATCTCCGGAAGATCACCGCGGGCGACGTCGGAGCCGAAGGAGCTGAAGGAGACGTCATCGCGCCGGCACAGCGCTGTCTCCTCGGCGAAGTAGGCCCAAGGGTTGTGTTTCACGGCGTAGTCGCCCGCTGGGACCGTTTGGCAGGGTCGGCCCATCGACTCGGCATAGAGACGAGCCGTGCCGCCATGCCGCAGTGCTCTCCCGAAGATGCTGGCTCCGCCGAGCGGATGCGCGGCCGGAGAGCCGTCGTCGCGGATGCCGAAGGTGTCACCGCCGGCGATCGCCAGATAGTTCGGCAGCGAGGGATGGGTGATCGCCTCGTAGTGGTCGGCGTAGCCGTACCGCTCGGCCAGCCCACGGGTGAAGGGCATGGCGGAGCGCATCTGGTCGAGTGAGTGGTTCTCGACGACGAAGACGAGCAGCTTGGTCACCGTCGCCACGGCTGGCGAGCTGGAGGCCGGGCCTGCGGACGGGAGCGGGACCTGCGACCGCCGGCGCTGCCCGGGCGTCGCCGCCGCCGTCGCCGGCGAGGAGGAGCGCGGGTGGGCCGACGTCGTGGGACGAGCACCGCACCCGGACACGCCGAGAAGCCCGACGAGGACCCCGACGACCGCGGTGGCGGCACGCACGGAGTGTCGCTCGAGCATTGCTGTTCACCCCAAGTCTGCGCGGCCGGTGCCCCCAGGTTCGCGCGCGGGATCTGCCATCAACCTGACCGGCCTCGACGAGCCGGATCCTCGGGTGACTGTCCGGCAGGGCACAGGCGGTCGAACACCGCCCGCACCGCTTCGCGTCGCTCGTTGCGCAGGCGCGCGATGCCGACCGCGACGGGGCCGAGATCCTCGACCTGGAGGAAGCACAGGTCCGGGCGGGCGTAATGGGAGGCGACCGTCTCCGAGGTGATCGCCAGCCCCCGGCCCGAGGCCACGTAAGCGCACATCTCCTCCACCGTGCGCGCGATCAGCTGGATGACGAACGGGCCCGCTCCGGTGTGGGGTCGGGGCTCGGCCAGCCAGAAGTCGCGGTACATCTCCGGCACATCGGGAAAGCCGGGATCGAGCAGCCCCTCCTCCGCGATGTCGGCGAGGACGAGCGGGCGGCCGAGGGATGCCAGGCGATGGCCCGCGGGGGCGACCAGGACCCGGGCATGGTGCAGCAAGGTACGGCGGCGCACCTCTCCTCCGGACGACGCGCCGGGTGGGTACTGGAGGAACACCACATCGACGCGACCGTCCTCGAGCGCGGCATGCTCCTCGCCCCAGGTCAGGTGCACGGGAGATATCTCGATGCCCGGCAGCAGCCGCGGCATGGCAAGCGCCGCGCTGACCAGCTCGGAGGGCGTCGCCGAGGCGATGCCGACCGTCACCGTGGTGGTCGCCTGGTCCTCGCTCACCCGGCTCAGCCGGCGCTCGGCCCGGGCCACCCGAGCCAGGATCAGGACCGCCTCGCCGAACAGGGTCTCGCCTGCCACCGTCAGCCGCAGACCGGCCGACGGGTCGCGGCGGTTGCGGACGAACAGGCGACGGCCGAGCTCGTCCTCGAGGCGCCCGATGCTCTGGCTCAGCGCCGGCTGGGAGATGCCGAGGTCGGCGGCGGCGGCGGTGAAGCTCCCGGCCTCGGCCGTCGCCACGAAGTGGCGCAGCGGGCGCAGCTCCATCAGCGGTCCTTGCGTGTTTCGGGCATGTGAATTATCTGCGGGGCCGGACGCGGACGCACCCCGTCCCACCTGGGCACATTGATAGTGCTTATGACCTCAAAGGTACGGCTTCTTTGCCGGAACAGCCAGTCCTTCCTACGGTCGGGGCACCCAGGCCGATGACGTCCCGGGAATGGTCACGACGTCTCTGGGAGAGATCACCTATGCAGTCCGTGTCGCGCGTCCCACGCAAGAGCCACCGCTTCGCCCGTCATCTGTCCCTCGTCGTGGCCGGGCTTCTGCTCGGCACCACGCTCACAGCCTGCGGCGGCTCGTCGAGCAAAGCCACGGGAGACGCCTCGGCAGACGCCTCCCGAAGCGCCGGTGCCCCCGCGACGACGATCTCCTTCCAGCTCGACTGGGTCAAGAACAGCCAGTACTCCGGCTTCTACGAAGCGGACAACAAGGGCTACTACGCGGCCGACGGCCTGAAGGTCAACATCCTCGACGGCGGCAACGTCTCCTCGACCGCCAGTGTCATCGCCGGCGGGGGCGCTCAGCTCGGGATCGTCTCCAACATGGCGCGCCTCTACGACGCCAACAAGGCAGGGGCCGGCTTGGTCGCGGTGGGCGCGATCTACCAGACGTCCCCGGCAGGGATCATGACCCTGCCGAGCCGGAAGATCACCGACATCGACCAGCTCAAGGGTCTGCGGATCGGCACCGACGCGGGTGGCAAGGCGGATATCAACGCGCTCTTCGCCGCCAACGGGCAGTCGCCCGACTGGACCTTCGTTCCCGTCGGCTACGACGCCGCTCCCCTGTTCAAGGGCCAGATCGACGCCTACTACTGCTACGTCAACAGCCAGCCGGTCACCTACGACCTCAAGGGCGAGAAGTCCAACGCCGTGACGTTCGCCGACCTCGGCTTCCAGTCCTACGCGGGCCTGATCGTCACGACCAAGAGCTATCTCGACAGCCACCGACAGGTCGTCGCCGACTTCCTCGCCGACTCCCAGAAGGGCTGGGCCGACGCCCTCGCCGATCCGGCCGGCGCCGTCGCCCTGACCATCGGCCACTACGGCAAGGGTCTCGGCCTGGAGCAGGACTCCGAGCTCGGCACGCTGAAGGCACAGGTCCCGCTGATGGAGAGCACCTACACCAAGAGCCACGGCCTCCTGGCCATGGACCCGAGCGCGATCACCGGCGCCATGGCGGACGCACTGAAGGCCACCGGCCGGACCAACATCGCCGGCCTTCCCGCGAGCTACAACGCCACCCTGCTCCCCTCATCCCAGGCATCGCAGTGAGCGGAGCCCGAGGCCTGCGGTTCGAGAACGTCGACAAGAGCTACACCGGTCGCCAGGGCAGCGTCGCGGCGCTCGACGACTTCACGCTGGAGATCGCCGAGGGTGAGTTCGTGGCGGTCCTGGGGCCCTCGGGCTGCGGCAAGTCCACGGCACTGCGAATCGCCGCGGGTCTCGAGGAGCCCGACCGTGGGTCGATCACCATCGACGGCGCCTCGCCCGCACAGGTCGTCGGCCGGCGGCAGATGGGCGTCGCGTTCCAGGACAATGCTCTGCTGCCGTGGCTGACGGTGCGCGCGAACGTCGAGCTGCCGTTCAAGCTGGCCCGGCAACGCGTCGACCGCGAGCGGGTGTCCTGGCTGCTGGAGCTGGTGGGCCTCGCGGAGTTCGCGCGGCATCGTCCGGGCCAGCTCTCGGGCGGCATGCGTCAGCGCGTCTCCATCGCGCGCTCGCTCGCGCTGCGCCCCCAGGTGCTGCTGCTCGACGAGCCGTTCGGCGCACTGGACGCGGTCACGCGGCATCGGCTCAACGTGGAGATGGCCCGGGTGCTCTCGGCCCAGCGCACCACGACGCTGCTGGTGACCCACTCGGTCGACGAGGCGGTCTTCCTGGCCGACCGGGTCGTCGTCATGACCGGCCGGCCGGGCCGGGTCAAGCGAGTCGTGGACGTGCCGTTCGGACCCGGCCGCGACAGCGAGACGCAACGCCTGCCGGCCTTCCAGTCCCTCGTCGCCGAGCTCACGCTCATGCTCGATGGGCCCGCCGGGGAGGCGTCGTGAGGGCAGGAGGCGCACCTCGACCGGCTCGGGTGCTGCCCTTCGTCGGCCTGGTGGTCTTCTGCGCCGCCTGGGAGCTGATCGGCCACCGCGGCGCGTTCGGCGGCTCGATCCCGAGCCTCACCGCCGTGGTCCGGGAGATCTCCTCCGACCACCAGGTGATCCTGACGGCGACCCGGGCATCGATGGCCCGCGCCGCGGTAGGGGGCGTTATCGGCCTGGCCCTCGGCGTCCTCGTAGCTGTCCTGACCGCGCTGGTGCCGCGCAGCACGAGTCACGTGGTGCGCGCGGTCGTGCTCGTCAACGCGCTCCCCGTGGTCGCCCTGGGCCCCATCCTGATGAGTCTCCCGGTGCGGCCCGCCACGCCGCAGGTGTTCGCCGCGCTCTCGGTGCTCTTCTCGACCGTGGTGACGGTCAGCGACGGGTTCCGTTCGGCCGCCTCATCGAGTCGGGACGTCTTCGCGACGTACGGCGCTGGGCGCACCCAACAGCTGATCCGACTCCAGCTCCCCGCGGCGGTGCCGTTCATCGCCGACGCACTGCGTCTCGCTGTGCCCGCCGCGCTGCTCGGCGCCATCCTCGGCGAGTGGTTCGGCGCCGACACCGGCCTGGGCGTCCTCATGGTCTCGGCCATGCGCAACGTGCAGTACGAGCTGCTGTGGGGCGCCACCGTGATGGCCGTCCTCGTCTCGGCGGCCGGCTACGCACTGGCCACGTGGGCCGAGCGGATCTCCGCCGTCCGCTTCGGCCGGCCGACGGTGGTTCGTGACGACGCCGACAGCGGGAGCCGTCGCGTCGACGTCGCGACGGGAGTCGCGATACCGGTGGTGCTCGTCGCGTGTTGGCAGTGGTGGATCTCCGCCCAGCACGTCCCGACAGTGGTGGCTCCCTCGCCGCACCGCGTGCTGACCTCCCTGGTCGACGACTGGCACGGCTACCTCCACGCCGCGGGCCTCACCCTGCTCTCGGCCGCGGGCGGTCTGGCCTGCGGGCTCGTCCTGGGCGTGGGGCTGGCGCTCCTCGCGACGCTCATGCCACCGGTGCGCGCGTTCTTCTCGCCGCTCGCGCTCCTCGTCCCGACCATCCCGATCGTGGTCTTCGTCCCCATCCTGGGAGCCGTCATCGGCTACGGGATGGGAACGGTGCTCGCCAGCTGCGTGCTGATGGCGTTCTTCCCGGTGTACGTCATCGTGCTCTCCGGCCTGGGCGCACGGCCGGCCGGCAGCGACGACGTCTTCCGGATCTACGGCGCCGACCGGTTCGCGGTCCTCCGCCGCCTCGCGCTGCCGGCCGCGCTGCCCTCGCTCTTCATCGCCGTGCGGCTCGCGGCCGCCAACTGCGTGCTCATCGCGATCTCAGCCGAGTGGCTCATGGACCGCGGCGGTCTGGGCCGGATCTTCGCCGACGAGCAGGTCACCCTCGACACCGGCGCGGCCTGGGGCTCGGTCGTCGTGGCGATGGTGCTCTCGGTCCTCGCCTACCGCAGCGCCGCCGCCGCGGAGAAGTGGGCAGGCCGACGGTGGAGCTGAACGCCTGCGCGCCGACCTCGGCCGATGATCTGGACGCCCTGCCCAAGGTCCACGTCCACGCCCACCTCGACGGCTCCTACCCGCGTGAGGCCGTCCGCGAGCTGGCACGCAGGCGCGGGTCGGCCTTCGCGGCCCCTCGCTCCTTCGCCGACGTCCACGACTTCTTCGAGGCCTACGGCGAGGTGCCCGCACTGGTGACCTCGCTGGAGGATCTCGCCTTCCTCTGCACCCGGCTCGTGGAAGCCGAGACGGCTCGGGGGGTCGTCTTCCTGGAACCGGCGATCGAGCCCCAGCTGTACGCCCCCCGCCTGGGCACCCTCGACGAGGTCACGGCGACGATCGTGGGCGCCCTCCAGGCCGCGGGCGAGGCCTGCGGCATCGACGTCGGCGCCAACCTCACCATCAACACCGATCAGGACGACCCGGTCGCGATGGCCCTGGCCGAGCTCGCCGTGGCCTATGCCGGCCGCGGCGTCACGGCGCTCGGTACGGCCGGGTTCATCGAGCCGGCGGGGCTCGGCCGATATCGCGAGCTCGCCGAGGCCGCCACCGCGGCCGGCCTGCAGGTGGTATCGCACGCCGGTCAGGTAGGTGGGCCCGACAGCATCTTCGAGGCCATCGACGAGCTGGGCGCCGGCCGCATCTCCCACGGCGTCCAGGCCGTGCGGAGCCAGGCGCTGCTCGCTCGCCTGGCGACCGACCGGATCGTCTGCGACGTCTGTCCGGTGTCGAACGTCCGGCTGGGTGTGAGCCCGTCGCTGGCCGAGCATCAGGCGCCCGACCTGGTCGCAGCCGGCGTCCCGGTGACGCTCAACGCCGACGACGAGCTCTGGTTCGGCCAGTCCGTCACCGACCAGTACCGCATCGCGCGAGACGTCTGGGGTTGGAGCCGCGAGCAGCTCGCCGCCATCGCCGGATCAGGAGCCCTCATCCCCGGCGCGCGGCGCGGGACCCGTCTCGCACTCGAGACACAGACCGGCCTGTGGGCCAGGACCAGCAACGAAGGAGTGTCGTGAAGCCGATCATTCTCGGAGCGTTCGAGATCAACCAAGTCAATCTGACCAGCCAGGGAATGTGGGCGCATCCGGAGCAGACGACGCACCGCTACACCGATCTCGACCACTGGGTCGACCTGGCGGTACTCCTCGAACGCGGCGGGTTCGACTTCATGTTCGTCGCCGACTCCTACGGCTACCCGCACATGAACGGCATCACCCGTCCGGTGGTGATCGAGCAGGCGGTCGAGGTGCCGAACAACGACCCCATGATGCTGGTGTCGGCGATGGCCGCCGTCACCGAGCGGCTCGCGTTCGTAGTGACCGCCTCCACCACCCACGAGCACCCCTATGCCAATGCCCGCAGGTTCGCCACCCTCGACCACCTCACCAAGGGTCGCGCGGGATGGAACATGGTGACCACCAGCATGGAGGTGGTCTCGGAGCTGTTCGGCACGACCCCGGTCCCCCACGACGAGCGCTACGCACGCGCTCAGGACTTCGTCGACCTCAGCTACAAGCTGCTCGAAGGCTCGTGGGACGACGACGCCGTCCTCGTCGACAAGCAGCGGCGCATCTACGCCGACCCGGCCAAGGTGCGAGAGGTGCACCATGAGGGGCCGTACTTCACCTGCCATGGGTACTTCGACTCCGAGCCGTCACGTCAACGCACCCCGGTGCTGTTCCAGGCGGGCGCGTCCGAGACCGGCCGCTCCTTCGGCGCCCGCAACGCGGAGGTCGTCTTCCTGCACGGTCGCAATGCGCAGATGCTGCGCGAGCAGGTCGACGACGTTCGTGTCCGAACGGTGCGGGAGGGCCGCGGTGAGGGTTCGGTCCGCACGGTCGCGGGACTCTCCGTTCTGACGGCGTCCTCACGCGCCGAGGCGGAGCGTCGACTCGATGCCTATCTCGACTATGTCGACCCCGCAGCCGCGCGGGCGTACTTCGGCGCCATGACCGGCATCGACCTCGAGGAGCTCGATCCCGACATGGCGATGGCCGACCTGACCACCGACGGTTCGCAGACGCAGGTCCACCGCTACCGGCACGAGAAGGTCCGTGAGGCGACGGCGGACTTCATCCGGCACGGCATGCGGGAGCTCATCCTCCTCGGGACGCCGACCCAGGTCGCCGACCAGATGGGCGAGCTGGTCGAGAGCACGGGGCTCGACGGCTTCCTCTACACCCCGTTCGTGACGCCGGGGTCCTACCAGGAGTTCGCCGACGACGTGGCACCCGCCTTGCGGGCGGCCGGCCTGCTCGAGCATCGGCAGGCGCCCACGTTCCGGCAGGCGCTGTTCCCGGACGGCGGCCCCCACCTGCCGGCGTCGCACCCGGCCGACCGGGTACGCCACGTCCCCTCGGGGACCACCCGGTGATCCCGCTCGCATCCCTGCCGGCCTACGACGACGACACGACCCACCTGCGCCGGATCTTCTCGTACTTCCCCTCGGGCGTCGTCGTCCTCGCTGCGGACGTGGAGGGCGAGGTCGAGGGCATGGTCGCGTCCAGCTTCACCGTCGGCGTATCGCTGGATCCCCCGCTGGTGCTGTGCGCCATCCAGCGAACCTCCTCGACCTGGCCGCGCCTGCGCGCGGCGACCACGCTCGGCGTCTCGGTACTGGCCGAGGACCATGGCGGCATCGGGCAGCAGGTCGCGTCCCGAGAGCGGAGCGAGCGGTTCGCCGGCGTTCCGCTGCGCAGCACCGGAGGCACGGCCCGCTTCATTGCCGGCGCACCGGTCTGGTTCGAGTGCACGGTGCATGCCGAGCACGAGGCCGGCGACCACCTCGTGGTGCTGCTCGAGGTCGGCGCCCTGGGCGCCGATCCCAACCTCAAGCCACTGGTCTTCCACGCCTCGACCTTCCGCCGTCTCGTCCACCCGACCTCTGAGGAGACACCATCATGAGTCGCTACGCACCGGCGCCGGACCGCTACGCGACGATGGCCTACCGCCGCGTCGGCCGCAGCGGCCTCGTCCTTCCCGCCGTCTCGCTGGGCCTGTGGCAGAACTTCGGCGACACCGTCGCGTTGCAGACCCAGCGCGAGATCATCACCGCCGCGTTCGACCATGGGGTGACGCACTTCGACCTGGCCAACAACTACGGCCCACCCTACGGTTCCGCCGAGATCAACTTCGGCCGTGTGCTCGCCACCGACCTGCGCGACCACCGTGACGAGCTCGTCATCTCCACCAAGGCCGGCTACGACATGTGGCCAGGACCCTACGGGGAGTGGGGCTCCCGGAAGCACCTCACGGCCAGTCTCGACCAGTCGCTCAGCCGCCTGGGCGTCGACTACGTCGACGTCTTCTACTCGCATCGCTTCGACCCGCAGACGCCGTTGGAGGAGACCATGGGTGCCCTGCACGCCGCGGTCCAGGCGGGCAAGGCGCTCTACGTCGGCGTCTCGAGCTACTCGCCACGCCGGACCCGTGAGGCGGCGGCCATCCTGGAGAGCCTGGGAACCCCGCTCCTGATCCACCAGCCGTCGTACTCGATGTTCAACCGGTGGATCGAGGACGGCCTGACCGAGGCCGCCAGCGACCTCGGCATCGGCATCATCGCCTTCTCGCCACTTGCCCAGGGTCTCCTCACCAACAGGTATCTCCGCGGCGTCCCGGCGGACTCGCGTGCGGCGCAAGGCGGGTCCCTGCGGCCACAGCACCTGGCGCCGGACACCCTCGCTGCGGTGGCCGAGCTCGACCGGATCGCCCGCGACCGCGGTCAGACCCTGGCCCAACTCGCCATCGCCTGGGCGCTGCGCTCGCCCGCCGTCACCTCGGTGCTGCTCGGTGCCTCCAGCATCGCGCAGCTGGAGGACAACCTCGCGGCGCTCGGCCACCTCGACTTCACGCCCGAGGAGCTCACCGAGATCGATCGCTACGCGATCAACCGCGACATCAACCTCTGGGCGTCCTCGAGCGCCGACTGAGCCGAGTGCCCCGTGATCGTCCCATGAGCGTGCGACGACTCAGGCGCGAGCGCCCGACATCGTCGCGCTGCGGTGGGCCGCTGTACATCCGGTGAGCCGGAGCCGGTCTGAGCTACGCGGCCCACATCGCGTCACCGCAGGTCAGTCGCTTTTCGTCAGCACCGCGACGCATTCGACATGGTGGGTCATCGGGAACAGGTCGAAGGCCCGCAGCCCGGTCAGCCGGTAGCCGTGCTCGGCGAAGATCGCCACGTCGCGCGCCAGCGCGGCAGGGTCGCAGGCGACGTACGCGACCGCCCGAGGCCGGCGCGCGACGACCGCCTCCACCACCGGGCGACGGGCGCCCTCGCGCGGCGGGTCGAGCACGACCAGGTCGAAGGTCCCGAGATAGGACTCCAGCACGGCGGAGACGTCCCCGGCGGCGACCTCGGCGCCGGGCACGTTGGTGCGCGCGTACGCCGAGGCCGCCGGGTCGCCCTCGATCGCCACGAGCCGGGCGGCCGCACCCACCCGGTCGGCGAGGAAGGCGGCGAAGAGGCCGACCCCGGCGTACAGGTCCAGCACCGACTCCCCCGGCTGCGGCTCCAGCGCTTCGAGCACGGCCTCGACCAGGGCGGTCGGGGCGCCGGGGTGGACCTGCCAGAAGCCGTCCGCGGCGACGGCGAAGGCGTGCCGCGCCCCGCCGGCCTCGACCACCTCGGTCACCGTGCCCGGCGCCGGCTCGCGGGCGTCGAGCCGCGCGATCCGGCAGTCGTCGACGGGGATCACCTCGTGCGAGCGGTACTTGCGCATCCCCTTCCCGGGGCCGACGTAGCGCTGGCGGGTGCGCCAGCGCAGCCCGTCGACGTCGCCGGGCACCGCCTCGACCTCGAGCGCGGCCAGGAGCGGATCGGCTGCCTCGAGCCTGGCCAGCCGGACCAGCTGCTCGCGGACGACGGCCGCCTTCAGATCGCGCTGGGCCGGCACCGCGACATGCTGGAAGTCGCAGCCGCCGCACCGGCCCGGACCGGAGAACGGGCACGGTGGCTGCACCCGGTCCGGTGACGCCTCGAGTACGTCGACCGCGTCGGCGCGCCAGAACCTGTCACCGTCCCCGCCCTCGGTGATCTCGACGGTGACCCGCTCGCCGGGCAGGGCATGGCGGACGAAGACCACCCGTGTCTGCGCCTCGGCTACCTCGGCTGCCTCGGCTGCCTCGGTGGGATCGGCGTCCGGCGTCGCGGCCTCGATGGCGAGCCGCGCGACGACGTGTCCACCGTGGGCCACCGGGCCCACGACCACCTCGAAGCGCTCGCCGACGCGCGATCGACCGCGTGATTGCCGGGCACGGGGCTGCCGGCCGCGATGACGCTGTGCGCGGCGCTCGCCGCGGGGCGTGCTCACTTGCCGATCTGCCGGTTGTGCGTGTCGACCGCGCGACCGGCGCGCAGGTCGCTGGGCGCCACCCAGATCTCCTCGCGCAGCTCACGGGCACGCTGAGCCGAGGAGCGCAGCTGGTAGGGCACGGAGATGACCATGACGCCGGGGGTGAACAGCAGCCGACCCTTGAGCCGCAGCGCTGTCTGGTTGTGCAACAGCTGCTCCCACCACCGGCCGACGACGTACTCCGGGATGTAGACGGCGACCACGCCGCGGGGGTTGGCCTTCTTGATCGCCGTGGCGTAGTCGACCACGGGCCGGATCAGCTCTCGGTAGGGCGAGTGCAGCACCTTCAGCGGCAGCGCGAGATGGCGCTCGTCCCACTCCTCCAGCAGCCCGGCGGTGCTCTCGTCGTCGATCGAGACGGTGACGGCCTCCAAGACGTTGGGCCGACTCGCCTGCGCGAAGGCCAGCGCCCGCAGGGTCGGCTTGTGCAGCTTGGAGACCAACACGATGGCGTGGACGCGGGTCGGCATGACCTTGTCCTCCTCGTCCGCCGCCAGCTCGGCCGCCACCTTGTCGTAGTGACCGCGGATGCCGCGCATGATCAGGAAGAAGAAGCACATCGCCAGGATGGTGATCCACGCGCCGGCGAGGAACTTCGTGATCAGGACGACCACGAGGACCACGGCCGTGAAGCAGAGCCCGACGGTGTTGATGACGCGCGAGCGCACCATCCGCCGGCGGGTGGCCGGATCCACGACCCGCTTGAGCTCGCGGGTCCAGTGCCGGATCATGCCGAGCTGGCTGAGGTTGAACGAGACGAAGACACCCACGATGTAGAGCTGGATCAGGCGCGTGGTCTGGGCGTCGAAGGCCACGATGAGGACGATCGCCATCACCGCGAGGAACACGATGCCGTTCGAGTACGCGAGCCGGTCGCCGCGCGAGGCCAGCGCCCGCGGCGCGAACCCGTCCCGAGCCAGGATCGAGCCCAGCACGGGGAAGCCGTTGAAAGCGGTGTTGGCGGCCAGCACCAGGATCAGCCCGGTGACCGCGACGACGAGGTAGAAGCCTGGCGGGAAGAAGTCCCAGACCGCCTTGGAGACCTGGGCGATCACGGCGTTCTGGGTGTGGTCGTCGCCCAGCGGGACTCCGTTGAGCGTGAGCCGGTGCATGTCCGAGGGATCGACGAACCGCAGACCCATCTTGTTGGCCAGCAGGATGATGCTCAGCATCATCGTGATCGCGATGAGGCCCAGCATGAGCAGCGTCGTCGCCGCGTTCTTCGACTTCGGCCGGCGGAAGGCCGGGACGCCGTTGGAGATCGCCTCGACACCTGTCAGCGCCGCACAGCCGGAGGAGAAGGCCCGCATCAGCAGGAAGATCAGCGCGATCCCGGCGAGGTTGCCGCCGCCCTCCTTGGGGACGATGTCGTACTGCGCGCTCTCCACGTGCGGCAGGTGGCCGCCCGCCAGCCGGACGACCCCGACCACCGCCGTACCGAGGATCGCGACCATGAACGCGTACGTCGGGATGGCGAAGGCGGTGCCGGCCTCGCGGATCCCGCGCAGGTTCATCGCGGTGAGCACCACCACCAGCGCGACCGCCAGGAGCACCTCGTGCCCCTGGAGGGCCGGGATGGCGGCGCTGACGTAGTTGGCGCCCGAGGAGATCGAGACGGCCACGGTGAGCATGTAGTCGACGAGCAACGCGGCGGCCACCGTCGTACCGGCGCTGCGTCCGAGGTTGACGGTGGCGACCTCGTAGTCGCCGCCGCCGCTGGGGTAGGCGTGCACCGTCTGCCGGTAGGAGGCGATGACCGCTGCCATCACCAACGCCACCGCTACGGCGATCTTCCAGGACCACACGTACGCCGACGCGCCGGCGATCGAGAGCATGATGAACACCTCGTCCGGCGCGTAGGCGACCGAGGAGAGCGCATCGCTGGCGAAGACCGGCAGCGCGATGCGTTTCGGAAGCAGGGTCTCGCCCAACTGCGAGCTGCGCAGCTTGCGGCCCAGCAGGATTCGTTTGGAGACGTCCGCCATACCCACGACGACGAGGCTAGGGCATGGAGGCCCGCTGGCGTCCGTCGGCGACGCGGCTGCGGACGCCGCGAAGGACGCGGGCGGTGGCGACCTGCTCGACGAGTGGGCGGTCACGGGCGAAGTGCGGATACGGTAGCCGCGTGCACGTCGTGATCATGGGCTGCGGCCGCGTGGGCTCCACGCTCGCCCGCAGCCTCGAGGACCGCAACCACACCGTCTCGGTGATCGACAGCGAGCCGGACGCGTTCCGCCGCCTCGGTCCAGGGTTCAACGGCGACAAGGTCACCGGCATCGGCTTCGACCAGGAGGTGCTGGAGAAGGCGGGCATCCGCCGCGCGGACGCCTTCGCCGCCGTCTCCAGCGGTGACAACTCGAACATCATCGCCGCCCGGGTCGCGCGCGAGACGTTCGGCATCCGCAACGTCGTGGCCCGCATCTACGACCCCGGTCGTGCCGAGGTCTACCAGCGGCTCGGCATCAGCACCGTCGCGACGGTGAAGTGGACGGCCGACCAGGTGCTGCGCCGGCTGCTGCCGCAGGGCAACGAGCCGGACTTCCGCGACATGTCGGGCACCATCCGGCTCGACTCGGTCCCCGCACCGGAGGTGTGGATCGGTCAGCGCACCATCCACCTCCAGGAGCAGTCCCGCTCCCGGATCGCGTGGATCGACCGGCTCGGCGAGGGCGTCCTGCCCACCCGCGAGAGCGTCATCCAGGAGGGCGACGTGCTCCACCTCGTCATGCGCGAGGAGAACGCCGCCCACGCCTACTCCGCTATCAAGCACGGTCCTGAGGAGGGCTGAGGGACATGCGCGTCGCCATCGCCGGAGCCGGCGCGGTCGGTCGTTCGATCGCCCGCGAGCTCATCGCCAACGGCCACGAGATCCTGCTCATCGACAAGGACCCGAACTCCATCCGCCCCGAGCGCGTCCCGGACGCCGAATGGCTCCTGGCCGACTCCTGCGAGCTCTCCTCGCTCGAGGAGGCCCGGATGGAGCGCTGCGACGTGGTCATCGCCGCCACCGGTGACGACAAGGTCAACCTGGTCACCTCGCTCCTGGCCAAGACCGAGTTCGGTGTGCCGCGCACGGTCGGGCGGGTCAACCACCCGAACAACGAGTGGCTCTTCACCGAGGCCTGGGGCGTCGACGTCAACGTCTCCACCCCGCGGATCATGTCGGCCCTGGTCGAGGAGGCCGTCACGGTCGGCGACCTCGTCCGGCTCTTCTCGTTCCGACAGGGCCAGGCCAACCTCGTCGAGCTCACCCTCCCCGCCGACAGCCCGTACGTCGGCAAGCCGTCAGGGCTGATCCCGCTTCCCGAGAACTGCGCCCTCGTCACGATCCTGCGCGACCGCAACGTCTACGTGCCCACCCCGGAGGAGCCGGTGGAGGCCGGAGACGAGCTGCTCTTCGTCGTACCGGCCGAGCACGAGGATGCCCTCGAGCGCCTCCTGGCCCCCGGCACCCACGGCGGCTGAACGGGACATCACCCGGACGCGGCGGCGCGGCCGGACGGACGGTGCCCGAAGACGTGTTGCGCGGCGGCACGGCCGGACGGACCGTGCCCGAAGGGGCGCTGCCGTAGGACGCGCCGCGACGAAGGAGCGCCGCGCGGCCGAAGGCCTGCCCCGAGGGTGCCGTCCGGCCGTCCGCGCCGGACTCAACCCGGACGGAGGGCGGACTCAACCCGGACGGAGGCCGGACTCAACCCGGACGGAGGCCGGACTCAAGCCTCGAGCGGGGTGGCGTTGCGGGCCAGCAGCCAGACCATCCCACCCCAGGCGACGAGCCGCAACGGCCAGCCGATCCCGAGCCGGATGATGCCCAGCACCAGGACGGCCGCGTCCTTGTGCATCGCTCCGCCGTACCCGAGCAGGATCACCACTCCCTCGACGATGGCCAGGATCGCGCCCGGGGCCAGGAAGAGCCAGGTCAGGCGGGTGCAGAGCGAGACGATCTGCTTGTTCTCGTGCCACTCCAGCGGATCGCCGGCGACGCTGCCGACCATGAACCCGATCGCCGGCCAACGCACCAGGCAGCTGAGCACCAGCACCACCGTGTAGACGCCGGTGATCACCACGCCGGGCACGAAGAACGCCAGCGCCTGGTCCTCCTGGCTGCCGCCCATCCCACGGGCGATGTGCACGACCAGCCAGCCGATGGCGATCCCGACGACGGCGTTCGCGACGTACTGGATCGTGGAGCGCTGCACCAGTCGCAGCACCAGGGCGACGCCGGCCAGCGCCGCGCCGGCGATGAGCGCGACCCTGATGTCCTTCACGATCAGCCAGGCGGCGGTGAAGGCGAGACCGGGCAGGCCGGCCTCGAGCATGCCGCGCCGGCCGCCCAACGAGGCCGACATCTGGCGGCGTACGACCGCCTCGACGGTCTCCACGTCGACCGGATGGGACTCGGCGTGGGTCTCAGGCTGCTCGGGGTCGGTCACGGGGTCCGTCCCAGGATCGGCGGAGGTGTCGCTCACGGGATGAGCTCGTAGCGGGGGTTGTAGATCGTGCGGGTCCCGTCGTGCCGACCGATCCGGCCCTGCACCTGCAGCGAACGGCCGGGTGTGATCCCGGCGATGCGCCGCCGGCCCAGCCAGACCACCGTCACCACGTCGGTGCCGTCGAACAGCTCGGCCTCCAGCGCCGGTACGCCGCCGCGCGGTCGCAGGGTGACCGTCCGCAGCGTGCCACGCAACCGCAGCAGCTCCCGGTCGGGCGCCTCCGCGATCGGGGTGACCCCGGCATCGGCGTACTCCTGCTGGAGGTCGCGTGCGTGCTGGTCCTCGTTGTTGGCCCAGTTGCTCAGCGTCTGCCGCAGTCGTCCCTTGCTCATCAGCGGTCCCCTGTCACGCCTCGACGACCTGCTGTGCCTCGGGCGGGATGACGATCGGCAGCGCCTCGCCCTTGGGCATGGCGGTCCTGCCCCGGCTGACCACCACGTGGTGCAGCACCTGCTCCCAGGCCTCGCCGACCTCCTGCTCGACCGCGGGGCGGCCGAGGAAGGTCGCCCGCAGCAGCCAGCGGGGGCCGTTGATGCCGAGGATGCGCGACGGCTGCACGCCCTCCTGTCCGTCGGGCATGGTCACCGTCAGCTGGCAGACCAGCTCGGGACCGAAGTTGCCGTCGCGCTGCCCCACCTGGCCACCGCGCTGCTGCACGTCGGCGATGAGCTGCGGCAACACCTCGCCCCACAGGTCGCCGTTGCGTGGCGCGGCGAACGCCCGCAGCTCGATGGCGCCGTCCTCACCGGTGAGCAGGACGGCGGCGATCTGGCCGGTGGTCTCGTCGACCTGCAGCCGCAGCTCCAGTCCCTCGACGGCGGGGATGTGCAGCGAGCCGAGGTCGACGCGGTTGACCGGCGCGGCGTCAGCCGGGATCTCGTCGATGTCATAGGGACCGTGCGGCCCGCTCGCCTCGGCGGTCCCGCTCGCGACCACACCCTCGCCCTCGGTCGTGCCGGCGCTCTCGGAGTCGGCCTGGGGGGCGGACTCGGTGACGGTCTCGGCGACCTCGGTCCGGTCCTCGGCCTTGGACTTGCGACGGAACTTCAACGCGCTGCTCTCTCTGACGTCTTCTCCCGCAGGCTCAGCCCTGCGAGAACCCTCCGGTAGAACCGTAGCCTCCCGCGCCGCGGACCGAACCAGGAAGGACCTCGACCTCCACGAAGCGGGCGGTCTCCACGCGCTGGATGACCAACTGCGCGATCCGGTCGCCGCGGCGCAACACGATGCTCTCGGCCGGATCGAGGTTGATCAGCAGGACCTTGATCTCCCCACGGTAGCCCGCATCCACGGTGCCGGGGGTGTTCACGATCGACAGACCGTGCCTGGCGGCCAGTCCCGAGCGTGGGTGCACCAGCGCGACGAAGCCGTGCGGCAGCGCGATCGCGATCCCGGTGGGGACCAGCGCGCGCTCCCCCGGCGCCAGGGTGAGATCGACGGCGGTGACCAGGTCTGCGCCCGCATCGCCGGGGTGCGCATAGGCTGGCGCCGGCAGATCGCCATCGAGACGAAGGAGGGCTATGTCCACGGTCGGACCGGAGCTCACCTCAGGGCCTGTTTCAGAGCACGCTTCGGGCACGGGGCGGACCCTATCTCGCACCGGCGACGGCGGGATGAAAAACTCTCCCCTCGTGAGCACCCCTGGCTACGACGAGCGCCTCAGCGTGCCGCTGCGCTGGTGGGTGCAGGGCATCATGTTCGAGGCCACGCTGTGGCTGGCCATGATCGTCTCCATGCCGGCCGCGCTGGCCTGGGGTCTGACCGCCGCGATCGTGGCGCTGCTCGTGCTGGCCTTCAACGCCTACGGCTCGGCGCGCCTCGTGGTCGCCGACGGCGTGCTGCGGGCCGGCCGCGCCCGGATCGAGGCGACGTACCTCGGCACCGTCGAGGCGCTCGACCCGGAGGCCACCCGCCGCGTCGCGGGCATGGAGGCCGACGCGCGCGCCTTCCTGCTGCTGCGGCCCTACCTGAAGCGGGCCGTCAAGGTGCAGATCGTCGACCCCGCCGACCCGGCTCCGTACTGGCTGCTCAGCACCCGGCATCCCGACCGACTCGCCGCCGCCATCCAGTCGCTGGCGGCGGACGCCCGCTGACCGCCTACGCGGCGCCGGTCTCCTCGCCGGTCTCCTCGCCCGTCTCCTCGCCGGCCCCACGCCACTGCGAGCGCGCGCTCCATCGGCCCCGTTCCCGCTCGACCCGGATCGGGTGCTCGAACGCCTCGGAGATCGTCCGGGTGGTGATCGCCTCCGCGACAGCGCCCGCGGCGACCACCCGGCCGTGCGAGATCACCAGCGCGTGACTCGTGCTCACCGGGAGCTCCTCGAGGTGGTGGGTCACCAGCACCGACGCCAGTCCCGGATCGGTGCGTGCGAGCGTGCCGATCGTCTCCAGCAGCTGCTCGCGGGCTGCGACGTCCAGGCCGGTGGTCGGCTCGTCGAGCAGCAGCAGCTGCGGCCGTGAGATCAGGGCGCGCGCGATCAGGGTGCGGCCACGCTCGCCCTGCGACATGGTCGGCCAGGAGGCGTCGATCCGGGCAGCCAGCCCGACGTCGGCCAGCAGCGAGCGCGCCAGGTCCTGCTGCTCCTCGGTCGGCGTCCAGCGCATCGGCTGCTCCACGGTGCCGGTGAGGCCGGTGAGGACCACCTCGGCGGCGGTCAGCGGGGACTGCAGCGCGTGCCGCGGATTCACGTGTCCGATCACCCGGCGCAGCTCCTGCAGGTCCACCCGCCCCAGCCGGCGGCCGAGCACGTCGACGGTCCCGGACGTGGGGTGCGTCAGGGCGCCGCAGAAGCCCAGGATCGTGCTCTTGCCGGCACCGTTGGGACCCAGCAGCGCCCAGTGCTCACCCGCGCGCACCGTCAGGTCGACGCCGTGCAGGATCTGGTTGCCCTTCCGACGGAAGGTGACCTCGCGCAGCTCCAGGACGGGGTGACTCATCGCAGGCTCTCCTTCAGCGACAGCAGGTGGGCGCGGCTCAGCTCGGCGGCCGCCGCCGTGTCGTGGGCTGCGATCGCGTCGTAGAGCCGCACGTGGGCGTCATGATCGGCCTGGTCGAGGTGACCCTCGCTGTCCCGGGCCGGGTTCGGGCGCAGCCGCAGCATGTCCACCATCGCGTGACGCAGCCGCGGGACGAAGCCGTCGAACAGCTCGATCAGGATCGGGTTGTGGGCAGCGCTGACCACGCTGCGATGGAAGGCGGTGTCGGCGTCGACGTGCTGCTCCAGGGAGGGGCTGGGCGCGCCGCGCAGGTCCAGGGCGCGGCGGATGGCGCGCAACTGGACCGGCGTACGTCGTTCGGCGGCCAACGCCGCAGCCTCGGACTCGATGGCGACCCGGGCCTCGATCACCGCGACGATGTCCACGCGGCGCAGCACCGCGTCCCAGTCCTCCGGGACGTCGAGCGCCGTCACGAAGACGCCTGCACCCTGGCGGGAGGTCAGCACGCCCCGGCCGGCCAGCTGGCGGATCGCCTCGCGCACCGTCGAGCGGCCGACCTCCAGCTGCACCGCCAGCGTGGTCTCCCCGGGGAGGCGCTCACCGAGCTGCCACTCCCCGGACCGCACCCGTGCCAGCAGCACCTCCGCCGCCTGGTCGGCGAGCGGTTCGCGTCGTACGATCATCGGCCTCGTCATCTCTCCGCAACTTGTCTGAGGAGCAGCCTAATCGTCGCCGCAGCGCGGCGGGTGTCGGCCGTCCGCGCGGAACGCCGACGGGCGATGCCCTAGGGTGAGGTCATGGCGAAGAAGAAGTCGGCAGGCGGGTCGAACTCCAAGGCCTGGTCGGCGATGGCGCTGATCTCCGGCCTGGTCGCCGCGCGAGGCGCCAACATCGCGCTCAACAAGTTCTGGAAGACGAGCACCAAGCGCAACCCGCCGGCGAATCCCGCCGACCCGGACGTCGAGCTGTGGGAGGCCGTCGCCTGGTCGGCGCTCACCGGCGCGACGGTGGCACTGGTCAGGATGTTCGCGCAGCGTCGGGCCGCGCGCTACTACGTGAAGTCGACCGGCCAGCTGCCCCCGCAGCTCGCCAAGGACGGTCGCTGAGCGTCACGAACGACGAAGGGCCCCACCGAGGTGGGGCCCTTCGTGATTCGCTGTGGTTCAGGCACAGTCCTTGCAGATCATCCGCTTCGCGTCTGCGAGCTGGCTGCGGTGGTGCACCAGGAAGCAGCTCATGCAGGTGAACTCGTCGTCCTGCTTCGGCTTGACCTCGACGGCAAGCTCCTCGTGCGACAGGTCCGCGCCGGGGAGCTCGAAGGACTCAGCGGCCTCCGCCTCGTCCTCGTCGACCTTGCCGGAGTTCTTGTCGTGACGGCGCGCCTTGAGCTCTTCGATGCTCTCCTCGGACTGCTCTTCCTCGTTCTTCCGCGGTGCGTCGTAGTCCGTCGCCATGCGTCACTCCCCTTCTTGGTCCTACAGAGCATCGTCTGCCCGACCAGCTGTCCCCATCGGCCCCCGGTCGGGCCGTGATTGTGCCCTATCGGTGCCGGTCCGTGCACGCTGGTACCGGGATCGACGCGTGAACATCTGGTGACGCACGCCTATTCCCCGGCTCATCGCAAAGGATTCACCCGCTCTCACGCCTCGGCGAAGTAGCCCGCCCCCAGGGCGGCGGTGCGCAGCTCGTCGAACCCGTGCTCGGGGGCGACCAGCAGCAGTCGCCCCCCACCCAGTCCGGTGGCCACCTCGACCCGGGCACCGGCACCCTGCGCGATGAGACCCGCAGCAGCATGATCCCACACATGGACGCCCTCCTCCAGGTAGCCGTCGAAGGTGCCCTGCGCCACGTCGCAGACGTCGAGGGCGCAGGAGCCGGCGCGCCGGATGTCGCGCACCTGCGGCAGCAGCCTCACCAGGCACTGCGCCTGGAGGCGGCGCAGGGCCGCGTCGTACCCGAACCCGGTGGCGACCAGGCGCTTGCCGAGCGGAGCCGGCGCGGCGACCTGGATCTGCTTGCCTTCGCGGCGTGAGACGATCGCGCCGTCCGCGGCGCGGTAGCCGGTGAACTCGATCCCGTGCGGCACGTCGATGACCACCCCGGCGACGACCTCGCCGTCGCGTTCGGCCGCCACCGAGACGGCGTAGCGCGCGATGCCGTAGAGGAAGTTCACCGTGCCGTCGATGGGGTCGACGATCCAGCGCACGCCCGAGCGGCCCTCGGTCTGGCCCTCACTCTGGCCGTCACTCTGGCCGTCACTCTGGCCGCCCTCCTCGCCCAGGAATGCGTCGTCGGGTCGCTTCGCGGCCACGATCCGGCGGATCAGGTCCTCGCTGGCGCGATCGGCCTCGGTGACGACGTCGGTGTCGGTGGACTTGGTCGCTGCCACCTCGACCGTGCGCGCGGCGCGCTCGCGGACCAGATCGGCCGCCGCGCGGGCGGCCTCCTGGGCGAGCGCGAGCAGCTCGGTGGCCGAAGGAGAGGCCGAAGGCGTGCTCACGCCGGGTCTCCGACCCCGGTCAGGGCCGGCTTCTCCGCACGGAGATTGGCGCAGCACCCCACCGGGCAGCGGTCCCACAGCGCCCCGATCTCGCCGACCGCCGTGCGGGCGACAGCCTCGCCGCGCTCCACCGCCGCCCGCTCGAGGAGCAGGTCACGCACCGCGGCGACGAAGCGCGGGTCGTTCCCGGCGGTTGCGCTGCGCGCCGCGGGCAGGCCGAGCCGCTCGCAGGTGGCCAGCGCCTCGGTGTCGAGGTCGTAGACCACCTCCATGTGGTCGGAGACGAAGCCGACCGGGCACATCACGACGGCGGGCACGCCCTCGGCGACGAGCTCCTCGAGCCGGTCGTTGATGTCGGGCTCGAGCCACGGGATGTGCGGGGCACCGGAGCGCGAGCAGAAGGCGAGCTCGTGCTCGTGGGCCACGCCGGTCTCCGCATGGACCCGGTCGATGACGACCTGCGCCACGTCGAGGTGCTGGGCGACGTACGCCCCTCCGCCCTGGGCCGGCGGACCGGACGCGTCGTTCATCGCCGTCGGGATCGAGTGGGTGACGAAGACGATCCGGGCGCTGTCGCGCACCGGTTCGGGAAGCTGCTGCAGCGCCTCGAGGACACCGTCGACGACCGGCTCGGTGAAGCCGGGGTGGTTGAAGTAGTGCCGCAGCTTGTCCAGCTCGACGCCGCGCCCGACGCCGTCCCAGGCCTCGAACAGGTTCTCCCGGTACTGCCGGCACGAGGAGTAGGACGAGTAGGCGCTGGTGGTGAAGACAGCCGCCCGCCGGATGCCGTCCGCCTTCATCCGCGCCATCGTGTCGGTCAGATAGGGGTCCCAGTTGCGGTTGCCCCAGTAGACCGGGAGGTCGAGCCCGTGCTCGGCGAGATCGGCGCGCAGCGCGTCGAGGAAGCCTCGGTTCTGGTCGTTGATCGGCGAGCGGCCGCCGAAGAGGTAGTAGTGCTGGCCGACCTCCTCGAGCCGCTCGCGTGGGATGCCCCGGCCGCGGGTGACGTTCTCCAGGAAGGGCACCACGTCCTCCGGTTTCTCGGGTCCACCGAAGGAGAGGAAGAGCAGCGCGTCGTACGGCGAGACGTCCATGCCGCCCATCGTATTTGCCAACCGCTAGCCTGCCGCACATGGGCTGGAGCAACTGGTCAGGACTCGAGCACGCCGCGCCGTCCCGCGTGGTCACGCCTACGACTGTCGAGGAGGTGGTGGCCGAGGTCGTCGCGGCTCGCACCGGCGGTCGGACGGTGAAGGCAGCCGGCACCGGGCACAGCTTCACCGCCATCGCCTCTCCGGGCCGCGGGGTGCACCTGCTGCCCGGCGGGATGAGCGGCATCCTGGCCGTCGACCGGGACGCGCTGACGGTCACCGCTCGCGCCGGGATGCAGCTCAAGGCATTCAACGCGGCCCTGGAGCACCTGGGCCTCTCGCTGCACAACATGGGCGACATCGCCGAGCAGACGCTCGCCGGCGCCGTCTCGACCGGGACGCACGGCACCGGGGGCCACGCTGCCGGCCTGGCGGCCCAGATGGCCGGGTTCACGCTGGTCAGCGGCACCGGCGAGGTGCTGCGGTGCAGCGCGGAGGAGAACGCCGAGGTCTTCGACCTGGCGCGGGTCGGTCTCGGCGCCCTCGGCGTCCTCGTCGACGTGACGTTCCGGGTCGAGCCGCTGTTCGCGCTGGAGGCCCGCGAGCAGCCGATGTCGTGGACGCAGTTCCGCGCCTCGTTCGAGGACATGACCGCGAGCGCCCACCACGTCGACGCCTACTGGTTCCCGCACACCGACCGGCTGCTCACCAAGCGCAACAGCCGGCTGGCCTCGCTGGCCGAGATCGAGCCGCTCCCCCGCGCCAGGGCCTGGTTCGAGGACGACTTCCTGCAGAACACCGCGTTCGGGGCGGTGACGGCGGCCGCCAACCTCGCCCCCGGCCTGATCCCGCGGATGAACCGGATCAACGCCTCCCTGCTCTCGGCCCGCACCTACTCCGACATCGCGCACCGGGTCTTCACCACCGAGCGTCGCGTCGTCTTCCGCGAGATGGAGTACGCCGTTCCACGCGCCGACGGGCTCGAGGTGCTGGCCGAGTGTCGGCGCGTCATCGACGCCTCCCGGGAGCGGATCTCGTTCCCGGTGGAGCTCCGGGTCGCACCCGCCGACGACGTACCGCTGTCGACCGCCTACGGGCGCGACTCGTTCTACCTGGCCTTCCACACCCACAAGGCCGCCGAGCACCGCGCGTACTTCGCGCTCGTCGAGCCGATCCTCAAGGCGGCGGGCGGCCGGCCGCATTGGGGCAAGGTGCACACCCGCGGCGCCGACGACCTCGCCCCGCTCTACCCGCGCTTCGCGGACTTCCTCGCCCTGCGCGACCGGCTGGACCCGGACCGGGTCTTCGCCAACGACTACCTGCGGCGGGTGCTGGGCGACTGAGACGGGGCGGTCTCCACGATCCGGCCCACCGGTCCGCACCCCCGGCGACGGCTCCGTCACGAGCGGGCCGCACCGGGCCGTACCGGGCCGCCGCGATCATCGACCGGGCGTGATGGGCATCCTCCTCGCCAGCCTCGGCCTGACGACGATCGACATCCACAAGGGATCGAGCGCTATCGCCACACCGGCCTCGCGGTGTGCACGCCGCTGTTCGGCAACCTGATCTCGGGGATCCTGATGCGGGTGGACGACGGCAACCGCCAGCACCGCCCGCGGGGGTAGCCCGCCGCGGGCCGGCGGCGCTAGACCGAGGCCGGCCCCTGCGGCATCGGCGCCTGCCAGTTGCGCCAGATCGCCAGGATCCGCCACACCGCCACCACGAGCGCGCCCACCGCCGTCGGTGCGGCGTCGTGCAGCCCGAGCCGCAGGCCGAGCACCGCCACCGCCGAGCCGGCCAGCGCCGGGATGGCGTAGAGGATGCCCGGCTTGAGCACCAGCGGCACCCGTCCGGCCAGGACGTCGCGCAGGATGCCGCCGCCGATGCCGGTGACCATGCCGAGCAGCGTGGCCGGCAGGAACCCGAGGCCGAAGTCGACCGCCTTCAGCGCACCGGCCGGCGCGAACAGGGCCAGCCCGAGGGCGTCGACGACCAGCATCGAGCGCTCCATCCGGCCGAGCGTGGGATGGAACCAGAACGTCAGCAGGCCGGCCGCGACCGGTGCCAGCAGGTAGCGCCAGTCGTTCAGCGCGGCGGGCGGCGTGGCGCCGATGAGCACGTCGCGGATGAAGCCGCCACCCAGCCCGGTGCACGCGGCCAGGACCGTCACGCCGAAGACGTCGAGCTCCTTGCGCACCGCCACCAGAGCGCCGGAGATACCGAAGACGAAGATGCCCAGCAGATCGAGGACGACGAGGGTGGTGGAGTGCTCGGTTGCCACGGCGACATGGTTCCAGCACGGCGTGAGGAGAAAGGCGCAGGCACGCCGGTGTGCCACGTCGGATCGCCGTCGCCGGTGCCGTAGGCTGACGGGCATCATGTCGGCCGAAGAACTGCCCCTGACGGCTCCGGCACACCAGCCGGAGCAGGACGCTGACACGCGTCCGGTCGCTGTCACGCTGGCTTCGGTCACCCGCGACGGGCGGCGCGCCATCCTGGTCGACGAGCAGGGGCGCGAGTTCACCCTCGAGCTCGACCCGAGGCTGCGTCCCGCCGCACCCCAGGAGCAGTCCCGCCGAACGGAGGTCCCGATGGAAAGCGCCTTGCGCCCCCGCGACATCCAGGCTCGGATCCGCGCGGGAGAGAGCCCGGAGCAGGTCGCCGAAGCGGCGCGCAGCACGGTCGAGAAGATCATGCCCTTCGCGGCGCCGGTGCTCGCCGAGCGCGAGCACACCGCCGAGCGGGCACAGAAGGCGTCCGTACGCCGCCGGCCCGGCGAGGCCTCCGCCGTACGCACGCTCGGCGATGCTGTCGCCACCCACCTGCGTGGCTTCGAGCTGGAGCCGGACGCGATCGCCAGCGCCGTCGCGTGGGACTCCTACCGCCGCCACGACGGGCGGTGGAAGCTGATCGGCTCCTACGACCTGCCCTTCCGCGCAGGCACCGCCGAGCTCACCTTCGACATCCCCGGCAACTACGTCTCCCTCGACAACGACGACGCCCGCTGGCTGGTCGGCGAGCAGATCGCCGAGGAGCCGGCGACGGTGGTCCGCGACGACCTCGAGGCGGCCCGGCTGAGGAGGCTGCAGCCGGCTCCGGCCGAGCCGACGGCGGAGGCTGCGCCCACGACCCATGTCGAGGAGGTCGAGGAGGTCGACGAGGCCGAGCAGGTCAGTGCGACCGAGCAGACCATCGAGACACCGCTGATCGACATGCCGGCCGAGGCCTACCTGTTCGACGCTCCCGCGACCCCCGAGCCGGCGACCCGCGAGGCCGACGAGCCTGTCGCCGAGGCAGCGCCGGAGCAGCCCGAGGCCGAGGTGACTGCGGAGCAGGCACCCGAGGCGCCGGTGCGGCGTACGAAGCGCAAGGGCCGCGCGTCGGTCCCGAGCTGGGACGAGATCATGTTCGGCGGCGGGCCCTCCAAGTAGGACGGGGCGGTCGAGGCGACGGTCGGGGTAGTCCGGGGCGGAAATCAGGGGTTTCCGGCTCGCAGGCCTGATTTGCGCCCCGGACTACCCCAACTCCCCCGTGGAGCCGACTGACAGTGGCTCGTTGCGACCTCAGTCGACGACCTCGACCAGGTGTCCCTGGTCGAGGTACCAACGGATCGGTCGGCCCAACACGACCATCGCGCCGCCACCCGGCTGGGCGAACCATGGGGCGGCGACTCCCTCCTGCGCCTCGGGGAGCTGCGAGAGCACCAGATAGCGATGGTAGGGAGCATCCACGTCGGTCGGTGGCTGCGAACGCTCGGCGAACGGCGTGCCCAAGGCGTAGAGATGGTGGGTCGTCGCGGCGCCGAAGGTGTCGAGGGCCTCACCGGCGGCGCCAGCCGCCGGACCGGCCGCCCCTTCACGGGCCCGCGTGCGCTGCTTGATCGCCGCGGCGGCGACCTCGCCGCGGCGCTCCAGCGCCTCGACCTCCGCCGAAGGCACGGTCCGCGGCCGCGTCAGGACGAGTCTGGTGACGATCGCCGCGGCGGCGTCGAGGTCTGCTGCGCTGCCGTAGGGGGCGAACCGTCCACGAGCCACCGCGCCGACCACGAAGGCGTCCCCGTAGGGGACCACGACCCAGACGCCCTCGGGCGGCGGCGGCGTGCCCGGGGTCGGAGGGCGCGTCAGAATCGCGGACGTTCCGGGAACGCCGCCCGCCCGGAGCCGCTTGCCGAACTCCTCCTGCTGGCGCGCGGTCACTGCGATCCTCCGTGCCGGCTGCGCAACCGAGCCAGGACGTCCTGCGCGACGTGCTGCATCCGCTGGCCGTCCCGGCGATCCTCACCGGCGGTGCGCGCGGGTGGCGCCGGCGAGAGCAGGACGCGTGCCAGCTCCTGCACCGCCGCCAGCTCGCTGGCGAACGCCTCGACGTAGTCGTCGTTGTCCCCACGGCCGAAGGTCACGATCTCCGCGCGGCCGTCCGGGAGCGTCCGCACGGCGCTGGATCCTTCGGCGTGGGAAAGGCCCGGGTCACCGAATCGCCCGACGTTCTCAGGAGGGCGATGAGACCGGGCGAGCGCATCCTTGAGGTCCTCGACCGTCCGGATCGCTGAAAGCTCGCTCATCTGACCACCTTCAGGGATCCGTGGTCGACGTACCACTGGACCGGTTTGTCGAACTTGTACTGGACGCCACCGCCGGGCTGCTCGAACCACGGCGCGATCTCGCCTTGGGTGACGTCGGGGGGCAACGGTTTCTCCACACGGTACTGGTGGTAGGGCTGGCCCGCGCTGTCCGGCGGGATGGCACGCTCGTCGTACGGCGTCGCATCGGGTGAAGCGTATCTTCCGCGCGGCTCGCCGAACCGGTCGATCGTGTCACCGGGGCTCAGCGTGTTGGGCTCCAGCATCGGTGCACCATCAGGGCCGATCTGGAAGCCATCCTCCGGCGGATACTTCCAACCGCCCGCACCGCCGCTGCGTCAGCCCGCTGAGCACCCCGAGCGCCGCGAGCAACGACAGCCCGGTGTCACCCATCGCGGCCTGCACCTCGTGCGTAGGGACTGCTGGCCGCCCAGCGCGTGCTCATCCCTTGGCTGAACGGCCGGGATCGGCCGGGCGCCCGCCCGGCGAAAGGACCACGTCGCCTCGGTATCGATAGGTGACTTCCCTTCCGAGCTGATCCGCCACTTGCTGGCTCAGCGCTCGACCTCGAGCCGCGAAGTCGTGCTCCGCCTCCTCCGAGCCGAACGATGCTTGACCCGGATCTTGGGGATCGAAGATCGCATCGAACTCGTCGGCCCACGCAACCAGCTCATCGGCAAGCGCCGAATCGACGAGGTCGTGCGGATCCGGGTTGTCGAGGGTTCCTGCCAGATCCGTGGTCCATGTCGGCCAGCACTGCCACTCCGCCGCGATCCGGATCTGAGGGTCGGTCACTTCACGCTCCTTGGATTCGCCCCGACGATATAGCCATTCTTGCCGACGGTGATGGCGACGTGTCGCACCTCGCCGTCGACCGTGACCTCATAGATCAGCCGCCCGCGCCCCTGCGTTCCGACGACATTTCCGTCGGTGAGTGCCTGCTTGATCACCGACTGAATCTCACTCTTGGGTATGCCCGCCTTGACGAAGTCGTCCGCATGTTCGCCAAGGATGTGCTCGAAGCCGGCATTCGCGTTGCCCTTCTCAAGAAACACGATCCGCCCGTCGGAGTCTCGGAAGACCATCATCACGTCGTCGCGACTGAACTTCACTCCCTCGCGGTCGAGTTCCGCCAGCAGTGCTGCCGGCCGCTCCCCTCGCGCGACGCCCACCCCGGCCTTCTCCAGGGCCGTGACCAGCTTGGCGTTGACGAACTTCCCGAGCTTGAGCACCACCTCACCGATCGACTTGATCGCCGTCTCGATCGCCGTCTTCACGGTGCGAGCCAGCTCGATCAGCTCATTGAGAATGCGGATGACCTTGGACGCGGCATTGGCCACCTCAGCACCCTCGGCCGCCTGAGCGGCCGCCTCCGAGATCCCGACCGTGACAACCGACAACAGCCCACCAGCAGCCTCGATCCCGATCGTCCACTCGATGAAGCTCCTCAGCTCATCCTCGATCTCCTTGTGCTTGTCATCAACGTGCCGCGCATAGTCGTCACACGCCTTCCCGACCGCCGCACAGGCCCCACCCAACGTCCCCAGATGCCCCGAAATCTCCCGGCACGCACCATGCACGTCATCCATCTCCGGCGAGACAATGGCATACAGCGCACCGTCGGCAGCATCGACCGCATACTGCTGATCAGTGATCGACGCTCCAGCCTTCACCCAGGCCGCACCCGCACCGCGCAGCTTCCCGGTATCGGCATCAGGCCACAGCAGACCACCCACATGGCCGGCGATCCAGTGCCACCAACCCGGCTGGTCACCGGTGCCACCCGCCGCGGAGGGCGGCGCCGGCGCACTGAGACTCTCGGTGCCATGCGCAGGATCGGTGTCGCCACTGGCCGCAGCCGGCATCCCGGGATACATCAACGCGGCATGCTCGGCACCCTCATGGTTGGCCAACGAGCCATTGAGCAGATTCGCCATATTCGCCAGCGCATCGCCCATCGAGCAGCCGGCCTGCACCAGCTGGGCCGCGGCGGGATCGTACTGCCGGGCCCACTCCTCTCCACCGGTATCGGTACCGGCCATCGCACCACTGGCATAGAGAACATCGGTCAGCGAGTCGACCGCGTCCACAACGGCCCGATTGGCACCGGCCAACTGGCCGACCGCATCAACGTAACCCGTGCTGTCGACCTCCACCGGCAGCATCAGCGCAACTGCTTCCAAGTCGAGGAGTTGGCCCGGACCGCGGCCGAGTAGGACGCGTGCGCCTGTCGGGCCGCCTGGTGCAGCTCCAGCACCGCGGCGTGGATCTCCCGGCCCCCCTTCGCGAGCCGCGCCTGCGCGAGGGCCTGCGCCTCGGCGGCCTCGCCGAGCCAGTCCTGCTGCAAGGCGTCGACAGTGCTCTGCAGGTCGGTGAGCCGGGCGGCGAGCGCTGTGCTGAACGTCTCCAGGCTGCTGACGACATGGTCCAGCTCATCGAGGTCGACCTTGAACGCTGTCATCGCCTAGCCCAGCCGGTCCGTGAGCCGCTGGTGCAGTGCCTGCGCCGCGTCGGCGCGGTCACGGTCGGTGCCGGCCAACTCCGCGCGCGTGGCCGCTATCGCGGCGCTCTCCAGCCCCAGCCCGGACAGGACGTCGGACATGCCCTGGCACCACTGCGTCCAGGCCGTCCGGAACTGCTCTGCCGCCTCCCCCGACCAGCGCGCGTCGAGCAGGTCGTCGACCTGCGTCTTCAAAGTGGTGTGCTCGTCGACCAGACCCGCACGGATCTGGCCGATCTGCTGACTTGCCCGGTCGAGGGCGGCGAGCTCGGCTTGCAGCGTCATCTGGAGGTCCTTCCCGAGGTTCCTCCGTGTTCTACCGCGCCCGAACGCCACCGAAACCTGGCGAGTCGACCGGCCCTCAGTCGAACGGCAGGGGCTCGGCGCCGAGCGAGACAGCGCGAGCACGACCGGCCGTCATCCGGCGCCGGTGGTGCTGGCGGCAGAGGACCTCATAGGAGACGACGCCCGGCTCGTCGAGCGCCGGCGGCGCCTCCTCGGTGTCGCCCACCACGATCACCTCGCCCTCGGTGACCATGATCCCGTCCTCGACCCGGGCGTTGTGGGTCGCCCGCTTGCCGCACCAGCACAGCGCCTCCACCTGGAGGACCTGGGTGGCGTCGGCGAGCTCGACCAGCCGCGCCGATCCGGGGAAGAGCCGGGTGCGGAAGTCGGTGAGGATGCCGAAGCAGAAGACGTCGATCTGCAGCTCGTCGACGATCTTGGCGAGGGCGTCGATCTGCACAGGGCTGTAGAACTGGGCCTCGTCGCAGATGAAGTAGTCGATCCGCCGGCCGTGGGTCAGCGCGTCCACCGTGAAGCGCCAGAAGTCGAACTCGGGCGCCACCTCGATGGCGTCGTGGGTCAGCCCCAGGCGGGAGGAGACCATCGCCGACCCGGCCCGGTCGTGCGCGGTGAAGATGAGCCCCGCGAGGCCGCGAGCGGCACGGTTGTGGTTCGTCTGCAGGGCGAGGGTGCTCTTGCCCGAGTCCATCGGGCCGGTGAAGAACGTCAGCGAAGCCACGACCGAGGATCCTCCCACGAGGGGTCAGCTGATCAGGATCGGGATCAGCATCTCGTCGGCCGTCAGTGAGCCGTGCAGGCCCACCAGGGTGTTCTCGTAGGGGAAGTCGACGGTGGAGACCACGGCATGGTCGCCCCGGGAGGCGACGACCACGTCGCCCAGGCGCGGGAGTACGCCGGGCACGACGGATCCGAACCAGCCCTCGGCGATGGCATCCTCGCGGGTCATCACCTCGGCGCGCTCGCCCAGCACCTCGCGCCAGGTGGCGACCACGTCCCCGACCGCCCCGCGGGCGCAGTACAGGTGGCGGAACCGGGCCTCGCCGCCCAGCAGCGCCACCCCGTCGCGCAGCTCGAGCCGCTCGTCGACGTCGATGCGCCGCTCGGGCGCGGAGTCGATCATGCCGTGATCGGCCACCACCATGAGCCGGGTGCTGTGCGGCAGGGCGTCGCGCAGCTGCTCGGCCTCGGCGTCGATCATCGAGAGCTGCTGCAGCCAGGGCGCCGACGCGACCCCGTGCCGATGGCCGGTCCAGTCGAGATCGCCGTCGTAGAGGTAGGTCAGCGAGCACCGGTGCCGGGAGGCCTCCACCGCCGCGGCGATCCGCTCGCCGACCCGGTCCGCGCCGACGAACTCGGCGCCCCGGTGCGCCGCCACCGTCAGCCCCGACCCCTCGAACTCGCGCTTGTTCACCACCGTCACGCTCGCGCCGCCCTCGACCAGCCGCTGGAACGCGGTGGTGTTGGGCTGCCACTCCAGCGGGTCGACGTCCTTGCGCCACTGCAGGGCGTTGAGCAGGTGGTCGGTCCCGGGGATGCGCGAGGTGTACCCGACCAGGCCGTGCGAGCCCGGGGTCAGCCCGGTGCCGAAGGAGGTCAGGCTGGTCACCGTCGTGGACGGCACACCCGCGGTCCCCGGCTCGGAGTGGGCGAGCAGCGAGGACAGGAACGGGGCTGCGTGCGCGTAGCGCTCCAGCAGCCTGGCGCCCAGGCCGTCGATGAGCATCACCACGTACGCCGGCGCGTTCGGCAGATGCAGCCCCGCGGGCACGCCGTCGCACCCCAGGGCGGCGGCGATCGCCGGCACCACGTCACCCAGCGACCGGTCGGCGTACGCCGGGGGGACGAACGTGGGATCGGGCCCGGGCCTCACGCGCGGGGCCCGCTCACGCGCGCCCGGTGCGCGCCGAGAGCGACTCGGCGAAGGCCAGCATCTGGGTGACCGCCGAGACCCCGTCGGCGGCGGCCGAGACCCGCAGCGAGAAGTCGTCGGAGGACAGCGAGCCGGTGTAGCCGTGATCGGCCTCGCAGTTGGGGTCGGCGCAGCCTGCGGGCTCCAGGTCGAGCCGGCCGACGGCTCCCCACCCGATGGTGAGCACCGCCTCCGCGGCCCGACCCGCGCCCTTGGCGGGGTTGGTGACCATCCGGGTCACCACCACCGACTTCACCGCCGAGAGCGCGACGGCCTCGGTCGAGGTCGAGGTGTAGGGCTCGGGCAGCAGGTCGTCACCGGCGTGCTCGTCGGTGTGGGCGAGGATCAGCCGGCTCGGGGTCAGCACCAGGACGCTGAGGTGGCGCCGTACCTCGTCGTGCTCGAAGGTCGGCTCGTGATGGACGAAGTAGGCGCTGACCTGCTCGCCGGCCACGGCTGTGCGCACGCCGTCGAAGACCACCTCGGGGTAGTAGCCGGTGCGCTCGATCTCCGCTCGCAGCTCGCGGCTCTGGTCCACGTCTGTGAAACTCATGGCCTCAGTCTCTCACCCGTCGCCGACACGGCCCTAGGACGGAAGGGTGTCGGCGGCCGGGGCCGTCAGCCGCCGCACGAACCAGTCCGACCGCGGGTCGTCGACCGGGTCGATCCGTGCCGAGGCGGTGAGGACCGCCGCGCCCTCGAGGCCGACGAGCACGAGACCGAGCTCGATGCCGCTGACCTGCGGCAGGTCGTTCTGCAGCTGCGCCACCCGGCGCACCAGCCGCTCGACCTCCTCGACGTCGACCACGTCGGCACCGCGGTAGCCGAACAGCAGCGGGGCGGCCTTCACCTCGCGCACCATCGCAGCGGCGTCGCGCTTGGTCAGCGGCGGGATCCGGTAGGACCTGTCGCCGACCAGCTCGGACAGCGGGCCGGCCATGCCGAAGGAGACGACCGGACCGAAGAGCGGGTCCTCGCTGGTGCGGATCGTCACCGGTACGCCGGGGCGCGCGTTGGGCTGCACGACGAAGCCGGTCCGATGGGCCGGGTCGGGCTCGCCGATCGCCTCCAGCAGGAACCGCCAGGCATCGCTCATCTCGGCGGCGCCGAGGATGTGCTGCACGACGTGGGCCTGGTCGGGGCGCTCGCGGAGGTGGTCGGCCGTCGCCTTCAGCACCACGTCCCACCCGAACTCGGCGCCGGCCGCTATCGCCTCCTCCGGTGTCGCGACAGCGCGCGAGGGCCACAGCTCGACGCCGTACGCCGCCAGCAGCCCGGTGACCTCCTCGCGCTCCAGCTCGCCCCCGGCGGGTCGCCGGCGCAGGATGTCCTGCACCAGGCGCCTGGCGGCCACGATGTCGGCGGCGTCGGCCTGTTCGAACTCGGCGGGACCGTCGTTGCGCAGCCACACGGCGTACTCGACGACCTTGGCCAGCGCCCGGACGGCACTCTCCACGCTGGAGTAGGACGGCACCGAGCCCCGGCCGGCCGTCGAGCCGGCGACGTCGGGCACGCGCAGCAGCTCGGGCACGCCCTCCGCGCCGAGGAAGGAGGTGACCAGGGGCTTGTCGGACTGCTCGCCGACCGCTGCCAGCACGTTCGCCACCTCGTCGCCGGAGACGTTGAGCGGCGGGATGTAGACGGCGACCACGGCGTCCACGTCGGGATCGTCGATCGCCGAGTCGAGGGCGTCCTCGAAGTCCTCCGGCGAGGGCTCGGCGGGCAGCGCCACCTGCTTGTTGACGGCGAGGCCGACTCCGGCGGCGGCATCGGCTGCGAGCAGCCCGAGCGCGTCGGAGTTGCCGACGATGGCGACCCGGCGGCCGCGGGGCAACGGCTGGTGGGCCAGCAGCTGCGCGACGTCGAACATGTCCTCGAGCGTGTCGACCTGGATGATGCCCGCCTGCTTGAACATCGCGTCCACGGCCTGCGGCGGCGCCGCGATCCGGCGCACCATCTGGCCCATCGGCACGCCCTGGGTGGTGCGCCCGGAGCGGACCGCCACCACGGGCTTGCGCAGCGAGACGCGCCGGGCGATCCGGGAGAACTTGCGCGGGTTGCCGATCGACTCGAGGTACATCATCACGACCTCGGTCGACTCGTCCTCCTCCCAGTACTGGAGCAGGTCGTTGCCCGAGACGTCGGCACGGTTGCCCGCGGAGACGAAGGTGGTCAGCCCGAGGCCGCGGTTGTTGACCTTCTCCAGGATCGCGCTGCCCAGCGCGCCGGACTGGCAGAAGAACCCGGCGCGACCGCGCGGCGGCATCGTGGGGGCGAGCGAGGCGTTGATCGAGACCTGCGGGTCGGTGTTGATGATGCCCAGCGCGTTCGGGCCGATCAGGCGCAGGCCGTAGGACCGGGACAGGCCGACCAGGCGACGCTGTCGGCGGCGGCCCTCCTCGCCCGTCTCGGCGAAGCCGCTGGAGATCACGACCAGGCCGTGCACGCCCTTGGCGGCGCAGTCGAGGACGACCTCCTGCACCGCCTCGGCCGGCACCGCCACGATCGCCACGTCGACGTCGCCGGGGATCTCGGCCACGGACTTGTACGCCGGCATCCCGCTGACCGCCGTGGTGTTCGGGTTGACGACGTAGACCCGGCCGGTGAAGTCGCCGGTGACCAGGTTGCGCACGATCAGCTGCCCGACCGTCTCCTGGCGGCGGGAGGCGCCGATGATCGCCACGCTGCGGGGGTTGAAGAACCGGTGGATCGAGGCGGCCTCCGCCTCGTGCTCGCGCGCCGCGAGGACGCCGATGGCGGTGTCGGTGACCTCGATCGGGAACTCCAGCGAGATCACGCCGTCCTCGTAGCCGCTGGCCACCTTGTAGCCGGCGTCGCGGAAGGTCTGGATCATCCGGTGGTTGTCGGGCAGCACCTCGGCCACGAACCGCTGCACCCCGCGCTCCCGGGCCGCCTGCGCCAGGTGCTCGAGCAGCAGCTGGCCGATGCCGCGACCCTGGTAGGCATCCTCCACCAGGAAGGCGACCTCCGCCTCGCCCGCCCGGACGACGTCGTAGCGGCCGATGGCGATCATCCGGCCGCGCAGGGTCAGCACGAACGCCACCCGGTCGACGTAGTCGACCTCGGTGAAGCGGTCCACGTCCTTCTCGGACAGGACCGGCATCGGTGAGAAGAACCGGTAGTACTTCGACTCGTCCGAGACCCGGGCGTAGAACTCGACCAGGAGCTCCTTGTCGTCGGGAGTCACCGGCCGGATGTGGGCGGTGCGGCCGTCGCGCAGCAGGACATCGGCGGTCCAGTGCGCCGGGTAGGTGGGGGCGTCCTGCGAGGTCACAGCGCAAATCTAGCGGGGCCGCGGCCCGGTACGGCGTGGCCTGCAGCCGAACTGTCGGTGCCACCAGGGAGAATGCGCCCCATGGCACGCAGCAAGACCCAGCAGGAGCTCCCGGATGACGACTTCGAGGAGCACATCCTCGACACCGACATCAAGGACGAGATGCAGTCGTCCTTCCTGGAGTACGCCTACTCGGTCATCTACTCGCGCGCCCTGCCCGATGCCCGAGACGGTCTCAAGCCCGTCCAGCGCCGGATCCTCTACACCATGAACGACATGCGGCTGCTGCCCGACCGCGGCCACGTCAAGTCGGCCCGCGTGGTCGGCGAGGTGATGGGTCGCCTGCACCCGCACGGCGACGGCGCCATCTACGACGCGCTCGTCCGGCTCGTCCAGCCGTGGGTGATGCGGCTGCCGATGGTCGACGGGCACGGCAACTTCGGCTCCCCCGACGGCGTCTCCGGCGCTGCGGCGATGCGCTACACCGAGTGCCGGATGGCGCCGCCGGCTGTCGCGATGACGGCGAGCATCGACGAGAACACCGTCGACTTCCGGCCCAACTACGACTCCCGCGAGCTGGAGCCGACCGTCCTGCCGGCCGCACTGCCCAACCTGCTGGTCAACGGCGCCTCCGGCATCGCGGTGGGCATGGCGACCAACATGGCGCCCCACAACCTCGTCGAGGTGGTCGCGGCCTGCCGCCACCTGATCACCCGCCCGCAGGCGGACCTCGACGAGCTGATGCGGTTCATCCCCGGCCCCGACCTCCCGACCGGCGGCACCATCGTGGGCCTGGACGGCATCCGGGACGCCTACGAGACCGGTCGAGGCACGTTCAAGATCCGCGCGACCGCCCGCGTGGAGCCGGTGGGCCGGCGCAAGGGCATCGTGGTGACCGAGCTGCCGTACGGCGTCGGCACCGAGAAGGTGATGGAGCGGGTCAAGCAGCTGGTCCAGGCCAAGAAGCTGCAGGGCATCAGCGATCTGGTCGACCTGACCGACAAGACCCACGGCACCCGGCTGGTGATCGAGGTCAAGAACGGGTTCGTCCCCGAGGCTCTCCTCGAGCAGCTCTACAAGCAGACGCCGCTGGAGGACTCCTTCGGGATCAACAACGTGGCGCTGGTCGACGGGCAGCCCCGCACGCTCGGGCTCAAGGCCCTGCTGGAGGTCTTCCTCGGCCATCGCTACGAGGTCGTGCGCCGACGCTCGCAGTTCCGGCGGGACAAGGCGGCCGCGCGGCTGCACCTGGTCGAGGGTCTGCTGCTGGCCATCCTCGACATCGACGAGGTCATCCAGCTGATCCGTTCCAGCGACAACGCGCCGGCCGCCAAGGAGCGGCTGATGAGCGTGTTCGACCTCTCCGAGCTCCAGGCCGAGTACATCCTCGACATGGCGCTGCGCCGGCTCACCAGGTTCTCCCGCATCGAGCTGGAGAAGGAGCAGTCCGAGCTCCAGGCGACCATCGAGCAGCTCGACGCGATCCTCAGCGACGACACGCTGCTGCGCAAGGTCGTCTCCGACGAGCTCGCCGAGGTCGCCAAGACCTACGGCACCCCTCGCCGCACGGTGCTGCTCTCCTCGGCCGGTACGGCGGCGGCCGCCGCTGCGTCGACGCCCCTGGAGGTGGCCGACGACCCCTGCTACGCCCTGCTCAGCTCGACGGGACTGCTCGCTCGCACGCAGGGCGACGAGCCGCTGGGCAGCTCGGAGGGCGGCGCCCGCGCCAACCACGACGTGATCGTCTCGGCGGTCGCGACGACCGCCCGCGCCGACATCGGCGTGCTGACCTCGCAGGGCCGGCTGCTCCGGCTCGGCGTGCTCGATCTCCCGGCCATCCCGCCCACGGCCGGCGAGCCCAACCTCCAGGGCGGCCTGCCGCTGAGCGCGCTGCTCTCGCTGGATCCGGGCGAGCGCGCGCTGGGGCTGTGCACGCTGGTCGCCGACGGACCGGGCCTCGCGCTCGGCACCCGGCTCGGCACCGTCAAGCGGGTCAACCCCGAGGTGCTGAACAAGGACGAGTGGGAGGTCATCCGCCTGGCCGACGGCGACGAGGTCGTCGGCGCCGTCCAGCTGCGGACCGGCGAGGAGACGCTCTGCTTCGTCACCTCCGATGCGCAGCTCCTGCACTTCACCGCCGACCAGGTGCGCCCTCAGGGCCGCTCCGGCGGTGGCATCGCCGGCGTGCGGGTGGCGCACGGCTCGCGGGTGGTCTTCTTCGGGGCGTTCGACCCGGCCGGCCCCGACGGCGCGTCGGTGGTCACCGTGGCCGGTGCCTCCACCGCGCTGCCCGGCACGGAGACCGGCTCGGTCAAGGTGACGCCCTTCAGCGAATACCCCAGCAAGGGGCGCGCGACCGGCGGCGTGCGCTGCCAGCGCTACCTCAAGGGCGAGGACAGTCTGATCTTCGCCTGGGCGGGTCCGGCCCCTGCGCGGGCAGCGGCCAGCAGCGGCGCGCCCGTCGAGCTGCCGCCCGCGGACGGCCGCCGCGATGGCTCCGGCGTACCGCTCGCGCAGCCGATCGACGCCTGCAGCGGCCCGGTGAGCGCGTTGCAGTCGGGCGCCGGCGCGCACTGAGTGTGGGAGGCTGTGGCGCGTGCGCATGCTCCGACGTACGGCCCTGTCCCTGGTGGTCACGGCCCTTCCCGTCCTGGCGCTGAGCGCGTGCGGCGGCGGGAGCGGCGCCGGCGCGCCGCCGCCCGCCGAGGCGATCGCGCAGGCCAAGTCGGCGCTCGACCATGCCGCCGGGGTGCAGCTGCATCTCGTCGGCAAGGACCTGCCCAGCGGCAACGTCCTGGTCGGCGCTGACGGCACGCTGACCCGAGCGCCCGCCTTCGACGGCACGATCGCGATCAAGGTGCTCGGCGCCACCGCTCAGGTGCCGGTGGTCTCGGTCGACGACAAGGTCTACGCCAAGCTGCCGCTGACGACGTCGTGGCAGACCATCGATCCGGCACAGTACGGCGTGCCGGATCCCGCGACGCTGATCGCACCCGACACCGGCATCTCCCGGCTGCTGACCGCTACCACCGACCTGAAGAAGGGCGACACCGTGCGCGGCGGCAAGGACAACAAGCAGGTGCTGACCACCTACACCGGCACCCTCCCCGCCTCGGCGGTGGCGGCGATCATCTCCCAGGCGGCCGGCACGTTCGCCGTCTCCTACACGATCGACGACGACCACCGGCTGGAACAGGCAGCGATCCGCGGCCGGTTCTACGGCGCCGACACGGCTGCGTCGACCTACACCGTCACGCTCGACGACTACGGCGTGACCAAGACGATCACCAAGCCGTGAGACAGGGGCGCCTGCTCGCCCTGGCCGCGATCGCCGTGGCCTTCGCGGCGGCCGACACCTACGTGGTGGTGCTCGCGCTGCCCGAGATGATGGCCGGGGTCGGGCTCTCCGTGGAGCAGCTGCAGGAGGCGGCCCCGATCGTCTCGGCGTTCCTGCTGGGCTACGTCGCCATGCTCCCGCTCATCGGCTCGGTGGCGGACCGGCGCGGCCGCGTCCCGGTGCTGACGGCGGGCCTGGTCGTGTTCGCCTTCGGCTCGCTGCTGACGGCCCTGGCATACGGGCTCGGTCCGATGATCGCCGGCCGGTTCCTGCAGGGACTCGGTGGCGGCGCCCTCGTGCCGGCCACCCTGGCCCTCGTCGCCGACCTCTACCCGGCCGAGCGTCGCGGCGTCCCCCTCGGCGTCGTCTCCGCCATCCAGGAGGCGGGCTCCCTGCTGGGTCCGCTCCTGGGTGCCGTCGTGCTGGCGGTCGCCGACTGGCGCGCCATCTTCGCGATCAACCTCCTGGTCGCGGCGGTACTCGCGGTCGCCGTCGAGCGCTCCTCGTCCCTCCGGTACGCCGAGCCCGGCCCGGCTCCCCGACGGGCCCGGCCGGGGGCTGCGCCACGGGCGTGGCCCGACCCCATCGGCATGCCCCTCCTGCTCGTCGCGGCCGCCACCGGCGCCCTGGTCTTCGTCGAGCCGACGGCCATGATGCGCGACCTCACCTGGGGCAGGCTCTACATCCCGATCACCGGCGAGAGCCGTTGGAGCACCCCGCTCGGCGTGACCTGCCTGGGAGCGGCGGTCCTGTTCGCGCTCAGGTGCACGCTCGCGCGGCGCACGAGGTGGCCGCTGGTCGACGTACGCGGCTGGGCGGCGAGCCTCCGGGAGGTCGACGTGCCCGGCGCGCTGCTGCTGGCAGGGGCGCTCGCCGGCCTGATCCTGACCTTCGCGACGGCCGACCCACAGGTGCAGGCGATAGCACCCGGAGGCTGGTGGTACCTGGCCGGTGCCGTCCTGGCGCTCGCCGCGTTCCTGGTCCGGCAGCGCACCGCCGCCACTCCCCTGCTGCCCCGCGGCGCGTTGCGCGCCCGGCCGGCCTGGGGTGCCGTGCTGGTCAGCCTGCTGGTGGGTGCGGCGCTGGTGGCGGCGCTGATCGACGTACCGCTCTTCGCGCGCACCACGGTCTACCCCGACAGCCAGCTCGATGCAGCGCTGGTGCTGGTGCGCTTCCTGGTGGCGCTGCCGATCGGGGCGATCGCCGGCGGCCGCCTCACCCGGCGCGCGTCCGCCGGGGCGATCGCCTGCGCGGGACTGGTGCTGGCGGCCGCCGGACTGGCCTGGATGGCCCGCTGGGACGTCGACGCGCTGCGACACGCCACCGCCACGGTGCCCCTGCTGCTGTGCGGGCTGGGCTTCGGGGTGGTGCTCGCCCCGGTGAACGCCGCCGTGCTCGCCGCCACCGATGCGGCCATCCACGGCCTGGCCGGCGCGCTGGTGGTCGTCGCGCGGATGATCGGCATGCTGGTCGGCCTGTCGACGCTCACCACGCTGGGACTGCGGCACTACTACGCCGCCCAGGCCGATCTCCCCTCGATGAGCTCGGTGTGCGGGACGCACGGGCTGTGCGACCGCTACCAGATCCTGTTGCAGCGGGCGGGGATCGCCCAGGAGCACACCGTGTTCGGAGTCGCGGCCGTCGTGGCGGTGGCCGGCGCCGTACTCGCTCTGGGTCTGCTGCGGGGCGCTGCCACTCGAGAGGTGGACACTCGCGAGGCGCTGCAGGGGCTCGGCTAGCCTGCGGGCATGGCTGATTCCGCTGACTTCGACGACCTCCTCGCCGCCAACGCCGACTTCGCCGCCGACTTCCAGTACGGGGGCTTCGACGGCATCGCCCGGGCCGGGGTCGCGCTGGTGACCTGCATGGACTCCCGGATCGACCCGCTGCGCATGATCGGGCTCAAGCCCGGCGACGCGAAGATCTTCCGCAATCCCGGCGGCCGGGTCACGCCGCAGGCGATGGAGGCGCTGGTCCTGGGCGTGCACCTGCTCAACGTCTCGCGCATCCTCATCGTCCCGCACACCCGCTGTGCGATGGCGTCGGGTACCGAGGCGGAGATCCAGGCCCGGATCGCTGCCTCGGCCGGCGTGGACGTCTCGTGGCAGCCGATCGGTGTCATCACCGACCAGCACCGCGCGCTCACCGAGGACGTGCACAAGGTCAAGGCGCACCCGCTCATCCCCGACAGCGTGCAGGTCGGCGGCTTCATCTACGACGTGGACAGCGGGCTGCTCAAGCGAGAGGCCTGAGATGGCGCTATCCCTCCAGGAGACGCTGTACCCGCAGCTCACCTGCTTCGGCTGCGGGCAGGCCAACGCCAAGGGGCTCCGGCTGCGCAGCTTCCGGGAGGGAGAGCGGTACGTCGCTCAGTTCCTGCCCTGGCCCGAGCACGACAACGGCACCGGCTTCCTCAACGGCGGGATCATCGGCACCCTGCTGGACTGCCACAGTGCGGCGGCGGTCGTCGACACCGCCTACCAGCACGACTGGCGCCCGCTGGGCGATGCGCTGCTGCCGTACCTGACGGCGGGTCTCGACGTGCGCTACCGGCGCCCGGCGCCGCTGCACGAGCCGGTCAGCCTGGGGGCCGAGGTGACGGCCGCGGCCGAGAGTGAGATCACCGCGCATGTCTGGTTGGAGCACGACGGCAAGGTGCGCGCCGAGGCCGAGGCGCTGTGGAAGCGGTGGCGGCCACGGCCGTGAGGACGGGCACTGTGTCACGGGGACACGGTGACATTCGCGCGAACTGTCGCCGTGACCGTTCGCGCCGCGTCAGTCGACCAGGTCCTCGCCCGCGTACACGTTGAGCTGACCGCCGCGGACCATGCCGGCCAGCAGCAGACGGTGCTCGCGGGCCAGGTCGACGGCCAGCGAGGACGGCGCGGAGACGGCGACGATGCCGGCCACGCTCGCCGCGACGGCCTTCTGCACGATCTCGAACGACACCCGGCCGCTGACCACCAGCAGCTCGCCCGTGGCCGGCAGCAGGCCGTCCAGCAGGGCCCGGCCGATCACCTTGTCGACCGCATTGTGCCGTCCGACGTCCTCGAACGCGTGCCGCAGGGCGCCATCGGCCCCCGCCAGGGCCGCCGCATGGACGCCGCCGGTCTTGTCGAAGGCACGCTGCCGGCTCCGCAGCGCATCGGGCAGCGCCGTCAGCACGGCGGCCTGCACGCGCCAACCGTCCTGGTGGGGTACGGCGCGACGCAGCGGGGCCAGGTCGAGCACGTCGGCGCTGCACACCCCGCAGGCCGCCGAGGTCACGAAGGCGCGTGGCCGGGGCGGTCGTACGCCGGAGGCCAGCGTGATGTGGACCCGGTCGGTGTCGTCCTCCCGGCAGGAGCGCAGCTGCACGATGTCGGTCGGCCGCTGGACGCCTGACTCCACCGTCAACCAGCCGGCTGCGAGCTCGAGATCGTGCCCCGGCGTCCGCATCAGGGTCGCGATCGCCTCGCTCTCCCCTCCCGGGCTCGCCGGCTCCAGGCCCAGGACCAGCGGCGACTCCACCGCCAGATCGTCCGGGGCGCGCACGCCGCGCCGTACGATCGCGCGCCGGGTCGTCATCACTGCCACGGCTCCAGCCTAGGCCGACCTACCAGCGACTCGGGCCTCCGTCCCCGTCGAGTCGGGCCTCCGTCCCCGTCGACTCGGGCCTCCGTCCCCGTCGACTCGGGCCTCCGGACAGCCGGCCCCGCCTCACCGGTCGACCCGAGCGGCCCGGATTGGGTATTTCCGCACCGATGCCTGGTCCGCCCACGGGTGCCGGCCCTAGCGTCCTGACATGCCGCTCTACATGGATGTCCATCACGTCGGCGAGGTCAGCCTCGACGACGTCGCGAAGGCGCATGCCGCCGACCTGGCGACGCAGGACGAGTTCGACGTCAACTACATGAGCTACTGGGTGGACGAGGCCAACGGGACGATCTTCTGCCTCGTGGACGCCCCCGACGCCAGCGCGGCCAGCGAGGTGCACCGCAAGGCGCACGGCCTCGTCGCCGACGAGATCCACGAGGTGCGCGCCGGCACGTGAGGCTCAGCGCTCCAGGACAGCGCGCAGGTTCTTGTCGACCAGCGCGCCCTCGAGCGCGCCCCGGGCGACGAACGCTCGCAGTGCCGCCACATCTGTCACCGGCGCGAGCAGCGCCACCAGCGCCTCGGCCGCAGCGATCACGTCCGCGCCGATCGGTACGTCGGCGAGCAGCGGGCAATCGATCGCGCCGCCCTCCGGCTCGGGGCCCGCAGCGGGCAGCCAGCCGCCTACCTCGAAGACGAGCTCCGCCGTCGGCGCGGGTGAGTCGGCGCGGACGTCGACGTACCAGAACACCTCGCCGGCCTGCAGCCGCAGATGACCCTTGCGCGGCTTGGCGCCCCCCGCCTTGAGCGCCTTGGTGATGGCCGCCCGGCGGGTCTTCTGGTCAGCGGGCATCGTGACGTCGGTCTCGGGCGGGCATGGGGCAAGTGTTGCGCATCACGCCGACGGCCGACGGCGCGGGGTGACTACGCGTCGATCGCGTCCGCGTCGACCTCGTAGGCGCCGGCGATGACGAACTCCTTGCGCGGCGCGACGTCCGAGCCCATCAGCAGCTCGAAGACGTCGGAGGCGGCCTCGGCGTCGTCGACGGTCAGCCGGCGCAGGGTGCGGTGCCGCGGATCCATGGTGGTCTCGGCCAGCTGGTCGGCGTCCATCTCGCCCAAGCCCTTGTAGCGCTGCACCGGATCCTTCCAGTTGACGCCGCGCTTCTTGAGGTCGGCGAGCTTGCGCTGGAGCTCGTCGTCGGAATAGGTGTAGACGTACTTGTCCATCCCCTTCTTGGGGTTGGACAGCTCGATGCGGTGCAGCGGCGGTACGGCGGAGTACACGCGGCCGGCGTCGATCAGCTCGGGCATGTACTTCATGAACAGCGTGGCCAGCAGCGTGCGGATGTGCGCGCCGTCGGCGTCGGCGTCGGCCATGAAGATGATCCGGCCGTAGCGACGCGCCTCCAGGTCGAAGGTGCGCCCGGAGCCGGCGCCGACGACCTGGATGATCGAGGCGCACTCGGTGTTCTTCAGCATGTCGCCGACCGAGGCCTTCTGCACGTTGAGGATCTTGCCGCGGATGGGCAGCAGCGCCTGGAACTCGGAGTTGCGCGCCATCTTCGCCGTACCGAGTGCGGAGTCACCCTCGACGATGAACAGCTCGGTGCGGTCGTTGTCGTTGGACCGGCAGTCGGCGAGCTTGGCCGGCAGCGAGGACGACTCGAGGGCGTTCTTGCGGCGCTGGGTCTCCTTCTGCTGCCGCAGCGTGAGCCGCGTCTTCGCGGCGCCGTACACCTTCTCCATCACCCGCTTGGCGACGGCCTTGTCGGCTGCCTTCGCCGAGGTCAGGAACTTCTTCAGCTCGGCGGCGACGACCTTGCGCACCACCGTGCGGGCCGCGGGCGTGCCGAGGATCTCCTTGGTCTGGCCCTCGAACTGGGGCTCGGCGAGGCGCACCGTCACCACCGCTGTCAGGCCTTCGAGGACGTCGTCCTTGATCACGTCGTCGTCGTTGGCCTTCAACACCCGGGCGGCCTTCATCGACTCGTTGAAGGTGCGGGTGATCGCCTGCTCGAAGCCGCTGACGTGGGTGCCGCCCTTCGGCGTGGCGATCACGTTGACGAAGGAGCGCAGCTCGACGTCGTAGCCCATCCCCCAGCGGCACGCGACGTCGACGGTCAGCTCACGCTCGACGTCCTGCGGCGTCATATGACCCTGCTCGTCGAGCATCGGCACCGTCTCGGTGAAGGTGTCCGAGCCCTGCAGCCGCAGGATCGGGGTGACCCCCTCGTCGTGGGCGAGGAAGTCGACGAACTCCGCGATGCCGCCGTCGTGGCGGAACTTCTCCTCCACCGGAACCTCGCCGCGCAGATCGCGGATGACCAGCTCCAGGCCCGGGACGATGAAGGAGGTCTGCCGCGCCCGGGTGACCAGGTCGTCGTAGACGAAGCCGGCGTCCTTGGTGAAGATCTGCCGGTCGGGCCAGAACCGCACCAGCGTTCCGGAGCGACCCTTCGTCACCCTCGCGCCCTTGCGGCTCAGCCCGCTCTGCTCGGTGAAGGCCGCCTTCTCGCCCTCGCCGTCGAACACGCCGGGCACACCGCGGCGGAAGCTCATCCCCTGACGCGCCGGTGAGCGGTCGACGTCGATGTCCATCCGGGACGAGAGCGCATTGACGACCGAGAGGCCGACGCCGTGCAGACCGCCGGTGGCGGCGTAGGAGGAGCCACCGAACTTGCCGCCGGCGTGCAGCTTGGTGGCGACCACCTCGACGCCGGGAAGGCCGGTCTTGGGCTCCTTGTCGGTCGGAATGCCGCGACCGTCGTCGTACACCTCCACCGAGCCGTCGGCGTGCAGCGTCACCTCGACCCGGTTCGCGTAGCCGGCGAGTGCCTCGTCGACGCCGTTGTCGATGATCTCCCACACACAGTGCATGAGACCCCGGGTATCGGTGGAACCGATGTACATGCCCGGACGCTTGCGCACCGCCTCCAGACCCTCCAGGACGAGGAGGTGCGCGGCGTTGTACGTGTTGGTGCCAGCGTGCTCGGCGATGACGTGCTCCCGGTGGTGCGAGGGGTGGTGCGGGGGGTCGTGCTGTGGGACCCGAATCTACCCGCGACACGCCCGCGTGCCCTCCTCGCCACGCTCACTTGGCACTCAGGACTACCGTGAGCGCAGATCAGGATCTACTGATACCGAAGCTCGGGTACCGGGAAGCCGATGTGGAGAACAACTCTTCATGGTGAGATGGAGTGGCAGGTGACACAGGAGCTGGGGAATCTTCGCCAGCCCCGCTACGTTGCACCAGTCGCCGAACGATCGAGAAATGAGGCCGATGTGAACACTGCCGTTGCTCCCAGCTCTCCGCTGACCGCCGCGGACCGCTGCGACCGTTGCGGAGCCCAGGCCTACCTCCGCGTGGAGCTCCAGACGGGCGGCGAGCTGCTCTTCTGCGCGCACCACGCCCGTGAGCACGGCGACAAGATCAAGCAGATCGCCGTCGCCGTGACCGATGAGACCCACAAGCTCTCGGAGAGCTGATCCGCTGACCCAGACGATCCAGCGGCCCCGGACCAGCGTCCGGGGCCGCTGGCTTTCCCGCCCGGGGTCCGGCGGCCTGCGCCGGCCCGCGGAGGACGTGAGAGGCTGACGCCGTGCTGGTCCTGCTCTGTGCTGTCCTGATCGTGCTGGGGCTGGCGGGGATCGTGCTCCCGGTGCTCCCCGGAGGAAGCGTGCTGGTCGCCGGCGCCGTCCTCCTCTGGGCCTGGGCGGGCCCCGACGACCGGGCGGCCTGGCTGGCCTTCACCGTCGCCGCGCTGCTCGTGGTGACCGGCCTGGTCACCAAGTACGTCGTGCCCGGTCGCGGCCTGAAGGCCGCCGGCATCCCGCTGTCGACCCAGCTGACCGGAGCGGTCGCGGGCGTCGTCGGATTCTTCGTCGTCCCCGTGGTCGGCCTGCTCATCGGGTTCGTCCTCGGCATCTACCTCGCCGAGGTCCGTCGCCTCGGTCACGCGACGGCCTGGCGATCGACCCGGCTCGCCGTCCGCGCAGCCGTCACCTCGATCCTCATCGACCTCGCCGCCGCGCTGCTGGCGACCGGCACGTGGATCGTCGCGGTGACGGTGGCCTGATGGCGATCCTGCTCGCGCTCATCTCCGCGGTGCTCTATGGCACCTCCGACTTCATCGGCGGCGTGCTCTCGGCACGCATCCGGCCCTGGACCGCCGCCTTCACCGGCCAGCTCGCCGGCGGCCTGATCCTGGTCGTCGTCAGCCTCGTGACCGGCTCGACGCTCTCCTGGCCCGCCGCCGGCTGGGGAGCGGTGTCAGGGGTCGGCGGCGGCATCGGCGTCATCTTCCTCTACCGCGGCCTGGCCAGCGGCCGGATGGGCGTGGTGGCGCCGCTCTCCGGCGTCGGCGCCGCCCTGGTTCCGGCCGCTGTCGGCGTAGCGCTCGGGGACCGCCCGTCCCTGCTGAGCTGGATCGGCATCGTCGCCGCGCTCCCGGCGACCTGGCTGGTGGCGGCCGGCGAGGGCGATCGCTCCGCGGCCGGTCCCGGCGCGGACTCGTCGCCTCGGCGGGGTGCGGGGGTGCTGGACGGCCTGATCGCCGGCGCCGGCTTCGGGGTCGGCTTCGCGGCCGTCGCCCAGGCCCCGGCGGCCAGCGGCCAGTGGCCTGTGGCGGTCGATCTGCTGCTCGCGGCGGTGGTCGCGGTGGTGGGGGCGACCATCGCCCACGAGGCGTGGCTGCCCCGCGACCGGACCGCGGCCCTCGCCGTCAGCACCGGCATCCTCGCCGCGGCCGCGCTGGTGGCCTTCCTCGCCTCGACGCACCACGGGATGCTCGCCGTCACCGGCATCATCGCGGCGCTCTACCCGGCCGCGACCGTGGTGCTGGCCATCGGGGTCCTGCACGAACGCGTGCACCGCAGCCAGGCGCTCGGGCTGGGCCTGTGCGCCGTGGCGGTGGCGCTGGTCGCGGGCGGCTGACCTCGACTCGGGCCTCCGTCCCAGTTGACTCGGGCCTCCGTCCCGGTTGAATCGGGCTCCGTCCCGCGGGACGGGTCAGATCCGCTGGAACGACCCCGACTCATTGGTCCACACGTCCGTGCCGTCGCGCCGGATGGTGTAGAGCGCCACGGAGAAGTCGACAGCCTCCTGGGCCGCGGCCAGGGCCTCGTCCTCGGTGTCGTACTCGCCCATCGTCTCGCTCGGGGCGTCACCCACTACCTGCACCAGCTCCCACATGAGGGGCAGGTACCCAAAGAGGCCGTTCCGTCACGGTGACGGAACGGCCTCTCGGCGATGCGTAGCGCCTCAGTCGAGGTAGTCGCGCAGGACCTGCGAGCGCGACGGGTGCCGCAGCTTGGACATGGTCTTGGACTCGATCTGGCGGATCCGCTCACGGGTCACGCCGTACACCTTGCCGATCTCGTCGAGGGTCTTGGGCTGGCCGTCGGTGAGCCCGAACCGCATCGAGACCACACCGGCCTCGCGCTCGGAGAGCGTGTCGAGGACCGCGTGCAGCTGCTCCTGCAGCAGGGTGAAGCTGACCGCGTCGGCGGGCACGATGGCCTCGGAGTCCTCGATCAGGTCGCCGAACTCGGAGTCGCCGTCCTCACCGAGCGGGGTGTGCAGGGAGATGGGCTCGCGGCCGTACTTCTGGACCTCGATGACCTTCTCCGGGGTCATGTCCAGCTCCTTGGCCAGCTCCTCCGGGGTGGGCTCGCGACCCAGGTCCTGGAGCATCTGACGCTGCACCCGGGCCAGCTTGTTGATGACCTCGACCATGTGCACCGGGATACGGATGGTGCGAGCCTGGTCGGCCATGGCTCGCGTGATGGCCTGACGGATCCACCACGTCGCGTACGTCGAGAACTTGTAACCCTTGGTGTAGTCGAACTTCTCCACCGCGCGGATCAGACCGAGGTTGCCCTCCTGGATCAGGTCCAGGAAGAGCATGCCGCGGCCGGTGTAGCGCTTGGCCAGCGAGACGACCAGTCGGAGGTTCGCCTCGAGCAGGTGGTTCTTGGCGCGGCGACCGTCCTCGGCGATCCACTCCAACTCCTCGTAGAGCTGGGGCTTGATCTTGCCGCCCTTGGCGAGCTTCTCCTCACCGAAGAGGCCGGCCTCGATCCGCTTGGCGAGCTCGACCTCCATCTCCGCGTTGAGCAGCGGGACCTTGCCGATCTGCTTCAGGTAGTCCTTGACCGGGTCGGCCGTCGCGCCGGCGACCATGACCTGCTGCTCGGGCTCGTCGGTGTCGTCGGCGGCCGAGACGACGAAGGAGGCCTCCTTCTCGTCCTCGGCGATCGTCGGGTCGGTCGCGACATCCTTCTCGAACTGGTCGTCGGGGATGTCGGGCAGGATCTTCTTGCCGTCGGGACCCACGGCGTCGGCCGGCTTCGCCGCGCCCGTGTCGTCCGCACCCACCACATCGTCCTCGACCTCGATCTCGTCAAGCTCGAGATCCTCCTCGTCGACGGCGTCCTCGTCGGCGACGGCCGGCTTGGCCGGCGCCTTCTTCGCGGCCGCCTTCTTCGCCGGAGCGGTCGTGGTGGCCTTGCGGGCCGAGGAGGCAGCGGCGGCGCGACCGGCGACGGCGCCGAGGTCGACGGAGATGCCGAGCGTGCTCAGATGGGCGAGCAGGGCCTTGAGGTGGCGCGGCTCGACGGCAGCGTCCTCACTGGCCCGGCGCACCTCCTCAGGAGTCACGCTCCCGGTGGGCGCGCCTGCCTCGATCAGCGCCACGACGGCGGGATGGGCGAGCACCTCAGCGGGAATCTTGCGTGCGATCGAGGACACTGACACCTCTCGTGGAACTGGCTTCGGGGCGCGGCAAGGCCCGGATACGTCAAGGCCGCGACTCCATTCTGCCACGGACCCGGCGACGATCCAGCCACGGGGCCACACAGAACCTCAGGCCTAGGGCCTCGCAGCTTCCTTGGCCGCCCGCTTGGCCGCCTGCTTGAACTCGCGCACCTTCTGGAGGGAGGTGCCGTCGACGACATCGGCCACGGAGCGGTACCCGCTCTCGGCGTACGCGCCCACAGCGCTCTCCCAACCCTGCGGACGGACTCCCACCTGCTTGGCGAGCAGGGCGAGGAAGATCTGGGCCTTCTGCTTGCCGAACCCGGGCAGGGACTGGATCCGCTTGAGCAGCTCGGAGCCGGTGGTCACGCCGGCCCAGAGGTTGGTGGCGTCGCCGTCGTAGTCCTCGGCGATGATGCCGGCGAGCTGCTGCAGTCGGGCCGCCATCGACCCGGGGAAGCGATGGATCGCCGGCGGTACGGCGCACAGTGCGGCGAACTCCTCGGGGTCCGCCGCCGCGATCGCTGCGGGCTCGAGCGTGCCGAACCGCTCCAACAGCTTCGCCGGACCTCGGAAGGCGTGCTCCATGGGGTACTGCTGGTCCAGCATCATCCCGACGAGCAGGGCGAACGGCGAGTCGGAGAGCACCTGATCCGCGGCAGGGTCCTGAGCGATCTGGAAGGCCATGGGGCCATCCTGCCGCACCCTCGAGCCGCGGGCCTCTGTGCGGCCGGGGCTCACTCCGGCTTGACCGCCAGCACCGGACACGGGGCGTCGAGCAGGATGCGCTGGGCCTGGCTTCCGAGGATCAGCTTGCCGGTCGGTGTGCGGCGCCGGATCCCGATCACGAGAAGGGCTGCCTGCTCGTCGCGGGCGACCTGGACCAGGTCGTCGGCCGCGTCGACGTCCTCGTCGGTCAGGCTCTCATGCACCGCGTAGTCGATCCCCGCCGCCTCGAGCCGCTCGCGGGCGGAGGCGAGCTCGGCCTGCGTCCTGGCCAGCCACTCCGGATCGGACTCGCTCTCCCGGTGGGTGCTCGCCACCACCAGGCGGCCGCCGCGCCGCTGGACCTCCTCCATCGCCGCGAGCAGCGCTGCCTCGCCCTCCGGCTTGGGGACGAACCCGACCACCACCGTCGCCATCGCATCCTCCCTCGCCGTGGCCCTGCCTGGGAACCGTACCCGGCGGCCGAGCGGACCCACACCCCGTCGGCGCGCCGCCGCCTGTGGACAGAGCACGACGTCACCGTGCGAATGCGTGCAGGCTGGACCCGTGCCACGCAAGCGCAACCCCGAGCGCGTCCTCGCCGTCCTCCTGCGGCGGGCGGTGCTGGAGCACGCCACCGCCGAGCGTCGCCGGCGGCACGTGCCCATCCTGCACGTCGGGTCGCCCGGCCGGCCGCACGAGCTCTTCGCGATCGTGCCGGGCGAGGTGATGGACCACGCACTGCGCACCGACATCGTCGCGGCCATGCGCCGCCAGGATGGCCGACGCGCCGCCGGGTCGCCCCCGGACGAGCGCGACAGCGTCCTGATCTGGCTCACCCGCAGCGGCGACCTCGACCTGCAGGACGTCGACGTGACGTGGCATGCCGCCGCTCGGCAGGCCTGCGCCGAGGCCGGCGTCGAGCTCTGCTTCGCGGTCGTCAACCGACGGGGCTGGCACCTCCCCGCCTCCGGCGTGCGTCGGGAATGGTCACGTCCGCGCACCCTCGCCTGACCAGCCGCCCGGATCGACCGCTTCGTCCAGCGCCGGACGCATGGACTCCCAGGCCGTCGGTGGCAGGGCCTCCGAGAGCAGGTGCGCGACCAGCCTGCCGAGGCTGTGTCCCGGGTCCGTCGCGAAGCACCGGTCCAGAGCACACCAGGCGAGCGCGCCGTCACCCTGCAACCAGGCCGCGAAGGCCAGCACCGCTGCCGCCGCGGGCCGCAGGGCCTCCGGGGCACGACGGACGAGGCCGCGCCACAGCCGCACGTGCCCGGACGCGCTGTCGCGCGTCAGCGGCACCCAGGCCGCGTCGCGTCGCGCGCCGACCTGCACGGTCGAGAGAAGGGCCGCCGCCTCCACGTCGGTGGGCACGGTGCCGGCGTCGGCGTGACGCGCGCAGACCGTCGCGAGCTCGGCGGCACTGAGGAGCACCGCCTCCCCCAGCACCGCCTCGACGCCGGCCCGGCCCGGCTCGTCCACGGCCAAGCTCGCCGCGAGCTCATCGCGCGAGCCGAGCGTGACGTGCCCGGCCATCACGGCCTCGGCCCGGAACCGGTGCCGGTCGCTGTCGTAGGGCACGCCACCCGCCGGTACGTCCGGGCGCCGTCCGTCGGCGGAATACCACCGGCCGCCATCGACCCGCAGGCACTCGAGGACCTCGATCCTCTTCCGCTCGAACCCCCGGCGCAACGCCCGCACGACATGGCGCCCGTGGACGGCGCCCGCGCCGTACAACACGAACACGACCCGCGGGGCGGCGTGCAGCAGGCAGGGGCCGAGCAACGACTCCACCACCGCCGCGAGCGCATCGGGGTCTCCGCGTGGTGGCAGGTCGATCCGCGCGTGCAACGGCGCCGGACCACCGAAGGTGAGCATGACGACGGAGTCCTGCGGCTCGAAGCCGAGCGTGACGGGAATGGCGGCGAGGAGGTCCTCGGGGGTCTTGGCGCGCAAGGTGATGGTCATGCCTCCACGCTCCCCGTGCGGCGCCCGCCTCGCGAGGGTCTGGATGCGGGCTGTGAGGAACGCTGTCGCGCAGCAGCCCTGTGCACCGAAACCGCACGATCCAGGCCCGGGCTGGCGTGGCCGACAGCCCCGCAGCGCGTAGGTTGCCTCCATGCGGACGCAGGCCTCGGTGCTCCACCTGGACCTGGACGCCTTCTACGCCTCGGTCGAGCAGCGGGACAAGCCGTCGCTGCGGGGCAAGCCGGTCGTGGTCGGCGGTGTGGGCGGGCGCGGCGTGGTCGCCACCGCCAGCTACGAGGCGCGGCGCTACGGGGTCCACTCCGCGATGTCGACCCGGGAGGCCCGCTCCCGCTGTCCCCATGCAGCCTTCCTCTACCCCCGCTTCCACGCCTACCGCGAGGTCAGCGAGAAGGTGATGACGCTGCTCCGGGCGACCTCGCCCCTCGTCGAGCCGCTCTCCCTCGACGAGGCGTTCGTCGACCTGGCGGCCGCCGACCACCCAGACCTGCCCGACCTCGAGCTCGAGACGGTCAGCGCCTTCGCCGAGGGGCTGCGGGCGCGGGTCAGCGACGTCACCGGCGGTCTCACCGCCAGTGTGGGTCTGGGCACGAGCAAGTTCATCGCGAAAGTGGCCAGCGACCTGGAGAAGCCCGACGGTCTCGTCGTCGTCGCGCCCGGCACCGAGCAGACCCTGCTCCGGCCGATGAGCGTCCAGATCATCCCGGGCGTCGGCCCTGCGACCGCCGAGCGCCTGCGCCGCGCCGGCATCCACACCGTCGCCGACCTGGAGGCGGTCAGCCTCGAGGAGCTGATCAGGCTCGTCGGCAAGGCGCACGGCACCGGCCTCCACGCGCTCGCCCGGGCGGAGGACGACCGGCCGGTCGAACCGGAGCGGGAGACCAAGTCGGTCAGCGTCGAGGGCACCTACGACACCGACCTGACCGACCGGACCCTGATGGAGCACCTGCTGACCCGACAGGCCGGCGAGGTCGCCGCACGCCTGCGCAAGAGCGGCCTGTCGGGACGCACCATCACCATCAAGGTCCGCCTCGGCGACTTCACCACGCTCAACCGCTCCACCACCCTCGCCGGCCCCACCGACCAGGCCGCCACCATCGCCCGGCTGGCCCGCGCCCTCCTCACCGACCTCGACACCTCGTACGGCGTACGTCTCCTCGGCGTCGGTGTCTCCGGGCTGGCCGACTGGATCCAGGAGGACCTGTTCGGCGAGGAGCCCGAGCCGGACGATCTGCCGGAGCTGCCGGTGCCGGAGCAACCCGCACGCAACCGCCGGACCTGGAACCCGGGGATGGACGTGGAGCACGTCGAGCTCGGTCGCGGCTGGGTCTGGGGTGCGGGGCGCGGTGTCGTGACCGTGCGGTTCGAGACCGCCGAGCGCGCCACCGGCCCGGTGCGCTCGTTCGCGGTCGACGACCCCGCCCTCAGCCCGTGGCCGGACCAGCCACCCGAAGAGTGACCCGCTCCCCCGGCCGCACCTGGGCGAGCTGCCACAGGTCGTCGGGGTGGATGACCGCGGCCACCGGGTAGCCGCCCGTCGGACCGTGGTCGGCGAGCAGCACGACAGGGCGCCCGTCCGGCGGGACCTGGACGGCCCCCAGCACCATGCCCTCGCTCGGCAGCTCACCGCTGCGCCGGTCGAGCACCGCGCCCTCCAACCGCAAGCCCACCCGATCGGAGGCCGCTGCCGCCGTCCACGCCGCCTCGGCGAGCCGGTCCAGCACGTCCGCCGCGAACCACGCCGGATGAGGTCCGGGCAGAAGCCGGACCGCTCCGGCCGACGGGGGACGCGGCGTGTCCAGGGCGGCGGGTACGCCGACGGCCGGCCCGATCGGCAGCCGGTCCCCCACGGCGACCGGCGCGGGTCCGACCCCGGCCAGCGTGTCGGTCGCTCGCGAGCCGAGCAGCGGCGCGACGGCGATGCCGCCGCCGACGGCCAGGTAGGACCTCATCCCGATGGCCGGTGCGCCGAGCGTGAGCTCGGCCCCGGCCGGCAGCCGCACCGGCTGCCCGTGGGCGACGGCGACCCCGGCGATCCGCGCGGGTGCCCGCGCACCGGTCACCGCCACCCAGCACGCGTCGGTGGCGCTGACCGCCAGCCCACCGAGGAGCACCTCGAGCACCGCTGCGTCCGGGCCGTTCCCGACCAGCCGGTTGGCCAGGGCGGCGGCGGGCCCGTCCAGGGCCCCGGCCCGCGGGACGCCCAGGTGCGCGTAGCCGAACCGGCCGCGGTCCTGGACCAGCACTTGTGGCCCCACCCCCGTCACCCTCAGCATGCCCGCAGCACCACCCGCGTCCCCGGTGCCAGCAGTGCCGGCGGCTCTCGGTCGACGTCCCAGAGCACCGCGTCGGTGTGTCCGACGATCCGCCAGCCCCCGGGCGAGGCGCTCGGGTAGATCCCGCACCAGGAGCCGGCCAGCCCGACCGACCCCGGCGCCACCCGCTCGCGGGGCGACGTCAGCCGGGGCACGGCCAGCTCCTCCGGCAGGCCCGCGAGGTAAGCGAAGCCGGGCGCGAAGCCGCAGAACGCCGAGGTGAGCTCGACCGAGGTCAGCCGGCCGACCGCCTCGTCCGCCGCGACGCCCCACCGCTCGGCCACGTCGGCCAGGTCGGGACCGTCGAACCGGACCGGCACCTCCACCAGCGCGCCCGTCATCGCCGCCGACCGGGGCTCCCACCCGGCGAGCAGCTCGTCCAGGCCTCGCAGGTCGACGCCGTCGAACAGGACGGTCCGCGCGGCCGGCACGATGTCCTCGACCTCCAGCCGACCGGCCCTGACCGCGGCGCGCGCCCAGTCGGCCAGCGCCGCTGCCTGCATCGCCGACTCGACGTCGGCAAGCGCTGCCCTCTTCCCGTATGGGCGCAGCGGCACCCTCACAGGTCCAGCTCCTCGCTCCACCGCGCCAACAGGGCGGCCAGCAGCTCCCGGTCGGCGTCGTCGAAGAGCCTCAGCAGGCGGTGCTCGTTGGCGAGGTGGTCGGCGAAGGCGGCATCGATCAGGGCCCGGCCCTCCTCCGTCAGCGCGATCACCCGGCCGCGCGCGTCGATGTCGCTCGGGGACCGCGAGACCCAGCCGCGGGCGAGGCAACGATCGACCCGCTTGGTGATCGCACCCGAGGTCACCATCGTCTGGGCGGCGAGCTCACCGGCGGTGAGCGCGTACGGCGCCCCCTGCCGTCGCAGCGTTGCCAGGATGTCGAACTCGCCCTCGGCCAGCCCATGGCTCGCGTAGACGGCGACCAGTTCCTCGGTGAGCCGGTTCGCGATCCGGTGCAGTCGGGCGATGACACCCTGAGGCGCAGGGTCGAGATCGGGTCGCTCCCGGCGCCACTGCGCCATCACCCGGTCGACGTGGTCGGTCATGGCACTGGAATATATCTTCCCGGGAAGCAATAATGTCTTCCATGGAAAGCAAATGGCTGGTGGCCGCGGCCGCCGCGCCGGTCGCGTGGGGCTCGGGCTACTACGTGACCGCCACCTACCTGCCACCCGATCGGCCGCTCTTCGGCGCCACGGTGCGCGCTCTCCCCTTCGGCCTGTTGCTGCTCGCGCTGCGGCCGGCCCGGCTGCGTGGCTCCTGGTGGTGGCGTACGGCGCTGCTCGGCGCGTTGAACTTCTCGGCCTTCTTCACGCTGGTCTTCGTGGCCGCCGAGCGACTCCCGGGCGGCCTGGCGGCGACCCTGACCGCCACCTCGCCCCTGGTGATCATGTCGTTCGCCTGGGCCCTGGCCGGCGAGCGGCCGGCGAGAGCATCGCTGGCCGGGGCCGGCCTCGGCATCGTCGGGGTGGCGCTGCTCGTCCTGCGCGGCGGGACGCACGTCGACGCGCTCGGCGTGATCGCCTCGCTGGCGGCCGTGGCGGTCTCCTCCCTGGGCTTCATCCTGGTCAAGACCTGGCGCCCGCCGGTCGACCTGCTGCCGTTCACCGGCTGGCAGCTGGTCTTCGGCGGCCTGCTCCTGCTCCCGGTCGCCCTCACCGTCGAGGGGGCGCCTCCCCACCTCGACGCCCGAGCGCTGGCCGGCTTCGCATGGATCGGACTGGTCGGCACCGTGCTGGCCTACGCGGTCTGGTTCCAAGGGATGCGCCGCCTGCCCGCCGCGGCCGTCTCCCTGGTGGGGCTGCTCAACCCGGTCGCGGGCACCGTGATCGGCGTGGCCCTGGCCGGCGAGTCGTTCGGCCCCGGCCGCGCGATCGGCATGGTCCTGGTGCTCGGCGGGATCGTCCTGGGCCAGCCGACGGTGCTGCGTGCACTCCGCGGAGACCGTCGGACATCCGCCGGCTCAGTCGACCGGGCGCAACTCCCAGCCGGCAGCCTCCAGCGCCCTGCGGACCAGGCGAGCGTGCTCGACAGCACCCGGTGAGTCGCCGTGCAGGCACAGTGAGTCGACCCGTGCCGCCAGCGCGAGCGCGTTGCCCACGATCGCCTCCCCGTCGGTGACCAGCGCACCCGGCCGGTCGCGCGGCACCAGCCGCCCGCCATCGTCGTACCCCCGGTCGGGGAACCCCTCCCGCCACACCGCGCGGCCGGCGGCCTCGGCCAGCGAGAGGAGCATGCCCGGCATCCCGAGGACGGGCAGCGCCCCCGAGGCGTCCAGCACGGCCCGGGCCTGGTCCTCGTCGTCCATCGTGCGGTGATAGAGGGCGCCGTGGGGCTTGAGGTAGCGCACCACGGTCCCCTCGGCCGAGGCGATCGCCCCGAGCGTCGCGACCTGCTCCTCGACCTGCTCGCGCAACACCTCGTAGGACACCTCCAGCGCGACCCGACCGAAGTTCTCCCGGTCCGCGTAGGAGACCTGCGCACCGACCGCGACGCCGAGACGGGCCGCCTGCGCGCACACCGACCGCATGATGCCCGCGTCGCCGGCGTGGAAGCCACAGGCGACGTTGGCCGAGGTGACCACCGCGAGCAGCCCGGCGTCGTCGGTGACCTCCTCACCGAGGTCGGCGTTGAGATCCACATGCATGACAGGTCGCCCGGCAGGTCGCATGGCACCCGAGGATAGGGTCACGATCATGTCCGGCCAGCCGCCCGTCGCGAAGAAGTCACCGCACACCACCACCCACCACGGTCGCACGCGCACCGACGACTACGAGTGGCTGCGCGCCAAGGACGATCCCGAGGTGATCGCCTACCTCGAGGCGGAGAACGAGTGGACGACCGAGCGCACCGCCCACCTCGCCGGCCTGCGCCAGCGGCTCTTCGACGAGGTGAAGGCGCGGACGCTCGAGACCGATCTGTCCGTGCCCACCCGCAACCGTGGCTACTGGTACTACGGCCGCTCCTTCGAGGGCAAGGAGTACGGCGCCTCCTGCCGCGTCCCGGTCGCCGACCCCGAGTCCGACTCCTGGCAGGACTGGACGCCCCCGACCCCGGCCCAGGTCGCCGCCGACCAGCCCGCCCTGCCGGGCGAGGAGGTGCTGCTGGACCACAACGAGCTGGCCGAGGGCCACGCCTTCTTCTCCTTGGGCGGCTCCGCGGTGAGCCCGAGCACGACGCTGCTGGCCTACAGCACCGACACCGTGGGCGACGAGCGCTACACCGTGCGGGTCAAGGACCTGACCACCGGCGAGCTGCTGCCCGACCTCCTCGAGGGCGTGATGGGCGGGGTCACCTGGGACCGCGCCGGGGAGAGCTTCTACTACTCGACGGTGGACGAGTCCTGGCGCCCGGACAAGGTCTGGCGACACCTGCTCGGCAGCACCCAGGCCGACGACGAGCTCGTCTACCACGAGACCGACGAGCGCTTCTGGTGCGGCGTGGGCCGCACCCGCAGCGACCGCTTCCTGGTCATCGAGTCGGGCGCCAAGACCAGCACCGAGTACCGCTTCCTCGACCAGGACAGGCCGGAGGCCGGCTGGCAGCTCTTCGCCGCCCGTGAAGAGGGCATCGAGTACAGCCTCGAGCATGCCCGCCTGCGTGCGAACGGCGGACCCGGCGAGGACCTCTTCCTCGTGCTGCACAACGCCACCGGCGCCGACTTCGAGCTGGCGACCGCCCCGATCGCGCCGACGCCGCGGTCACAGTGGAAGCCGCTGATCGCCCACGACCCCGCCGTACGGCTGGAGGACGTGGACGCCTTCGCCGGCCACCTCGTGGTGCACCAGCGCAGCGAGGGCCTGACCCAGCTGCGCATCATCGAGCTCGGCGACGACGGCATCGGCGACGACTACCTGGTGCGCTTCGAGGACGAGATCTACACCATCGGGTCCGGCGGCAACCCGGCCTTCGACCAGCCCACGGTCCGGCTGGGCTACACCAGCCTGCGCACGCCGAGCTCGGTCTACGACTACGACGTCCGCGACCGCAGCCTCACCCTGCGCAAGCAGCAGCCGGTGCTGCCGCTGGACGGCCGGGACTTCGACCGTGAGGAGTACGAGGAACACCGGCTGTGGGCCACCGCCGAGGACGGCGTACGGGTGCCGATCTCCCTGGTCGTACGGCGCGACGTCCGCGCGGCGGCCCTGGCCGCGGGCCGGCCGCTGCCGCTGCACCTCTACGGCTACGGCTCCTACGAGGCCTCGATGGACCCGGGCTTCTCGCTGTTCCGGCTCTCCGAGCTCGACCGGGGAGCGGCCTTCGCCATCGCGCACGTCCGGGGCGGCGGCGAGATGGGCCGCGGCTGGTACGACAACGGCAAGGTGCTGCACAAGCGCAACACGTTCACCGACTTCATCGCCTGCGCCCGGCACCTGGTCGAGACCGGCTGGACCTCGCCGGAGCTGACAGTGGCCGAGGGCGGCAGCGCCGGCGGCCTGCTGATGGGCGCGATCGCCAACCTCGCGCCGGAGCAGTGGGGCGGCATCGTGGCGGCGGTGCCCTTCGTGGACAACCTCACCACCATGCTGGACGCGTCGCTGCCGCTGACGGTGGTCGAGTACGACGAGTGGGGCAACCCCGAGGCCGATCCGGAGGTCTACGACTACATCGCCTCCTACGCGCCCTACGACAACGTCGCCGACCTGCCCTACCCACCGATCCTCGCGGAGACCTCGCTCAACGACACCCGGGTCCTGTACGTGGAGCCGGCGAAGTGGGTCGCCCGGCTGCGCGCCGTCGCCGGGGCCGACGTCCTGCTCAAGACGGAGATGAACGCCGGGCACGGCGGCGTCTCCGGCCGGTACCAGGCCTGGCACGACCGTGCCTTCAGCCTCAGCTGGATCCTGGACCGTCTCGGCCTTGCCTGATCCGACCGTCCTGCGCGCCGGCTTCTCGGCGGTCAAGGGCACGCGCCACCTCAGCCTCGAACGGGTGGTGCTCGATCCCCACGGTGCTGTCGGCGACCGTCGGCTCTGCCTGGTCGACGCCCCCGCCCGCCGGGTGCTGCGCACGGTGCAGCACCCGGCGCTGACGGCGGTGGACGCGAGCGATCGGGACGGCGTCCTGCGCATCGCTCTGCCCGACGGGCGCAGCGCCGTCGCCACGCCCCACCCGACCGGCGAGCGGCTGATCTGCGAGTACTGGGGACGTCCGGCCGAGCTCGCCCTGCTCGACGGTCCGCACGCTGCGCTGCTCTCCGACCACCTCGGTCGGCCCGTCACGCTCGCCGCGGCGCCGCCACGCGCCGTCGTCTACGGCGCCGGCGTCTCCGTGGTCACCCGGGCCTCGCTGGCGGAGCTGGCCGCCCGGACGGGTACGCGAATGGATCCGGCGCGGTTCCGGGCGACCTTCGTCATCGACTCCGCCGAGGGCCCGGGCGCCGAGGACGGTTGGGAGGGACGGGAGCTCCGGCTCGGTTCGGCGGTGGTCCGCGTCGGCGCCGGGATCGGGCGCTGCGCTGTCATCGACGTCGATCCGCGCACGGGCCGGCGCGAGGGCCGGCTGCTGCGCACGCTCTCGGCGTACCGGCCGCGCAACGCCGACGGCGAGCCGTGCTTCGGGGTCTATGCCGAGGTCGTGGTGCCGGGTGTCGTCACCGTCGCCTCCGCGAACCCGTCCCAGGGCTTGCCCTGAGAACTCCCTGAGATCTGCCGGCAGCGGCAACTTCTCGTGGCTCCCGCGCGTCGAACCTGGCAAGAGCACGACGCGGCAGCCGGTCCGCCCGAGGGCATACCGAGGGAATCTCCGGGGCACTTGCTGCGTTGTCATCAACATCGGGCTAGTGCCCGCTGCGTGAGGAGGGCCCCATGGCGACGAAGACCGCGACACGTGAGATCGAGGGACGCGACAGCGTCGGTCTCTACCTGGACGAGATCGCGCGCAACGACCTCCTGGACGCGGCCAAGGAGGTAGAGCTCTCCAAGGCGATCGAGGCCGGGTTGATGGCCGAGCACCTGCTGGCGGAGAGGCGCACGGGCCGCAAGGCACCGGGCGGCGCCACCCGCGAGGAGCTCGAATGGCTGGCCGAGGAGGGCCAGAAGGCCGTCGACCAGTTCATCACCGCGAACCTGCGGCTGGTGGTATCGATCGCCCGGAAGTACGGCCGTGCCCAGATGCCGATGCTCGATCTGATCCAGGAGGGCAACACCGGCCTGATCCGGGCCGTCGAGAAGTTCGACTACACCAAGGGCTACAAGTTCTCCACCTACGCCACGTGGTGGGTGCGACAGGCCATCACCCGAGGCATCGCCCAGCAGGCCCGCGTCGTACGGCTGCCGGTGCACGTGGTGGAGGAGCTCAACCAGGTCGGTGGCGCCCGCCGCACCCTGGAGCGCCAGCTCGGTCGCGACCCGGAGCCGGAGGAGATCGCCAAGGAGCTGGGCATGGAGGTCGAGCGCGTGCTGGACCTGATGGCCTGGGGACGCGAGCACGTCAGCCTCGATTCGCCCGTCGACGAGGACGGCGACACCTCGCTGGGCGACCTGATGGCCCAGGAGACCTCGCCGGGTCCGGACTCGACCGTCCTGGACACCGAGTCCCGGGAGCGGCTCAACAGCCTGGTCGGGCAGCTCGACGACCGGGCCGCCGACATCATCCGGGCCCGCTACGGCCTGGTCGACGGCCGCCAGCACAAGCTCGCCGACATCGGCCAGAAGCACGGCATCTCGGCCGAGCGCGTGCGCCAGCTGGAGCGTGAGGCGCTGCAGAAGCTGCGGCGCTTCGCCGACCCCGATCTGGCGGCCTGAGGCCTCAGCTCGGGACCAGCCGCTCGAAGACCTCCGCTACTGCTTGGCGGAGGTCTTCGCGCGTCCCGGTGTTCTCGATGACGTACGTCGCCACGGCGCGCCGCTGGTCCCGGGTCGCCTGGGCGGCGATCCGGGCGAGCGCGTCCTCGCGAGTCATCGCGCGGTCGCGCAGCAGACGCTCGATCTGCGTCTCCTGCGGTACGTCGACCACGACGACAGCGTCGAACCGCTCCGCCTGACCGGTCTCGGCCAGCAACGGGATGTCGTGCACGACGACCGATCCGGCCGGGGCCGCGGCCTCGAGCTCGGCACCGCGCTCGCGGACGAGGGGGTGGACGATCGCCTCCAGCATGCGCAGCTTGTCCGGGTCGGCGAAGACCAGGGCACCGACCTTGGGCCGATCCATCTCGCCTCCCGGGGTCAGCACCTCGGGACCGAACGCGTCGACGATCCTCGCCAGGCCAGGGGTCCCCGGGGCGACCACGTCCCGCGCCAGCTGGTCGGCGTCGATCACCACAGCCCCCAGCTCGGCCAACAGCGCCGAGACAGTGCTCTTGCCCGAGGCGATACCGCCGGTGAGTCCCACTCGCATGGAAGGTGAGACTACTGCTCGACGATGAGCCGCAGGATCCGGTCCAGCGCGGCACGGTCCTCCGGTGCCAGGACGGCGAGCAGGTCCTCTGCCTGCGTCGTTCGTGCCTCCTCCAGGAGCGCCGACACCTGCCGACCCCTGGCCGTGGGGACGACCGAGGTCGCGCGCCGATCGGCCGGGTCGGCCTCGCGGATCACCAGCCCGCGCTCCTGCAGCGCGTCGACGACCTCGGTCGCCGAGCGGGGCACGATGCGCAGTTCGTCGGCGATCGCGGAGAGTCGCAGCGCGCCTGCCTCGCAGACCACCCGCAGGGCCCGAGCCTGGCCGGGGGTGATCTCCCAGCGCGCCATCGCGGCGCCGTAGCGACGTCGCAGCGTGCGAGCAGCCGCCATCAACAGGTCACCCGTCGCTTCCACGGAATGAATCCTACCGATGGTGCGTTCGCCTCATAGTGAGGTAACCTCAACGAAAGAGGTGAGAGATGAGTGACTTCATGACGGCGGTGCGCGCCGGCGCACCGGGCCGCGGCGCCCGGATCGCCGCCTCCGGCGGCCGAGACGGCCGCGACCCGCACAACAAGGCGAGCGACAGGCGACAGCTCCGGGAGCATCCCGTCGAGCTGCGCCGCATCGCGCGCCTGTTCGCCCCCCACCGCGCCACGCTCGGCGTGGTCGTCCTGCTCATCGTGGCCAGCTCCGTCATCGGGCTTGCCCAGCCGTTCCTGGTCCGTCACGTCATCGACCAGGCGCTCCCCCGCCACGACCACGCGCTGCTGATCGGCTGCGTCGCGGCCATGGTCGGCGTCGCCATCGTGACCGCCGCCCTCGGCGTCGGGCAGACACTGCTCTCCACGCGGGTGGGCCAGCAGGTCATGCACCAGCTGCGCACCGGCCTCTTCGCCCACCTGCAGCGACAGTCCGTCGGCTTCTTCACCCGCACCCGCGGCGGCGAGATCCAGTCGCGCATCATCAACGACATCGGTTCCATGCAGGCCGTCGTCACCAGCACTGCCACCTCGATCGCCGCCAACGTGACAGTGGTCGTGGGCACCATCGTCGCCATGCTCGCGATGGACTGGCGGCTCGCACTGATCAGCCTGGTGGTGCTGCCGCCGGCCGTCGTCACCACCCGCCGCGTCGCCCGCCTGCGCTATGCGGTGACGAACGAGCGCCAGGCCAAGATGGCCGACCTGCACGTCCAGATCGAGGAGGGGCTCTCCGTCAGCGGCATCCTGCTGACCAAGACCCTCGGCGCAGCACCGGCCCTGGCGGACCGGTTCGAGGAGACGAGCCGCGACCTGATCGAGCTCGAGGTCCGCTCCACCCTCGCCGGGCGCTGGCGGATGGCATGGATGCAGATCGTGTTCGCCGCGGTGCCGGCCGCCCTCTACCTGGCAGCCGGCTTCCCCGCCACGAGCGGGGGGATGACGATCGGCACCCTGGTGGCGTTCGTGTCGCTCCAGGGCTCCCTGTTCCGGCCGCTGATGGGCCTGCTCAACGTCGGCGTCGACGTCACCTCGAGCCTGGCCCTGTTCAGCAGGATCTTCACCTACCTCGACCTGCCCGTCGAGATCGACGACCCGGTCAGCCCGACCAGCCTCGGTGCGGTGCGCGGAGAGGTCACCTTCGACCACGTCGGGTTCGCCTACGACACGACGCCGGTGCTGCACGACATCACACTGTCCGTTCCCGCGGGCGGCAGCCTGGCCCTGGTCGGCGCGACCGGCAGCGGCAAGTCCACCCTGGCCGGACTGGTCGCGCGCCTCCACGACCCGGTCGCGGGCCGGGTGCTGCTCGACGGGGTCGACCTGCGTGACCTCACCCTGGCCGACGTCGCCGATGCCGTCGGGGTGGTGACCCAGGAGACCTACCTGCTGCACGCCACCGTCCGGGAGAACCTGCGGCACGCCCGTCCCGACGCCACCGATGCGGAGATCGAGGCCGCTGCCCGCGCCGCCCAGATCCACGACCTGATCGCCGCGCTGCCCGACGGCTACGACACCATGGTGGGTTCGCGGGGACACCGGTTCTCCGGCGGCGAGCAGCAACGGCTGGCCATCGCCCGCACCCTGTTGCGCGATCCGCGCGTCCTGGTGCTCGATGAGGCCACCAGCGCGCTCGACAACACCACCGAGCGCGAGGTGCAGGCCGCCCTCGACCGGCTGGCGGAGGGCCGCACCACGATCACGATCGCCCACCGGCTCAGCACGGTGCGCAACGCCGACCTCATCGCGGTGATGGATCACGGCCGGATCGTCGAGCTCGGCACCCACGAGGAGCTCCTGCTCGCCGGCGGCACCTACGCCGAGCTGGTGCGCGGCGGGCTCCAGCAGGCGGCGTGAGGCGGCAGCCGTGCGAGGCGGTCGCCGGCACCCGGACGTGCAGCCGCGTCGCCCGAGCCACGTCACCCGAGCCATGTTGCCCGAGGCGCGACGAATCAGCTGCCGAAACGGCGCCGGTAGGCCTGCGGGCTGATGCCCCGGGCCTTGAGGAAGTGGTGCCGCAGGGTGGCGGCGTTGCCGAAGCCGACCTCCTGCGCGATCCACTCCACCGAGCGGTCCGACTGCTCGAGCAGCTCCTCGGCCCGCAGCAGCCGCTGGCGCGTCACCCAGGCGTGCGGCGTCGCGCCGGTCTCGGCACGGAACCGGCGGGCGAACGTGCGCGGCGACATCAGCGAGCGTCGGGCCAGTGACTCGACGTCGAGGTCCTCACCGAGGTTGGCGGCGATCCAGCCGAGCAACGGGCCGAGCGTCTCGGCCTCACACTCGGGCACCGCCCGGGCGATGAACTGCGCCTGGCCGCCGTCGCGCTGCGGCGGCACCACCATCCGGCGGGCGATCGTGCTGGCGATCGCGGCGCCGTACTCCTCGCGCCAGATGTGCAACGAGGCATCCAACCCGGCTGCGGTGCCGGCGCTGGTGACGACCTGGCCGGAGTCGACGTAGAGCACCTCCGGCACCACCTTCGCCTCGGGGTGTCGCTCGGCGAGCTCGTCGGTGTACATCCAGTGCGTCGTGCACTCGCGCCCGTCGAGCAGACCGGCAGCGCCCAGCGTGAAGGCGGCCGAGCAGTAGCTCAGCAGCCGGGCGCCGCGCGCGTACGCCGCCTGCAGTGCCGCGACGACCTCGGGTGGCACCTCCGGACCGCGCCCGGTCGCGGGCACCGCCACCAGGTCCGCCTCGGCGACCCGCCCCAGATCGTGATCGGCGGTGATGCCGAAGCCGAGTCGGGTGCGGACCGATCCGGCCCGCGGGGCGCAGACCGCGAAGTCGAGCAACGGCACGCCGTGATCGCGGCGATCCAGGCCGAACGCCTCGCAGGCGGAGCCGAACTCGAACGGGTTCACCCCGTCGAAGATGACCACCGCGACGTTGGACAGCACGAGTCGAGCCTGTCATCTGGCAGTAAATCGCGCAAGAGTGTCATCCCTGCCACTCGTGGCCGGATCTGAACGAGCGCACGATTCATGCCATGACCATCATCGCCGCGCTGCTCCTGCTGATCGCCCTGACCTCGTTGATCGCCTGGGCCACCCACGACCGCTTCGCCACCCGTCGCCGGCCCGCCTGGTTCGACTGAGCGAGCACCGACAACGCCGAAGGCCCGACCCCCAGCAGGGAGTCGGGCCTTCGATCCTCACGTGCGTCCGGTGCGTGCCCGGCGCGCTCGATCAGTTGTTGCCGGTCAGCTTCTCGCGCAGAGCCTGCAGCGCCTCGTCCGAGGCGAGCGAGCCGCCGGTCTCCTCGGCGGCCGGAGCCGCGGAGGAGTACGAGGTGGCCTCGCCGGCCTCGGCCTCGGCCTGCTTGGCCTCGGCCTGCTGCTTGACGTGGGCCTCCCAGCGAGCGTGCGCCTTGGCGTACTGCTCCTCCCAGGCGGCGCGCTGCTCGTCGAAGCCCTCGAGCCACTCACCGGTCTCCGGGTCGAAGCCCTCCGGGTAGATGTAGTTGCCCTGCTCGTCGTAGGTCGCAGCCATGCCGTAGAGGGTCGGGTCGAACTCCTCGACGTCCGCGGCGGCCGTGGTCTCGTTGGCCTGCTTGAGGGACAGCGAGATCCGGCGACGCTCGAGGTCGATGTCGATGATCTTGACCATGACGTCGTCGTTGACCTGGACGACCTGCTCCGGGATCTCGACGTGGCGCTCGGCCAGCTCCGAGATGTGGACCAGGCCCTCGATGCCCTCCTCGACGCGGACGAACGAGCCGAACGGCACCAGCTTGGTGACCTTGCCCGGGACGATCTGACCGATCTGGTGGGTACGGGCGAAGTGCTGCCACGGGTCCTCCTGGGTCGCCTTCAGCGACAGGGAGACACGCTCGCGGTCCATGTCCACGTCGAGAACCTCGACGGTGACCTCGTCGCCCACGGTGACGACCTCGGACGGGTGGTCGATGTGCTTCCAGGACAGCTCGGAGACGTGCACCAGACCATCGACGCCGCCGAGGTCCACGAACGCACCGAAGTTGACGATCGAGGAGACGACGCCCTTGCGGATCTGGCCCTTCTGGAGCTGGGTCAGGAAGCCGTGGCGAACCTCGGACTGGGTCTGCTCGAGCCAGGCACGGCGCGAGAGGACCACGTTGTTGCGGTTCTTGTCGAGCTCGATGATCTTGGCCTCGAGGGTCTGGCCGACGTAGGGCTGCAGGTCGCGGACGCGACGCATCTCCACGAGCGACGCCGGCAGGAAGCCGCGCAGACCGATGTCGAGGATCAGGCCGCCCTTGACGACCTCGATGACGGTGCCCTCGACGACGCCGTCCTCATCCTTGATCTGCTCGATGGTGCCCCAGGCACGCTCGTACTGAGCGCGCTTCTTGGACAGGATCAGACGACCCTCCTTGTCCTCCTTCTGGAGGACGAGAGCCTCGACCTTGTCGCCGACCGCGACAACCTCGGAGGGGTCGACGTCGTGCTTGATCGACAGCTCACGCGAGGGGATGACGCCCTCGGTCTTGTAGCCGATGTCGAGCAGAACCTCGTCGCGGTCCACCTTGACGATGGTGCCGTCGACGATGTCGCCGTCGTTGAAGTACTTGATGGTCTCGTCGATGGCGGCGAGGAAGGCCTCTTCGGACCCGATGTCGTTGACCGCGACCTGCGGCGCGTCGTAGTCCGGAAGGGAGATGGTCGTCATATTGAAGGATTGTCCTTGGATGGGCAGATAGTCGTACGGGCGCGCGAGGAAGCCTCGTTTTCACTACCGACCGGTTGGAGCACCGAGCACCAGTTCGTCGAACTCGGCATCAATAGCGAGCCTGGATCCGCTCGGTCTGGGACCTGGGCAGACTCCACACGCCCTATCAGGGTACGACGCCGGGCGGGGCCGCGTCCAACCGCGGCGTCAGCCCGCTTCCGCACCCACGACGACGCCGGGATCGGCACCTGTCAAGGGTGATCTGGACCAGTGCGACCAGTATCCGGCGTACCGATAACCCGCGCTCGCGCCCCTCGTTGGAGGCGCGACGATCCGCCGCTGTCCCCGCATCGGTGACGGACCGTCGCGATCACGACTCCCCTCGCCCGGAACGGGAGTCGTCGCACGACGACTGCTCCTGCGGGATCAGCCCAGACCGCACCATGGCGGGGCGGGGGCGGGCGCGGAACCGACCGGTCCGCGCCCGCTTCGTCATCGCGGACATCGGTAGAGTCTGTCCGCGTGGAGCAACCGATCGTCTGGCCCGCGCCCACGCCGGTGCGAGCCGAGCGCCGCCCCGTCAGCGAGGACGAGTCCCGCCGGGCCAACGGGCCCGACTGGGACCGCTACGCGGACGAGTACCAGGACACCCACGGCACCTTCCTCGGGGACATCGGCTTCGTCTGGGGACCGGAGGGCATCGGCGAGGCCGAGCTGCGGGTCCTGGGCGACATCGCCGACAAGGACGTGCTGGAGCTCGGCTCCGGCGCCTGCCAGTGCTCGCGCTGGGTCCGGACGCAGGGTGGTCGGGCGACCGGGCTGGACCTGTCCCACCGCCAGCTGCAGCACTCGCGGCGCATCGACGAGTCCACCGGCGTCGTCGTCCCCGCCGTCCAGGCGACGGCCACCCAGTTGCCGTTCCGGACCGGCAGCTTCGACGTGGTGTTCTGCTCGTTCGGCGCCCTGCAGTTCGTCAAGGACATCGACGTCGCCGTCGGCGAGGTGGCACGCGTGCTGCGGCCAGGCGGCCGGTTCGCGTTCTCGATCACCCACCCGACGCGCTGGATGTTCCCCGACGACCCCGGCGAGGAGGGCCTGATCGCCTCGCAGTCCTACTGGGACCGCACGCCGTACGTCGAGGTCGACGACGCGACCGGTCTCACCACCTACGTGGAGCATCACCGCACCCTGGGCGACTGGGTCGCGCTGCTCGCCGGCGCCGGATTCCGGATCACCGACCTGGTCGAGCCGCAGTGGCCCGAGCACCACGAGCGGGTCTGGGGCGGCTGGTCCCGGACGCGGGGGCTGATCACGCCGGGGACGGCCATCTTCGCGGGGAACCTCGACTGAGCCGGGGCGCGGCAGCGGAGGACAGACACACGTAGGGGGCGACGGCCTGTGCGAACAGGCCGTCACCCCCTCGGATGTCGGGTGAATCCCCGAAGCGAGCCGCCTAGGCCCAGAAGCGGCGCCGCAGCAGCATCCCGCCGGCCGCCACCACCAGCAGGCCTCCGCCCAGCAGCGTGCGGGTCACGTTGCGGCCGACCTGGCCGTCGGCGCCGGTGATGACGAACTGGTAGGCCATCAGCGACGACGCGCCCTTCGGCGCACCTACCGCCATCGCCTCGGTGTTGGCGCGCTTGGCACCGGCGACGAGCTCGGCGTACATCTCGCCGTAGCTCTGCGCGGTGTCCTCACCGGCCGCGGCGATCTTCTGGCTGCCCTTCACCGACAGCTTCTTGGCACCCGCCACGATCTTGGGGGCACCGGCCGAGGCGGTCCCGAGACCGTCGTCGATCTGACCGGCGCCGTCCGCGGCGGTTCCCAGGCCGTCGGCGAGCTGATGCGCGCCGGTGTTGGCCTGACCGAGGCCGTCGCTGAGCTGGCCTGCACCCGTCGAGAGCTTGGTGCTGCCCGCCGCCAGCTGGTTGACGCCCGAGCGCAGCTTCGGCACGGCGTGGTCGAGCTTCTTCCCGCCGGCGACCAGGGCCGCCATGCAGCCACGCAGCGTCTGCTTCGTCTTGTCCGTCGGGCAACCCGAGGAGGGGGTGCCGAGTCCGTTGGCGATGTCCTGCAGCGACGACTGCACCTGCTTGAGGCCGATCCCGATCAGTCCCGCCTTGAAGGCCAGGTCGGTCGGCAGGGCGCCAGCGGTCCACTTGCCCGAGGAGTCCTTCGACAGCCATTTGCGAGCGGCGTCGAGGGCGGCGGTCTTGTCCGCCGAGTCGGGCAGATTCGCCAGATGATTCTCGATCGCTGCGAGAGAGCCCGCGACCGTGTTCAGGTTCTCGTTCTCGGCGTCGGCGGCAGTGCCCAGCTCGGTCTGCACCGTGTTCGCCCAGCCGACCAGCTGCTGCAGCTGCGCCTTCTTGTCCGGGTCCGTGACGCCGTCGTAGAGCGTGGTGAGGCCGGCGGCGATCTGTTGCTGTCCGTCGGAGATCTGGCTGACTCCGTCGGCCAGGGCCGGCGCCTTGGACTTCAGCTTCTTCAGGCCCGCGGTCAGTTGGCCGGCGCCGTCGGCGAGCTGCTTGCCGCCGTCATCGAGCTGGGTGGTCCCGTCGGCAAGCTTCGCGGCTCCCGGTGCGGCAGTGTCCTTCAGGCCGGTGCTGAGCTGGCCGGCGCCGTCGTGCAGCTTGATCAGACCGGCGACCAGGTCGGAGGCGCCGCCCTGGAGCTTGACCAGGCCGGCGTCCATCTTCAGCGCGCCCGCGGTCAGCTGGACACCGGTGTCGGCACCGCCCTTGTAGCTGGAGGCGGCGCTGGCGAAGGTCGGGCTGGCCAGCGGGTCCACGGGCAGCGCGTTGATCTCGGCGCTGGGGACGACGCCGTCGGTGATGTCGGCGCTGTAGCCGAACGTCGCCTCCGCGGGCCCGATCGGCGGCAGCAGCGTGAGGGTGAACTGCATCAGCGTCCCACCGTGACCGTCGCCGCCCATGCTCGCCTCGTGCGAGGAGACGTCGCGGAAGTCGGTCGGCGCATCGACGCTCATGCTGGCGACCATCGGGATCGGCACGTTCACCATCTTGCTGACGGTGCCGCCCTTGCCGTCGTCGAAGCTGAGCTGGGTGGGCTTCCCGCTGGTGTTCTTGATCGTGTACGAGACGTCCAGGTGGCCCGACTTGCCGACGATGTCGGCAGCTTTGACCGGCTTGCCGTTCAGCTTGTACGAGACCTTGAGCGTGAGCGGCAGATCGCCGTGGTAGTTGCTGACCGTGCGCAGGTCCTTCTCACCGTCGACGGTGGTGTCGACGATCTGGTTGCCGTCCTTGACGTGCACCCCGGAGAAGCTGTCGAGGTTGCGCAGGCCGCTGGTCGTGATCGGGTTGACCACGTCCGCCTTGCCGTGCCCGGTGAGGACCAGCTGCTCGTAGATGTGCTGCTGGCCGAGCTTGCCGTCGGGACTGACGTAGACCTGCACGGTCTCGGTGTTGCTGACGTCGACCCCCGCCCCGGCGGTGCCGGTGGCGGCGCTGGCGGCTCCGGTGCCGAGCAGACCCGTGGTCAGGACGGCGGCGATGGCGAGCGGCCGGATGAGGGGGGTGCGGTTCATCGGGTCACCTCGGTGTTGGGAGCGGCGGTGGTGGCAGCGGTGTCGGTCAGCCGATCGCGGCGCGGCCGCATCGACCAGGTCGACGCGCTCGGCGTGACATCGGGAGCGGTGTCGCCGGCGGGAACCCGCCCGGCGGAGAGCACCGCGACGGCGAAGCCGACGGCTACGGCGAACACCAGAGCGGTGGCGGCGTCGAGCGAGGTGGAGACGACCCGGGGCTCGTCGGCCACGAACGCAGCCTCGTAGGAGGCACTGAACAGCACGACGCCGAGCAGCATCGCCGACAGCGGCAGCCGGCCCCGCGCCACGGCGAGGGCGATCAGACAGATGACCAGGGTGACGACGGCAGCCACCGCCCGGCCACCCTCGGTGTCGGGCAGCAGGCCCGCGCGCAGCAGGAAGCCGATCCAGACCGCAACGAAGCCGACGGCGAAGGAGCCCAGCCGCGTCCAGGCCGAGCGGTCCGGGATGAGTGCCACGATCGCGCCGGCAAGGACGCCCGCCAGGGCATAGGGCTCGATCTCCAGGTCGAGCGCGGAGCTCACCGCGATCACGACCACGACGGCGACCGCCAGCACGGCCGGCGTCAGCAAGGACGACAAAGTTGCGCGCATCGCGCGGACTCCCTCCAGATGCGTCCCGCGGCCCAACCTGCGCGCGGGGGTTTGCTACCCGCGGGTCACAAACTGTCGTGAAGTGTAGGTTGCGTCACACTTTTTGCCCATTCAACGGGGCGTTAGATGCCGATTCGAAATAGTTAACCCCCAGTTACACCTCCCGACGGCGGGCGCGCTCGCGGCGTGCTGATCCGACCGGTCGGCATCGCGTGGCCTAGGCTCTGTCTCCGTGACTGTGACGGCTCCCCCATCCGGCCGCTCCAGGCTGCTGTCGTTCTTCCAGGGCAGCGGCGGTCTCGCGATCGCCATCGTGGTCATGAACGTCGCCACCTACGGCTTCCAGATCGCTGCGGCGCGGCGGCTCGGCCCGGAGCAGTACGGCGGCGTCGCCAGCCTGATGGCCCTCCTGCTGGTGATCGGCGTCGTGCAGCTGGGCCTCCAGGCGACGGCCGCGCGCCGCATCGCTGCCGCACCCGACCACATCGCGAGCATCGAGCGGACGATCAAGACGGTCAGCCTCCGCGGCAGCCTCGTCGTCGGAGCGATCATGCTGGTCGCCTCCCCGCTCGTGTGGCATCTGCTCCAGCTCGACAGCATCGTCCCGGCGCTCCTGGTCGCCGTGGTCGCCGTACCCCTCACCATGATCGGCGGGCAGGCGGGCATGCTGCAGGGCGAGCGCCGCTGGCTCCCGCTCTCGCTGCTCTACCTGGGGCTCGGCATCCCGCGCCTGCTCGTCGGCACCGTCTGCATCCTGATCAGACCCAGCGAGACCTCGGCGATGGTGGGGGTGACCCTGGCGGCCTTCGTTCCGGTGGTGGTCGGCTGGTGGGCGCTGCGCCACCCGCGTCCGGACGCCTCCCCGGCCGGGGCGCAGGAGCACTCGCTGCGCAACGTCGTCAACGAGACAGTGCGCAGCTCGACAGCGCTGCTCGCGTTCTTCGTGCTCTCCAACCTCGACATCGTGATCGCCCGCAACACCTTGAGCCACCACCAGGCGGGGCTCTACGCCGGTGGCCTGATCATGACCAAGGCCGTGCTGTTCCTGCCGCAGTTCGTGGTCGTCGTTGCCTTCCCCTCGATGTCGACCGAGGGCTCCCAGCGCAGCGCCCTGATGCGCAGCCTGGTGGCCGTCGGCATCGTCGGCGTGGCCTCGACGCTCGGGGCCTGGCTGCTCTCCGGGCTGGCCATGATCTTCGTCGGCGGTGCGTCGTACTCCGGCGTCCAGCACCGACTGTGGCTCTTCGCCGTCGTGGGCACGCTGCTCGCGATGCTGCAGATGCTGGTCTACGGCGTCCTGGCGCGCCAGCACCGCGGCGCCTCGCTCCTGGTGTGGGTCGCTGCTGTCGCACTGACGCTGGTGGGCATCACGATGGGATCCTTGACCCACCTGGTGCTGGTGGTCGTGGTCGTGGACGCGATCCTGACCGCTGTGCTGTTGGTCCTCAGCCTGCGACACCTGCAGGACGAGACGCCTGCCGCGGTCGCCTGAGGCTAGTGCGCCGCCTCGTGCCAGGAGCGGCCCGTCCCCACCGAGACATCGAGCGGTACGGCGAGGTCGGCGGCGCCGCCCATCTGCTCGCGGACCAGCGCCTCGAGCGCCTCGCGCTCGCCGACCGCCACCTCGAACACGAGCTCGTCGTGCACCTGCAGCAGCATCCGCGACGCGAGCCCTGAGGCGTCGAGAGCGGCCTGGGTGTTGAGCATGGCCACCTTGATCAGGTCCGCCGCCGATCCCTGGATCGGCGCGTTGAGCGCCATCCGCTCGGCCATCTCACGACGCTGCCGGTTGTCGCTGGTCAGGTCGGGCAGGTAGCGACGGCGGCCCAGGATGGTCTCGGTGAAGCCGGTGCGACGAGCCTCGTCCACGACGCCGGCCAGGTAGTCGCGGATGCCCCCGAAGGTCTGGAAGTAGTCGTCCATCAGGCCGCGGGCTTCCGCGGGCTCGATGCCCAGCTGCTGGGAGAGACCGAAGGCGGACAGGCCGTAGGCCAGGCCGTAGTTCATCGCCTTGATCTTGGCGCGCTGCTCGGAGGAGACCTCGTCGGCCGGCACCCCGAACACGCGGGAGGCGGTGGTGGCGTGGAAGTCGTGGCCGGACCGGAACGCCTCGATCAGGGCCTGGTCGCCGGACAGGTCCGCCATGATCCGCATCTCGATCTGGCTGTAGTCGGCCGTCATCAGGCAGTCGTACGCCGTGCCCCCCACGCTGTGCCCCACCACGAAGGCCTCGCGGATCCGGCGGCCCTCCTCGGTGCGGATCGGGATGTTCTGCAGGTTGGGATCGGTGCTGGAGAGCCGACCGGTGGCGGCGATCGTCTGGTTGAACGTCGTGTGGATGCGACCGTCCGGCTGCACGGTCTTGAGCAGCCCCTCGATCGTCACCCGCAAGCGGGTGACGTCGCGGTGGCGCAGCAGCGCGAGCAGGAACGGGTGCTCGGTCTTGACGTAGAGCGCCTGCAGCGCGTCGGCGTCGGTGGTGTAGCCGGTCTTGGTGCGCTTGGTCTTGGGCATGTCGAGCTCGTCGAAGAGCACCACCTGCAGCTGCTTGGGAGAGCCGAGGTTGATCTCCTTGCCGATCACCGCGTAGGCCTCCTCGGCGGCCTGCTTCACCTCGGCGGCGAAGTGCCGTTCCAGGTCGTCGAGATGGTCGGCATCGATCGCGATCCCGGTCTGCTCCATCCGCGCGAGCAGGCCCAGCAGCGGCAGCTCGAGGTCGGCCAGCAGGCGCGTGCCGCCGGCACCCTCGAGCTCGGTGTCCAGCGCGTGCGCCAGGTCCAGGACGGCGCGGGCGTGGAGCATCGCGGTGGCGGCGAGGTCGTCGGCGCCGCCCTCGAGCTCGTCGAAGAGCGCGCCCTGCCCGTCGTCCGCTTCGGACTTGAGCTCGCGCTTGAGGTAGCGCAGGGTCAGGTCCGCCAGATCGTAGGAGCGCTGGTCGGGACGCACCAGGTAGGCGGCGAGGGCGGTGTCGCTGGCGAGACCCGCCAGCGGCCAGCCGTGGGCGGCGAGTGCGAGCTGGGGACCCTTGGCGTCGTGGAGCACCTTGGGCCTCCGGGCGTCGGCGAGCCAGGTGGCGAGCGCCGTCTCGTCCTCGGGTGTCAGGTCGGCGACCTCGAGGTAGCCGGCACGACCGGCACCGTCCGGGGTGGGCGCGGTGGCGAAGGCGATGCCGTCGACGCGGCCCGTGCCCGAGCCCCAGGCACCGCGCACGTGCAACCCGATCCGGTCCGAGCCGAGTCCGTCGAGGAACCCGGCGACCTCGCCGGCGGCGAGCTTGCGCCCGTCGAGGTCGAAGCCCCCCTCCTCGATCTGCTCCTCGCTGGTGAGGGTCTCGAAGAGCCGGTCGCGCAGCACGCGGAACTCCAGGCTGTCGAAGAGCGTGTGCACCTCCTGCCGGTCCCACGGCTGGACCGCCAGGTCGGCCGGGCCGCGCCCGAGCTCGAGGTCGCAGACCAGCGCGTTGAGCTGGCGGTTGCGGATCACGTCGCCGAGGTGGGCCCGCAGGTTGTCACCGGCCTTGCCCGTGATCTTGTCGGCATGCGTGATCACGTTGTCGAGGCCGTCGTAGGTGGCGATCCACTTCGCCGCGGTCTTGGGCCCGACACCGGGCACGCCGGGAAGATTGTCGGAGTCCTCCCCCACCAGCGCCGCCAACTCGGGATAGCGCTGCGGGCTCACGCCGTACTTCGCCTCGACCGCCTCCGGCGTCATGCGGGCCAGGTCGGACACGCCGCGCATCGGGTAGAGCACCGTCACCTCGTCGCGGACCAGCTGCAGCGAGTCGCGGTCGCCGGTCAGGATGAGGACGTCCATCCCGTGCTCGCGCGCCTGCGTCGCGAGAGTGGCGATGATGTCGTCGGCCTCGAAGCCGTCCTTCTTCAGGAACGGGATGTGCAGGGCGGTCAGGACGTCCTCGATCAGCGGCAGCTGGCTCTTGAACTCGTCGGGCGTCTTGTTCCGCTTGGCCTTGTACTCGCTGTACTGCTCCATCCGGAACGTCTGCCGGGAGACGTCGAAGGCGACGGCGACGTGGGTCGGCTGCTCGTCGCGCAGCACGTTGATGAGCATCGAGGTGAAGCCGTAGACCGCGTTCGTGTGCTGGCCGGTGGTGGTCGAGAAGTTCTCCACCGGCAGCGCGAAGAAGGCTCGGTAGGCCAGCGAGTGGCCGTCGAGCAGCAGCAGGCGCGGACGGGCGGAGGAGGCGATGTGGCTCGGCACAGGCCGAGCCTATCCGCCCTCACCGACAGGTTCGGTCCCCGGCTTCTGCCACCATGCTGGCATGACGAACGCCGAGACGACCCCCGCCACGAGCGAGCAGCTGCGCGCCTTCATCGACTCCATGCCGCACGGCATGGGCGGCCTCAACGACAAGATGGGCGTCGAGCTGCTCGAGGCGAGTCCCGAGCGCGTGGTCGCGACCATGCCGGTCGAGGGCAACACCCAGCCGTACGGGTTGCTGCACGGCGGCGCCTCGATAGCGCTCGCGGAGACGCTCGGGTCGGTCGGCTCGGGGATGCACGCGCAGACGATGGGCAAGCTCGCGGTCGGGGTGGACATCAACGCCACCCACCACCGCTCGGCGACCCGGGGAACCGTGACGGGCGTGGCGACGCCGGCACACCTGGGACGCACGTCGGCGACGTACGAGGTCGTGGTGACCGACGAGCGGGGCAAGCGGGTGTGCACCGCTCGGATTACCTGCGCGCTGATCGATCCCGAGCGGGTCGGCTGAGGCGGGTCCTCCGGCGGCGTGCGGGCTCAGGCCGACGCCGAGGTACCCCGCGGCTGCCGCATCGAGCGCCGGGCGGCCAGCACCTGCCCGAGGTGACCGCGGTTCGCGACGGCTCGCTGGCCGGCTGTCAGCCGGGCGGTGAGCCGACCGCGCAGGATGGCGGTGGGGGCAACGCGCAGCGTCGCGTGCGAGCCGAAGCCGAGCCGGGCCAGGAAGCGGTTGCCGTCGCGCGAGGTGGACGAGGCTGCCGTCATCACGTGTCCCATGCCCAACTCGTCGGCGAAGGTCACGGCCGCCTCCATCAACGCCCGTCCGACGCCCTTGCGACGCGCCGAGGGCAGGACGTGCGGTGCCACCACCTGCATGACCGGCTCGAGGTTGATCGGGCTGAGGCTGGTGGCGCGCAGGAAGACAGCGCCGACCGGCTCGCCGTCGTACTGGGCGATCACCAGGCGCTGCTCCGGGGAGGCGGCGGCGGCCTTGATGACGACCTCGAGGTCGGCGACCTGATCCTGGCGATCGGCACGGCGCAGGCTGTGGTGCCAGACCTCCGCCAGGAAGAGCGCATCGGCAACCACGGCCTCACGCAGCGTCACGACTGAGCGCGTCACTCCAGTACACCCCACTAGTCGGTGGATCCCTCGGTCCTGGGAGCGCTCCCGTCCTCCCCCAGGACACGGGCTCCCAGCCGCAGAGAGTACGCCGCCCACACCGTTCGGTACACCCTTGACAGCGGCCGCCCGACCTGCGTAAAGGCCGCCGCCCCGTCCGAGGAGGCCGTGCGGGGACGCCGCTTGTTACGAACGTGAAAATCCGTCCCCCGATGGTGCGACAGAGCATGACGGCGGGTCTAGGGTGTGCGTCCATGATCAAGCGCACGTTGCTCGGCGTCACCGCCGCAGCCGCCACCCTGATGCTCGCCGCCTGCGGCAGTTCCTCGAACACTGCGACGGACACCTCGTCGACGACGGCCAGCGGCGCCGCCGCCAACCTGTCGCTGATCTCCTCGGGGACGCTCACCGTGTGCAGCGACGTCCCCTTCGCCCCGTTCGAGGACTTCGACAAGTCCTCCTCGCTCGGCTTCAAGGGCTTCGACGTCGACATCGTCTCCAAGCTGGCCAGCGACCTGGGTCTGAAGCTGAAGTACCTCGACGAGGACTTCGACGGCCTGCAGAGCGGCCTCACGCTCAACGCCGGCACCTGCGACCTCGTCGCCTCCGCGCTCACGATCACCCCCGACCGGGCCAAGCACCTCGAGTTCTCCGACGGCTACTACGACTCCGAGCAGTCGTTGCTGGTCCCGGACGGCTCCTCGATCACCTCGATCGCCGACCTCAAGGGCAAGAAGGTCGGTGTCCAGAAGGGCACCACCGGCAAGGACTACGCCACCGAGCATGCCAGCGGTGCCAGCATCGTCGACTTCCCCAGCGACGCCGAGGAGTTCCAGGCACTCAAGGCCGGTCAGGTCGACGCGCTGCTGCAGGACCTCCCGGTCAACCTGGCCCACCAGCAGGCCGGCGGCTACAAGGTCGTGGAGAAGTACAGCACCGGCGAGAAGTACGGGCTGGCCGCCAAGAAGGGCAACACCGGCCTGATCGACGCCATCGACGCCGACCTGGCCAAGATGAAGTCGGACGGCACGTACACCACGATCTACAACAAGTACTTCGCGACCAACTGAGGTGAAGCGCTCCACCAAGAGGAGACTGCGTCAGGGCGTCCTCTACGGCGTCCTGGCCGCGGTCGTCGTCTTTCTCGCGGTCTCGGTCGACTGGCCCAACGTCCGCGCCAACTTCTGGGCGCCCGGCCTCGCCGGCAACTGGCACGACCTCATCGTGACCGGCGTGAAGAACACGGCTGTCTACACGATCATCGCGTTCGCGCTCGGCCTGGCGCTGGCACTGCTGCTCGCCCTGATGAAGATGTCCGACGTCGTGGCCTATCGCTGGCTCGCGACCGGCTACATCGAGCTGTTCCGTGGCCTGCCCGCCCTGGTGACGATCCTGTTCATGGCCTTCGCCGTGCCGATCGCCTTCCACTGGAAGCCGCCTGGCGGCACCGCCGGAGCGGGTGTGGTCGGGCTGGTGCTGGTCGCCGGCGCCTACATGGCCGAGACCCTGCGCGCGGGCCTCCAGGCCGTGCCCAAGGGCCAGGCCGAGGCCGCCCGCTCGCTCGGCATGGGCCCGGTGGCGACGATGGTCCACATCGTGATCCCGCAGGCCTTCCGGATCATCATCCCGCCGCTGACCAACGAGTTCGTGCTGCTGATCAAGGACACCTCGCTGCTCTCGATCGTCGGTGCGACCGTCGGCCAGCGCGAGCTGACCAACGTGATGCGCGACTTCCAGACGTCGGGCAACACCACGGGCACTGCCACCAGCCTCACCCAGGCCGCGTTGCTGTACCTGGTCATCACCCTTCCCCTGACCCGCCTGGTGGCGTGGCAGGAGAAGCGACAGCAGAGGGCTCGGTGAGCACCGTGAGCACGACAGCAACCACCGCGGCGATCCACGTCAGCGACCTGCACAAGAGCTTCGGGGACAACGAGGTGCTCAAGGGGGTCGACTTCCACGTCGACCCCGGCCAGGTCGTGTGCGTGATCGGCCCCTCGGGATCCGGGAAGTCGACGCTGCTGCGCTGCGTCAACCGGCTGGAGGAGCCGAGCAGCGGCCAGATCCTGGTCGAGGGCATCGACATCACCGACCCCGAGACGGACCTGGACAAGGTCCGCACCCGGATCGGGATGGTCTTCCAGCAGTTCAACCTCTTCCCGCACATGACGGTGCTGCAGAACCTGTGCATCGCCCAGCGCACGGCGAAGAGGCGGTCCAAGGCCGAGGCGGTCGAGATCGCCCGGGCCAATCTGGTCAAGGTCGGGTTGGCGGAGAAGGAGTCGGCCTACCCCGCCCACCTCTCCGGCGGCCAGCAGCAGCGGGTGGCGATCGCGCGAGCGCTGTCCATGGACCCGGACATGATGCTCTTCGACGAGCCCACCTCGGCACTCGACCCCGAGCTGGTGGGCGACGTGCTGGCGATCATGAAGCAGCTCGCCTCGGAGGGCATGACGATGATGGTCGTGACCCATGAGATGGGCTTCGCCCGCGAGGTCGGCGACAAGCTCGTCTTCATGGACGGCGGTGTGATCGTCGAGGAGGGCGACCCCCGCGAGGTGCTGGCGGCACCGAGGCACGAGCGCACCAAGGCGTTCCTGTCCAAGGTCCTCTGAGTCGCCGAGCCCGCGTCCGACGTACGACGATGGCCCCAGCCGGATCGGCTGGGGCCATCGTGCTGTGTCAGGCGGGGATCAGCGACTCAGAGGTCGCCACCGAGGTAGGCGGCCTTGACCGAGCCGTCCTTGGCGAGCTCCGCGCCGGTCCCGGACCGGACGATGGAGCCCGTCTCGAGGATGTGCGCGGTGTCGGCCCGCTTGAGCGCCTGAGCGGCGTTCTGCTCGACGAGGAGCACGGTGGTGCCCTGCGCCTTGATCTCGTCGATGATCGAGAAGATCTGCTGGATCAGCTTGGGCGCCAGTCCCATCGAGGGCTCGTCGAGCAGCACCAGCTTGGGCCGCGCCATCAACGCTCGCCCGATCGCCAGCATCTGCTGCTCGCCGCCCGACATGGTGCCGGCGATCTGACCCACTCGCTCCAGCAGGCGCGGGAAGAGCCCGAAGACCCGGTCCACATCCTCCTGGTAGGCCCGGGAGCCGCGGTCCTTGCGGACGTAGGCACCCATGTCCAGGTTCTCCCGGACCGTCATGCCGGGGAAGATCCCACGGCCCTCCGGCGACTGGCTCAGGCCGAGCTTCACCCGTTCGTAGGGCGGCAGGGTGGTGATGTCCTTGCCCTGGAAGACGATCCGACCGGCCCGCACCGAGCGCAACCCCGAGATGGTCTTCATGGTGGTGGTCTTGCCGGCGCCGTTCGCCCCGATCAGGGTGGCGATGGTGCCCTCCTCCACCCCGAAGCTGATGTCGCGGATGGCCTCGATGTGGCCGTAGTTGACGCAGAGACCCTCGACCTCAAGAAGCATCCTCGTCCTCCTCCACACCCAGGTACGCCGCGATCACGGCCGGATTGTCACGGATCTGTGCGGGTGTGCCCTCGGCGATCTTGCGGCCGAACTCCAGCACCACGATCCGGTCGGTGACGCCCATGACCAGTCGCATGTCGTGCTCGATGAGCAGCACGGTGTAGCCCTGGTCGCGCACCTTGCGGATCAGCTCCATCAGCCGTTGCTTCTCGGCCGGGTTGAAGCCGGCGGCCGGCTCGTCGAGGCAGAGCAGCTTCGGCTTGGTCGCCATCGCGCGCGCGATCTCGAGACGGCGCTGATCGCCGTAGGAGAGGTTCGCGGCGAGCTCGTCGGCGCGGCCGTCGACCCCGACGAACTTCAGCAGCTCGCGAGCGGACCGCTCCGCCTCGGCCTCGGTGCGCCGGTGCAGCGGCGTACGGAACAGCGCGTTGAGCAGGCCGACCTTGCTGTGGGCGTCCGCGCCGACCATCACGTTCTCCAGCGCCGTCATCGACTTGAACAGCCGGATGTTCTGGAACGTGCGGGCGATCCCCAGCTTGGTGATGGCGTAGCGCTTCAGCTTGGCCAGCGGCTTGCCGTCGAAGCGGACCTGGCCGCTGGTGGCCTGGTAGACGCCGGTCATCACGTTGAAGCAGGTCGTCTTGCCAGCACCGTTCGGGCCGATCAGCCCGAGGATCTCGCCCTCCTTGATGTCGAAGGTGACCCCGTCGAGCGCCGTGACACCACCGAACTTGATGGTGACGTCGTCGACCTCGAGCAGCGCTCGACGCCGGTCGTCGCCGGCGTGCGTGCCGGCTTGGGTGCCTGCTTGCGTGCCGGTCTGTGCGGTGTTCTCAGACATCGACCGTCTCCCCCTCCAGCTCCTCGATCTCGGCCTCCGCGGCGAGAGCTCTGCGCGTTCGTCGCGGCGGGAAGATCCCCTGCGGGCGCCAGATGGCCAGTGCCATCATCGCCAGGCCGAAGACGAGCATGCGCCAGTCGCTGAAGCCACGGAAACGCTCGGGCAGGTAGGCCACCACGATCGCACCGGCGATCGCACCCCACCGGTTGCCGGCACCGCCGATGATGACGGCGGCCACGAACAGCTCGGAGAGGATGATGACGAACGTGTCGGGGCTGACGAAGCCGTTGCGCGCGGCGTAGATGCCGCCCGACAGGCCGCCGATGCACGCACCGAGCGCGAAGGCCAGGAGCTTGTAGCGGAACGTCGGCACGCCCATGATCTCGGCGGCGTCCTCGTCCTCGCGGGTGGCCTCCCAGGCCCGGCCCACCCGGCTGTCCTTGATCAGCTTGTCGGCGACCAGCACGACCGCCAACGCTGTCAGCATGAGCCAGTAGTACGGGATCGCGTCGAGCACGCCGAACTTCAAGAAGTGGGTCTCGTGACCCACGTCGATGATGTTGGGGAACGTGCCCCACGACAGGTGCGGGATCGAGAACAGACCGCCGTCGGGACCGGGCGGGTTGGGACCGATGCTCGGTGGCGGCGGGATCTGCGAGATGCCCGACGCGGCGCCCAGCCACCCCGTGTTGTGGATGACCAGCCGGATGATCTCGCCGAAGCCCAGCGTCACGATGGCCAGGTAATCGCCGCGGACGCGCAGGGTCGGCGCGCCCAGGAGCACACCGAAGACCATCGTCACGAGGATCGCCATCGGCAGCGCGAGCAGGAAGGGCCAGTGCCAGTGGTACTGCGTCAGGATGCCGACGGTGTAGGCGCCGGTGGCGTAGAAGCCGACGTAGCCGAGGTCAAGCAGGCCGGCGTACCCGATCACGATGTTGAGGCCCACCGCGATCAGCGCGTACGACGCGGCGGTGAACAGCACGCCGCCGAAGTCGCTGCCGGTGGTCGGGATGATCGGCAGGTCCAGCAGCGGGAGCGCGTAGGCGAGGAGCACGCCGAGCACCAACAGGACGATCTTCACGGGCTTCGGCATGCCGCCGAAGAAGGAGCGGATCGCACCGAAGCCCCTGTCCAGGCCGGTGCCGATGCCGGTCCCGATCCCCTTGAGCGCGCTCTGCCCGCTCAGCGCCACGGCGTCGGTTGCCCTGCTCATGCGCGCGCCTTTCCGAGAGCCTCGCCGAGCAGGCCCGAGGGCCGCACCAGCAGGATGAGGACCAGCAGCACGAAGGCGACCACGTCCTTCCACTCGGTGCCCAGGATGGCGGAGCCGTAGTTCTCCGCGACCCCCAGGATGAGACCGCCGAGGAGAGCTCCGCGCAGGTTCCCGATGCCGCCCATGACGGCGGCGGTGAACGCCTTCACGCCGAAGATGAAGCCGGCGTTCTGCCGGGTGGTGCCGACGCGGATCATGTAGAGCGTCGCCGCCGCCCCCGCCATCAGGCCACCGATGAAGAACGTGACCTGGATGATGCGGGTGGAGTTGACGCCCATCAGCGCGGCCGACTCCGGGTCCTGGGCGGTCGCCCGGATGCCCCGGCCGAACCGGGTGTGCCGGACGAACCAGTCGAGCGCGAACATCATCGCCAACGCGGCCACGATCACCAGGAGGTCGACGTCGGTGACGGTGTAGTCACCGATCTTGAGCCAGGAGATGGGGTGCGGGTCGATGGTGACAGGGCTGGCGTAGAGGTCGCGTGCCTTGCCGGGCGAGACGTAGTTGGACAGGTTGTCGTCGAGCCCGAACCAGGCCGCGATCCGGTCCCGCAGACCCATGATCTCGGCCAGGGCGAAGGAGGCGCCGATCGCGGAGATCAGCGCGATCAGCTTGGGCGCGTTCTTCTTGATCAAGGGCCGGTAGGCGACCCGCTCGAGGAGCAGGGCGACGAGGCCGGAGAGCAGCATGGCTGCGATCAGCGCGAGGATCAGGATCGGTGCGGCGGCCCACAGGCTCTCGGTGGTCGAGCCGGTGCCGTGCACGAGGACGACGATCCATGCCACGGCGAAGGTGCCGTACATGAAGACCTCGGAGTGCGCGAAGTTGATCAGCTGCAGGACGCCGTACACGAGGGTGTACCCGAGGGCGACCAGGGCGTAGATGGATCCGAGCGCCAGACCGGTGATGGTCAGCTCGAAGAAGTGGTGGATCAGGAAGTCCAAGGCTCTCCCTCCGAAGGCGTGGCTGCGGCCGAGGGTCTCTCGGCCGCAGCCACGCTCGTGGTCAAACGGTGACGGGTGCTGTCAGTCGCTTGTCGATCAGAGATGAGCCGTCACTTGATGGCGGTCGGGTTGGCGGTGTCGAGCTTGCCGTTCTTGACCATGTAGGCGTAGATGGTCGACTGCTTGATGTCGCCCTTGTCGTCGAAGGCGATCGGGCCGCTGACGCCGGTGCCGGTGAAGCTGTTGACGAAGTCGTTCATCGAGGAACGGTCCTTGCCGGCGTCGATGCCCGCGAGGAACACGTTGGCCGCGTCGTACGCCTGGGTGGAGTACAGACCGGCCGGCGAGCCGTTCGTCTTCTGGTAGTCGGCGCTGAACGAGGCCGGCGCCGGGCCGGCCGGAGCCGACAGCACAGCACCCTCGGCGGCCTGAGCGCCGGCGGCCTTGACGAACGCCGGGTCCTCGGAGCCGTCGCCGGACATGAACAGACCCTTCCAGCCCGCCTGGCGCAGCTGCTTGACCAGCAGGCCGGCCTCCGGGTAGTAGCCACCGTAGAAGATCGCGTCGGCACCCGACGCCTTCACCTTGGTGACGGTCGCGGAGAAGTCGGTCTGACCGGTCTGGACCTCATCGGTGCCGATCTTGTTCTTCACGCCCTGGGCCACGACGGTGGCCAGGCCCTTGCCGTAGTCCGAGCCGTCGTCGATGACGTAGACCTTCTTGTCGGCCAGGTACTTGGCGTCGGCGGCGCCCTGGGCGGCGTCGTTGCCGATGACCCGGTGCCAGGTCTTCCAGCCCTTCTGGGTGATGGTGACGTTGGTCGCCGAGGCGGAGATCGAGGTCAGGCCGGCCTGGGAGAACGTGTCGCCGGTCGCGAGGGACTCACCCGAGAAGCCCGGACCGACCAGGCCGACGATCGACTGGTCGCTGACGATCTGGCTGGCGAGCGGCGGCGCCTTCGACGGGTCACCCTGGGAGTCGAAGTCCTTCAGGTTGACAGTGCAGTCCTTGTGCTTGGCGTTGTACTCCGCGAGCGCGAGCTTGATGCCGCCGACCATGTTGAGGCCGAGCGCGGCGCTGTCGCCGGTCTCGGCGCCGAGGAAGGCGATGTTGTAGTGACCGCACGAGCCGCTACCGGACGAGCTGGAGTCGCTGCCGGCGTTGCTGCTGTTGTTGCCACCGGTGGTGCCGCAGGCGCTGAGGGCGAGCGCGGCGATACCGGCCAGCGCGAACGCGCGCACGGTCTTCTTGGTTCCCGTCATGGGTGAGTCCTCCACTGTTTCACTGGACGTGATCGGGCGAATCTACCCACAGCGGAGCCCCGCTTGCGACCCAAGTCACACAATCGGGTCATTACGAGGCCGAAGCGTTACCTGAACGTCACATAAGAAAGGCCGCGGCCCGGGCGGGGTTACTCCACCGCAGCATCGCCGGCCGAAGCGCGCGGGCCGTGCTCGATGACGCCCTCGGCGACCTGCCGCATCGAGAGCCGCAGGTCCATCGCCGTCTTCTGGATCCAGCGGAAGGATTCCGGCTCGCTGAGGCGCAGCTCCTGCTGGAGGACGCTCTTGGCGCGGTCGACCAGCTTGCGCGTCTCCAGCCGCTCGGTCAGGCCTGCCACCTCCGCCTCGAGCTGGGCCAGCTCCTGGAAGCGGCTGACCGCCAGCTCGATCGCCGGGACCAGGTCACTGGGGTTGAACGGCTTGACCAGGTAGGCCATCGCGCCGGCGTCGCGGGCACGCTCGACCAGGTCGCGCTGGGAGAAGGCGGTCAGCATCACCACCGGGGCGATCCGCTGCCGTGCCACCTGCTCGGCGGCCGCGATGCCGTCCAGGACCGGCATCTTCACGTCCAGGATGACCAGGTCGGGTCGCAGCTCCTGGGCCAGCCGGATCGCCTCCTGGCCGTCGCCGGCCTCGCCGACGACGTCGTACCCCTCGTCGGTGAGCATCTCTTTGAGGTCCATCCTGATCAGGACCTCGTCCTCGGCGATGACGACGCGGCGGGGTGTGCTCGGGCTCTGGGTCACGGCGAAAGATTAGCGGGGGCTCCCTGACTCGGTCCCGCTGATGCTGTTCCGGTAGGTTGTGCCTGCCGGCCGGGTTGGTGGAATCGGCAGACACGGCGCTCTCAAAAAGCGTTGCCCACAAGGCATGCGGGTTCAAGTCCCGCACCCGGCACAGACTGTCACTGGTCGCTGCGACAGTGGGGCCCATGCCTCACGTTCGGTCCCTCGAGACGGTGGAGGGCGCCCCCGCGCCTCTACACCGTGTCGGCGGTCGGCCACCTACGCGACTCGTCCCCGGGGGCCGTGATCACGACGGTGTCGTGGGAGACGATCAGCGTGTCGCGTCGTACCGACGTGGCACGACTCGACACGCTGATCGGTCTGAAGCGCTGATCAGTTTCGCCGGTACGCCGGCGCGACCTCGTTGATCGCGTCGCCGATGCGGTGGATCCGCAGCGCGTTGGTGGAGCCGGGGATCCCCGGCGGCGAGCCGGCGATGATGACCACCAGGTCACCCTCGGCCACGCGGCCGATCTCGAGCAGCTGCTCGTCGACCTGGCGCACCATCTCGTCGGTGTGCTCGACCTCGGCGGTCTTGAAGGTCTCCACGCCCCAGCTCAGCGCCAGCTGCGAGCGCACGGAGGGGAACGGCGTGAAGGCCATCAGCGGGATCGGACCACGCAGGCGCGCCAGACGCCGCGCGGAGTCACCGGAGGTGGTGAAGGCGACCAGGAACTTCGCACCGACGCGCTCGGCGACCTCCTCGGCGGCCTTGGCGATGACGCCCGAACGGGTGTGCGGGTCCCAGCTGATCTGGGAGAGGTGGCCGACCCCGGAGCCACCGGCCGCGAAGGCGTGGCCCTCGGTCGCGGAGATGATGCGGGCCATCGTCTCCACGGTGTGGATCGGGTACTCCCCCACGCTGGTCTCGGCCGAGAGCATCACCGCATCGGCGCCGTCGAGCACCGCGTTCGCGACGTCGTTGGCCTCGGCCCGGGTCGGCTGCGGGTTCGCGACCATCGAGTCGAGCATCTGGGTGGCGACGATGACAGGCTTGGCGTTGAGGCGCGCCTTCTCCACGATCCGCTTCTGCAGGAAGGGCACCTCCTCCAGCGGGCACTCCACACCCAGGTCGCCGCGGGCGACCATGAACATGTCGAAGGCGTCGATGACCTCGTCGAGGTTGTCGACCGCCTGCGGCTTCTCGATCTTGGCGATGATCGGGACCATCCGGCCGACCTCGCGCATGATCTCGCGCACGTCCTCGGCGTCCTTGGCGTTGCGCACGAAGCTCAGCGCGACCATGTCGACGCCGAGCTCGAGGGCGAACTTCAGGTCCTCGATGTCCTTCTCGCTCAACGCGGGCACCGAGACGGCCACGCCGGGCAGGTTGATGCCCTTGTGGTTGCTCACCGGGCCGCCGACGAGGACCTCGGTGATCACGTCGGTGCCGTTCTCCACCGCCGTGACGCGCAGGCGCACCTTGCCATCGTCGATCAGCAGCGGGTCGCCGACGCTGACGTCGCCGGTCAAGCCCTTGTACGTCGTCCCGCAGATCGTCTCGTCACCCTCGACATCGCGGGTGGTGATGGTCCAGGTCTGCCCACGGCGCAGCGTGACAGGCCCGTTCGCGAACGTCTCCAGACGGATCTTGGGGCCCTGGAGGTCGGCGAAGATGCCCACGCCGCGGCCGCTGGAGTCGGCCGCCTCGCGCACCATCCGGTAGCGCTCGGCGTGCTCCTCCTGCGAACCGTGGCTCATATTGAGCCGGGCAACGTCCATCCCCGCATAGACCAACTCACGGATCCGGCGCTCGGTCCCGACGGCCGGCCCCAAGGTACATACGATCTTCGCTCGCCTCACGAGGTAGAGCCTAGCGGGAATGGATCGTTCCAATGAGATCCGGGCCACTGACTGTCAGGTAACAAGAGGCGAACAGGCGCAGTCCCACGCGACTGAGCGTGGTCCTGCGCCTGTTCGGGGCCTGTGGTCTCAGACCATCAGCGGCCTGTCCGTGGGCTTGATCGGCGCCGGCAGCGTCGTCGAGCCGGTCAGGTAGGCGTCGACCGCCGCCGCGGCGGCCCGGCCCTCGGCGATCGCCCACACGATGAGCGACTGGCCGCGACCGGCGTCGCCGGCGACGTACACGCCCTCGACCGAGGTCTTGAACGAGCTGTCGCGCGCGATGTTGCCGCGGGCGTCCAGCTCGACCCCCAGCTGCTCGACCAGGCCGGGCTGCTCGGGCCCGGTGAAGCCCATCGCGAAGAGCACCAGGTCGGCGAGGATCTCGCGCTCGGTCCCCTCGACCTCGGTGAGCCTGCCGCCCTCGAAGACGACGTCGACCAGCTTCAGCGCCCGGATGTTGCCGTCGGCGTCGCCGAGGAACTCCTTGGTGGAGACGCCGTAGACCCGGTCGCCGCCCTCCTCGTGCGCCGAGGAGACCCGGAAGATCATCGGGTACGTCGGCCACGGCTGGCCGGTGGGACGGTCGTCGTAGCGACCGCTGGAGTCGGCCGGCCGGGGCATGATCTCCAGCTGGGTGATCGACTTGGCGCCCTGACGGATCGAGGTGCCCAGGCAGTCGGCTCCGGTGTCGCCGCCGCCGATGATCACCACGTGCTTGCCGTCGGCCCGGATCTGACCCTCGACGCTCTCCCCCAGCGCGACCCGGTTCGCCTGCGGCAGGAACTCCATCGCCTGGTGGATGCCGGCCAGCTCCCGGCCGGGGACCGGCAGGTCGCGCGCCACGGTCGAGCCGACCGCCAGGACGACGGCGTCGTAGCGATCCCGCAGCTGGTCGCCGGTGATCGACGTACCGACCTCGACACCGGCGCGGAACACGGTGCCCTCCCGGCGCATCTGCTCCAGGCGGCGGTCGACGTGCTTCTTCTCCATCTTGAACTCGGGGATCCCGTAGCGCAGCAGGCCGCCGATCTTGTCGGCGCGCTCGTAGACCGCCACGGTGTGGCCGGCCCGGGTGAGCTGCTGGGCGGCGGCCAGACCGGCCGGACCCGAGCCGATCACCGCGACCGTCTTGCCCGAGAGCCACTCCGGGGGCTGGGGCTTGACGTTGCGGTCCTCCCAGGCCCGGTCGATGATCGAGACCTCGATGTTCTTGATCGTCACCGGGTCCTGGTTGATGCCCAGCACGCAGGCCGTCTCGCACGGGGCCGGGCAGAGCCGGCCGGTGAACTCCGGGAAGTTGTTGGTCGCGTGCAGCCGCTCGATCGCGGCATCCCAGTCGTCGCGCCAGACCAGGTCGTTCCACTCCGGGATGATGTTGCCCAGCGGGCAGCCCTGGTGGCAGAACGGGATGCCGCAGTCCATGCAGCGGCTGGCCTGGGTGGTGATGATCGGGAGCAGCGCCTTGCCGATGCCGCCCGGATAGACCTCGTTCCAGTCCCCGATGCGCTCCTCGACGGGCCGACGGCTCGCCACCTCGCGACCGGTCTTCAAGAACCCCTTCGGGTCAGCCATGCAGCACCTCCATGATCCGGGCCGCAGCCTCGTCCTCGGAGAGACCCTCCTCGAGGGCCTCCTCCTGGGCCTCGAGGACCCGCTTGTAGTCACTGGGCATGATCCGGGTGAACCGGGTCAGCGCCGTCGGCCAGTCGGCGAGCAGCGCCGCCGCTACCTCGGAGCCGGTCTCCTCGTGGTGGGTGCGGACGATCTGCTCGAGCTCCTCGGCGAACCTGCCCTCGACGGCCGCGAACTCGACGAGCTCGGGGTTGACCCGCTGCTCCTTCAGGTCGAGCACGTAGGCGACGCCGCCCGACATGCCGGCCGCGAAGTTGCGACCGGTGGGACCGAGCACGGCGACGCGGCCGCCGGTCATGTACTCGCAGCCGTGGTCGCCCACTCCCTCGGTGACGACGGTGGCACCGGAGTTGCGCACGCAGCACCGCTCACCGACGCCGCCGCGCAGGAAGATCTGGCCCGAGGTGGCGCCGTACGCGATGGTGTTGCCGCCGATGATGTGCTTCTCGGGCGGGAAGGTCGCGGCCCGGTCCGGCCGGATCACGATCCGGCCGCCGGAGAGACCCTTGCCGATGTAGTCGTTGCCGTCGCCCTCGAGCCGCAGGGTCACACCGCGCGGCAGGAAGGCACCGAACGACTGGCCGGCCGAGCCGGTGAAGGTGATGTCGATCGTGCCGTCCGGCAGCCCCGCACCCTGGTAGCGCTTGGTCACCTCGTGACCGAGCAGGGTGCCGACGGTGCGGTTGACGTTGCGGATCGGCAGCTGCGCGCGGACCGGCTCACCGCTCTCGAGCGCCGGCTTGGCCAGCGGGACGAGCGTGGTGTAGTCGAGCGAGCGCTCGATGCCGTGGTCCTGGGTCTTGGTGTGACGCAGGTCCTGGTCGGCGAACTGGTCGGGCGAGGTCACCACGTGGAAGATCGGCGCCAGGTCCAGACCCTCGGCCTTCCAGTGGTCGACCGCGTCGCGGGTGTCGAGGACGCCTGCCTGGCCCACCGCCTCCTCGATCGAGCGGAAGCCCAGCTCGGCGAGGATCTCGCGCACCTCCTCGGCGATGTAGCGGAAGAAGTTCACGACGTACTCGGCCTTGCCGTTGAAGCGCTCGCGCAGCACCGGGTTCTGGGTGGCGACGCCCACCGGGCAGGTGTCGAGGTGGCAGACCCGCATCAGGATGCAGCCGCTGACCACCAGCGGCGCGGTGGCGAAGCCGAACTCCTCGGCTCCGAGCAGGGCCGCGACGACCACGTCACGTCCGGTCTTGAGCTGGCCGTCGGTCTGCACCACGATGCGGTCGCGCAGGCCGTTGAGCAGCAGGGTCTGCTGGGCCTCGGCGAGGCCGAGCTCCCAGGGGCCGCCGGCATGCTTGAGCGAGGTCAGTGGCGAGGCGCCGGTGCCGCCGTCGTGGCCCGAGATCAGGACCACGTCGGCATGCGCCTTGGACACGCCCGCGGCGACGGTGCCGACGCCGACCTCGGCGACCAGCTTCACGTGCACCCGAGCCGCCGGGTTGGCGTTCTTCAGGTCGTGGATCAGCTGGGCCAGGTCCTCGATCGAGTAGATGTCGTGGTGCGGCGGCGGGCTGATCAGGCCGACGCCCGGCGTCGAGTGCCGGGTCTTGGCCACCCACGGGTAGACCTTGTGGCCGGGCAGCTGACCGCCCTCCCCGGGCTTGGCACCCTGGGCCATCTTGATCTGGATGTCGTCGGCGTTGGTGAGGTACTCGCTGGTGACGCCGAACCGACCGGAGGCGACCTGCTTGATCGCCGAGCGGCGTGCGGGGTCGTGCAGTCGCTCCGGGTCCTCGCCGCCCTCGCCGGTGTTCGACTTGGCGCCGAGCATGTTCATCGCGATCGCGAGGGTCTCGTGCGCCTCCTTGGAGATCGAGCCGTAGGACATCGCCCCGGTCGAGAACCGCTTGACGATCGACTCGACCGGCTCGACCTCGTCGATGCTGATCGGCTGGCGACCGGTCGCGGCGGCGTCCTTGAACTTGAACAGGCCACGCAGCGTCATCAGCCGCTCGGACTGCTCGTCCACCCGCTGGGTGTACTGCTTGAAGATGTCGTAGCGGCCCTGGCGGGTGGCGTGCTGGAGCCGGAAGACGGTCTCCGGGTCGAAGAGGTGCGGCTCGCCCTCGCGGCGCCACTGGTACTCGCCGCCGATCGGAAGCTCGCGGTGCGCCGGCGCCACCCCGTCACGGGGGTAGGCGGTCGCGTGCCGCTTGGCGACCTCCTCGGCGATGACGTCGAGCTCGATGCCGCCGAGCTTGGAGGTGGTGCCGGTGAAGTACTTGTCGACCACTGCCTGGGAGAGCCCGACGGCCTCGAAGATCTGGGCGCCCGTGTACGAGGCCAGCGTGCTGACGCCCATCTTGGACATCACCTTCAGCACGCCCTTGCCGAGCGCCTTGATCAGGTTCGCGACGGCCTTCTCCGGGTCGTTCTTGACGAAGAAGCCCTCGTAGGCCAGGTCCTCGACCGACTCCATCGCCAGGTAGGGGTTGACCGCCGCGGCGCCGTACCCGACCAGGAGGGCCACGTGGTGGACCTCGCGGACGTCGCCGGCCTCGACCAGCAGGCCGACCTGGGTGCGGGTCTTCTCCCGGACGAGGTGGTGGTGGACGGCACCGGTGAGCAGCAGGGACGGGATCGGGGCCAGATCGGCCGTCGAGTGCCGGTCCGAGAGCACGATGATGCGCGCACCCTCGGCGATGGCCCGGCTGACCTCGGCGCAGATCTCCTCGAGCCGCGCCGCCATCGCGGTACCGCCGCCCTCGACGTCGTACAGGCCGCGGACCACGTGGGTGATGAAGCCCGGCATGTCGCCGTCGCGGTTGATGTGCCGGATCTTGGTCAGGTCGTCGTTGGAGATGACCGGGAAGGGCAGCACGACCTGGCGGCACGAGCGCGGGCTGGGGTCGAGCAGGTTGGCCTCGGGACCGATGGTGCTCTTGAGGCTGGTGACGAGCTCCTCGCGGATGGCGTCCAACGGCGGGTTGGTGACCTGCGCGAAGAGCTGGCTGAAGTACTCGAACAGCAGCCGCGGCTTGGCCGACAGCGCCGCGATCGGGCTGTCGGTGCCCATCGAGCCGATCGGCTCCGCACCGGTGTTGGCCATCGGAGCCAGCAGCACGCGCAGCTCCTCCTCGGTGTAGCCGAACACCTGCTGGCGCCGCGTCACCGAGGCATGCGTGTGCACCACGTGCTCGCGCTCGGGGATGTCCTCGAGCTTGATCTGGCCGGCGTGCAGCCACTCGTCGTAGGGGTGCTCGGCCGCGAGGTCACCCTTGATCTCGTCGTCCTCGATGATGCGGTGCTCGTCGGTGTCGACCAGGAACATCCGACCCGGCTGCATGCGGCCCTTGCGGACCACCGTGGCGGGGTCGATGTGGTCCAGCACGCCGGCCTCGGAGGCGTAGACGACCAGGCCGTCCTCGGTCACCCAGTAGCGACCCGGGCGCAGCCCGTTGCGGTCCAGTACGGCGCCGACCTGCGTGCCGTCGGTGAACACCACGTTGGCGGGGCCGTCCCATGGCTCCATCAGCGTGGAGTGGAACTCGTAGAACGACTTGCGCTTAGCGTCCATCTCGGCGTGGTTCTCCCACGCCTCCGGGATCATCATCAGGACCGCGTGGGGCAGGCTGCGGCCACCCAGGTGCAGCAGCTCGAGCACCTCGTCGAAGCTGGCCGAGTCCGAGGCGCCGGGCGTGCAGATCGGGTAGAGCCGCTCCAGGTCGCCAGGGATGAGGTCGGAGCCGAGCAGCGCCTCGCGGGCCCGCATCCAGTTGCGGTTGCCCATCACGGTGTTGATCTCGCCGTTGTGCGCGATGTAGCGGAACGGGTGGCTCAGCGGCCAGCTGGGGAAGGTGTTGGTCGAGAAGCGGGAGTGGACCACCGCGATCGCCGACTTCATCCGCGCGTCGTGCAGGTCCGGGAAGACCTCGCCGAGCTGGCTGGTCGTGAGCATGCCCTTGTAGACCAGCGTGCGGCCCGAGAGCGAGGGGAAGTAGACGTCGGTCTCGCGCTCCGCGCGCTTGCGCAGGCAGAACGCCTGCCGCTCCAGCGCCATGCCTGTGACGTGGCCGCCCTTGGCCTGGACGAAGAGCTGGCTGAAGGTCGGCATCACCGCGAGGGCGGTGGCGCCGAGGCTGTCGGGGTTGACCGGGACCTCGCGCCATCCGAGGACCTCGAGCCCCTCCTCCGCGGCCAGGTGCTCGATCTGCTCGCGACACTTGGCCACGTGCTCGGCGTCGCCGGGCAGGAACGCGGTGCCGACGGCGTAGGCGCCGGCGCCCGGGAGCGAGAAGCCGGCCTCGGTCGCCACCGCCCGCAGGAACTCGTCGGGGACCTGGAGCAGGATGCCGGCGCCGTCGCCGGAGTTGGTCTCGGCGCCGGCGGCACCACGGTGGTCGAGGTTGACCAGGGCGGTGATGCCCTGCTCGACGATCTCGTGGGTCGCCTCACCGGTCAGGGTCGCGACGAAGGCGACGCCACAGGCGTCCTTCTCGAAGCGCGGGTCGTACAGCCCTTGCGGGGTGGGGAATGAGTGCTCGTACGGCACCAGGTTCTCCCGTCGTTGTCGGAGCGCCAGCGCGTCCCGGCTCCTCGGTGAGGAGTCGACAGGTGCGCGCACCTTGCTGTGTCGGCAATGGCAGGTGGTTGTGCAGGGGACGGCATTGGCCCGCGCGATGGCCAAACGTTACCACCTTGTAACGGCGGCTGTCCCCCGAGATGACCCAGGCGTGGACCGGGGGCCTGCTCAGGCCTCGGCGGTGTCGCCGTCGGGGAGCGGCTCGCGGCCCTCGACGTACAGGCGATCATCGCGGCCGGGACGCTTGCGACCCACCACGACGAAGTACGTGAGCGCACCAAGGAAGACGATCAGGGCGGTCCAGTCGTTGAGCCGCAGGCCGCCGAAGGTGTGCTCGACGGAGTCGACCCGCAGGTACTCGATCCAGGCCCTGCCCACGCAGTAGATCATCGCGTAGAGCGCGAAGACCCGACCGTGGCCGAGCTTGAACCGACGCTCGATCCAGAACACCAGGGCCGCCGCACCGAGGTCCCAGAGCGACTCGTAGAGGAACGTCGGGTGGAAGGTGGCGTAGGCGTGGGTCGTGCCGACGTCGTGCTGCACCGAGGAGGGCACCGAGACGTTCTTCCCGCCGACGGTGGTGGGCCAGTTGTCCTGGTCGATCCGCAGCCCCCACGGGAGGCTGGTCGCCTTGCCGTAGAGCTCCTGGTTGAACCAGTTGCCCCACCGTCCGATGCCCTGCGCGACCAGGATGCAGGGGGCCAGCACGTCGGCGAGGGCCGGCAGCCGGATCCCTCGCTGCCGGCAGGCGATCCAGGCGCCGAGGGCGCCCACGGAGATCGCGCCCCACACCCCGATGCCGCCCTGCCAGATGGCGAAAGGCTGCCACCAGGGATGGCCCGCCCCGAAGTAGCGGTCGGAGTCGGTGATCACCGAGTAGAGCCGCGCACCGACCAGACCGAACGGCACCGCCCACAGCGCCACGTCCTGGACCTGGCCCGGGGTCCCGCCGCGCGCCTTCCAGCGCCGCTCGGCCAGCCAGATGCAGACGATGATCCCCGCGATGATGCACAGCGCGTAGCCGCGGATCGGAAGGGGACCGAGGTGGACGACACCCTTGCTCGGGCTGGGGATCGACAACGGCAGCATGCTCGGGCCCTATCTGTGTGCAGCCCTCAGGCTGACTTCTGCAGCAGCGCGTGGATGTCGGCCGCGTACTGGGCCGACGAGGTGTCCATCGTCCACAGCACCCGGGCCTCGTTGTCCGCGCCGATCGCGGTGACCTGCGTGGAGTGGGTGTTGAGGTCGTAGCCGCCGTCGGGCAGCTTCTGGCCCTGGGCGACGTAGACAGCCATCGGCTCGGCGATCGAGGCGATGGTATCGATCGGGCCCGTCAGGCCGATGAACGACTTGTCGTAGTGGTCCAGGTAGCGGCGCAGCACGGTGGTGGTGTCGCGGGAGGGGTCGGTGGTCACGAAGACCACGTCGACCCGCTTGCGGTCGGCGCTGTCGAGGCGGGTCATCGCGCTGGCGAGGTTCGACATCACCATCGGACAGTAGTCAGGGCAGTGCGTGTAGCCGAAGAAGACGAGCGTCAACGGCTTCGCCGTGTCGGTGACCAGGCTGTAGGGCTGGTCGTCGGTGTCGGTGAGCGCCGTCGGCATCACCTTGTAGGCGTCGTGGGTGATGCCGGCGAACTTCGTCCCGCCCCCGCTGCTGCCGCAGGCCGAGACGGCGAGGGCGAGTACGGCGAGGGCCGCGGCCAGGCCGCGGCGCCGCAACGGGCTACGCACCGCGGCGCACCCCGCCCGCCAGGTCCTCGGTCAGCGCTGTCAGCGCACCGAGCGCGGCGGCCCGATCGCCCGGGTGATCCAGCAGCGCGCGGACGAACGCACTGCCCACGATGACCCCGTCGGCATAGCCCGCGAGCTCGGCGGCCTGGTCGCCGTTGCTGACGCCGAGACCCACGCCGATCGGCAGGTCGGTGGTGCTCTTGGCGCGCGCGACCAGCGGTCCGGCCAGCTCGGAGGTGGTGGCACGCGCACCCGTCACGCCCATGACGGCTGTCGCGTAGACGAAGCCCCGACACGCGGCGGTCGTCATCGCGATCCGCTCGTCGGTGCTCGACGGCGCGACCAGGAAGACCTTGTCGAGGTGGTGGGCGTCGGCCGCCGCGATCCACTCCTGGCCGTAGTCGGGCGTGATGTCGGGGGTGATCAGGCCGGCGCCGCCGGCGCTGGCCAGGTCGCGGGCGAACCGCTCGACGCCGTACTTCTCCACCGGGTTCCAGTAGGTCATCACCACGGTGGGCACCCCGGTGGCGGCGACGGCCTCGACGGTGCGCAGCACGTCATGGGTCCGCACCCCGCCGTCGAGCGCCTGCTGGGCGGCAGCCTGGATCGTCGGGCCGTCCATCACCGGATCGCTGTAGGGCAGGCCGATCTCGATCACGTCGCACCCGGCCGCGACCATCGCCTTGATCGCCTCGATCGAGCCGTCCACATCGGGGAAGCCGGCAGGCAGGTAGCCGACCAGGGCGGCGCGGTTCTCGGCCTTCGCCGCGGCGAAGGCGGTACTGGTGCTGGTCACGCGCCGGTCTCCTCATCGGGGTCGCCGAGCTTGAACCACTCCATGGCGGTCCCCATGTCCTTGTCGCCGCGGCCGGAGAGGTTGACCAGCAGGGTCGCCTCGGGGCCGTGCTCCTCGCGCAGCTGCGGCGCGATCCGCAGTGCGCCGGCGAGCGCGTGGGCGGATTCGATCGCCGGGATGATGCCCTCGGTGCGGGCGAGCAGCGCCATCGCGTCCATGGCCTCGACGTCGGTGACCGGCTCGTACGTCGCCCGGCCGCTCTTGGCGAGCCACGCGTGCTGCGGGCCCACTCCCGGGTAGTCCAGACCCGCCGAGATGGAGTGCGACTCGATCGTCTGGCCGTCCTCGTCCTGCAGGACGAAGGTGCGCGCCCCGTGCAGGACGCCCTGGTCGCCCGCGAAGATGGTGGCGGCATGCCGACCCGTGTCCACGCCGTCGCCGCCGGCCTCGAAGCCGTAGATGCGCACCGCCGGGTCGTCGAGGAAGGCGGTGAACAGCCCGATCGCGTTGGAGCCCCCGCCGACGCAGGCGGCGATCGCGTGCGGCAGCGCGCCGTACTGCTCGAGGCACTGCGCGCGCGCCTCGTCGCCGATCCCCCGGGTCAGATCACGCACCAGCGTCGGGAACGGGTGCGGGCCGGCCGCCGTGCCGAACAGGTAGGCGGTCTCGTCCACGCTGGCGACCCAGTCGCGCAGCGCCTCGTTGATCGCGTCCTTCAGCGTGGCGCTGCCGGAGTCGACGGCGACGACCTCGGCGCCCAGCAGACGCATCCGGGCGACGTTGAGCGCCTGCCGCTCGGTGTCGACCTTGCCCATGTAGACGGTGCAGTCGAGGCCGAAGTAGGCCGCCGCGGTGGCGCTGGCGACGCCGTGCTGCCCCGCACCGGTCTCCGCGATCACCCGGGTCTTGCCCATCCGCCTGGTGAGCAGCGCCTGGCCGAGCACGTTGCGGATCTTGTGCGCGCCGGTGTGGTTGAGGTCCTCGCGCTTGAGCAGGATCCGCAGACCGACCTGCTCGCTGAGCCGCTGGGCGTGGTAGAGCGGGCTGGGCAGGTTGGCGTAGTCGCGCAGGATCGCGTCGAACTCCGCCACGAAGGCCGGATCCTGCTTGGCCTCGGCCCAGGCGGCGTCGAGCTCGTCGAGCGCCTTGATCAGCGCCTCCGGCATGAACCTGCCGCCGAAGCCGTCGGCCACGCCGCCGAACCAACCGAGCCGGTCGGCGTCGAAGCTGGTGGTCTCGTTGAGGTGGGTGGTCATGAGGTCAGTCCTGTCATGCTGCGTACGGCCCCCTCGGGGTCCCCGTCCTTGACCAGCGCCTCGCCGACGAGCACCGCGCGGGCGCCCTCGGCGACGTACCGCTGGACGTCGGCGGCCGAGAAGATGCCCGACTCCGCCACCTTCACCCGGTCGTCGGGGATCAGCGGGGCGAGCCGGCCGAAGACGGAAGGATCCACCGCGAGGGTCTTGAGGTTGCGGGCGTTGACGCCGATCAGCTCGGCACCCAGCGCTACGGCGCGCTCGGTCTCCTCCTCGTCGTGCACCTCCACGAGGGCGGTGAGCCCGAGCTCGCCGGCGTAGGAGAACAGCCGCTGCAGCTCCTCGCCGTGGAGAGCCGAGCACATCAGCAGCGCGAGGTCGGCCCCTGCCGCGCGGGCCTCGAGCAGCTGGTACTCCTCGACGATGAAGTCCTTGCGCAGGATCGGGGCGTCCACCGCGGCGCGGACGGCGCGCAGGTCATCCAGCGAGCCACCGAAGCGGCGCTGCTCGGTCAGCACGGAGATGGCGCCGGCGCCTCCGCGCGCGTAGCTGGCTGCGAGGTCGGCCGGATCGGGGATCTGCGCGAGGTGGCCCTTGCTGGGGCTCTTGCGCTTGACCTCGGCGATCACGCTGCTGCCAGCACCACGCAGGTGCGGCATCGGGTCGCGCGGGGCGTCGACGTCGGCGAGGGCCGCGCGGAGATCGGCCACGCCGACCTGCGCCTTGCGCCCCTCGAGATCCTCACGGACTCCGGCGAGGATGTCGTCGAGTACCGACATCATGCCTCCATCAGTGGGTCTCGGTGTGGTAGCCCATCTTCGCCAGCACGAGGAAGACCACGCCGGCGGCGACGACGATGGCCACGCCGATCCAGAACACCACGTAGTTGAGCGGGTCCAGCATGAGCCCGATCGAGCCGACCAGGAAGCCGAGGAGGCCCACGACGACGGCGCTCCAGGCGGCCGGGGTGTTGCCGTGGCTGTCGGACATGCGAACTCCTTGGTGATGCGAAGGCTTGGACGGGTCGTGCTCTGGCAGAGTCTATTCAGTCCGGACGTCGGTCCACGTCCCGGGTCGGGTCGTGGCCCTCGTCCAGGGACTTCCACAGGTCCAGGCTGCTCTGCTCCTCCAGCGGCGTGCGCTCGGCCGCCGGCGTGGCGGTGGCCGAGCGCGCGCCGGTCGGGGCGTCGTACTTCGCACCCATCTCCGGCCACTGCGGCGCCATCCTTACGGCGACGACGGCCATCGCGGCGCTCACCAGCGCCGCGACCAGCGCCACCCAGGGCCACGCGTCGGCGTGGGCGCCGGCGTTGCTGGTGAGCAGGTGGTGCCGGGTGGTGACGACGGTGGGGAGCACCGCCACCGCCGCGGCGCCGGCCAGCACCGCCACGCCCCGACGTACCCAGCGCCGCGTCACCAGCACGACGCCCCACGCAGCGAGGGCCACCAGGGCGAGCGCGGTGGTGGCCGGGCTGTCGAGACCGGCCTGCTGCCCGGCGGCGAACGGATCGGTGTGGCTCAGGCCGACCCAGTGCCGATGTCCGGCGTACGCCGCCAGACCGGCTCCCGCGGCACCGAGCAGCACGGTGGGCCAGAAGGTCCGGCGGCCCTCAGCCATAGACCAGGTCCGCGTCGAAGCAGGTCCGGTCGCCGGTGTGACAGGCGGCGTCGACCTGGTCGACCTTGACCAGCAGCGTGTCACCGTCGCAGTCGAGCCGGATCTCCTTGACGTGCTGGGCGTGCCCCGAGGTGTCGCCCTTGACCCAGTACTCCTGGCGGCTGCGACTCCAGTAGGTGGCGCGGCCGGTCGCGATCGTGCGCGCCAGCGCCTCGTCGTCCATCCAGCCGAGCATCAGCACCTCGCCGGTGTCGTGCTGCTGGACCACCGCCGGCACCAGCCCGTCGGCGGTGCGCTTGAGGCGGGCGGCGATCTGCGGGTCGAGGCTCACCACGCCATTGTCCCAGACGGCGGGCGCCGCTCCGATTCAGGCGCGTTGCTGCGCGACCCAGGAGGCGTACAGGCCCGCATAGACGCTGCCCTCCTGGCGGACGAGGTCGCGGTGCGGCCCGCGCTGCACGATCCGGCCGCGGTCCACCACCACCACCTCGTCGGCGCTCTCGGCGGTGCTGAGCCGATGCGCGATGGTGACGCTGGTCCGCCCGCTCATCAGACGCTCCAGGGCACGGCTGATCCGCATCTCGAGCGCCGGATCGACGGCGGAGGTGGCCTCGTCGAGCACCAGCAGGTCCGGATCCGCCAGCTGCGCCCGCAGCAGCGCGACCAGCTGCCGCTCCCCGGCCGAGAGCGCCTCACCGCGCTGACCGACCCGGGTGAGCACGCCGTGCGGCAGCCCGGCCAGCCAGTCGCCGAGGCCCAGTGAGCCGGCGGCGGCGAGGATCTCCTCGTCGGTCGCGCCGATCCGGCCGTAGCGAGCGTTGGCGGCCAGGGTGTCGTCGAAGAGGAAGCCCTCCTGGGGCACCAGCACGACGCTGCTGCGCAGGCTGCTGCCAGCGATCCGCCGGACGTCGACGTCATCGAGCCGCACCACGCCTGAGGTCGGGTCCATCAGCCGGGTCAGCAGCTTGGCGATCGTGGACTTCCCCGACCCGGTCTCCCCCACCACCGCAACCCGGCGCCCGGGCTCGATCCGCAGCGTTAGGTCGTGCAGGACCGGGGCTCCGCCGGGGTAGGCGAAGCTGACCTCGTCGAAGGTCACGCTCAGCGGACCCCGCGGCAGCCTCGCGCCGTCGGCGCCCGGATCCACGAGGTCGGCGGGGGTGTCCAGGATGCCGATCACGCGCCGCCAGCTGGCCACGGCGTTCTGCGCGTCGGTGAGGATCTGGGACCCGGTCTGGACCGGGCCGACGAACAGCGAGACCAGGAACGCGAAGGCAAGGATCTTGCCGCTGGAGAGGTTCCCGTGGATGCCGAGCTCGACGCCGAGGACGACGACGCCGGCCAGCGCCAGACCACCGGCGAGACCGCCGAGGCTGAAGAAGCCCGCGACCAGGCTCTGCGCCCGGATCTGCGCGGTCATGTTCTCCTCCACCGCCTCGTCGATGCGCTCCTGGGTGCGCGCCTCGACGGCGTACGCCTTGACCACTGCCGCACCCACGACGGGCTCGGCGATCGCGGAGAGCAGGGCGCCGACCTGGCGGCGTACGACGGTGTAGGCCTGCGAGAGGCGACGCTGGAAGAACCGCAGGCTGGCGAAGAGCGGCACGAAGCACGCCCACACCACCAGCGCCAGCTGCCAGGAGTAGATCACCATCACCACGCTGGCGATCAGCATCTGCCCGACGGAGACGACCAGGAGCAGGCCGCCGTAGACCACGAACTGGCTGATCTGGTCGACGTCGCTGGTGACCCGGGAGACCAGCGCGCCGCGACGCTCGGTGTTCTGGGTCAGCATCGGCAGGTCGTGGACGTGGCGGAAGGCCTTGGTCCGCAGCGTGGCCAGGCCGCGCTCCGCGGCGGTGAACAGGCGGGCCGTCATCAGGTAGGAGGCCCAGCTCGCGATGGCCAGCGCGACGGCCGCTCCCACGCCCGTCCAGACGGTGAACGAGACGTCGGGACCGCCGGCATGGTTGAGGCCGTGGTCGAGCGTCTGCTGGACCGCTATCGGCACGATCACCTGGCCCAGGCTGGCGACCACGGCCAGGGCGAGCGTCCGGCCGGCGCCCTCGACCAGCTCGGGCGAGTGCCGCAGCCCGCGCCGGATCGTCTCGATGCCGCCCAGCTGCTCGCCGGTCTCGACGGTGCTCATCGGTCGGCCTCGCTCCGCGCGGGGCCGGTCTCGTGGTCGGTCTCGGTCTCGTAGGCGTTGACGAGCTCGGCGTACCGCGGGCTGGAGCGGAGAAGCTCCTCGTGGGTGCCGCGCGCCACGATCCGGCCACCGTCGAGGTGGACCACCTCGTCGGCCAGGGCGATGGTCGCCTTGCGGTAGGCCACCACCACGAGGGTCGCCCCCTCACCGGTACCGCCGGTCGCGCCGCGCAGCGCGGCCAGGATCCGCTGCTCCACCTCCGGGTCGACAGCGGAGGTGGCGTCGTCGAGGATCAGCAGCCGAGGACGACGGACCAGCGCCCGCGCCAACGAGATCCGCTGCCGCTGACCGCCGCTCAGGCTCGTGCCACGCTCACCGAGCCGGGTGTCCAGCCCCCGGGGCAGCGCCGCCACGAAGCCGTCGGCCTGGGCCGCGCGCAGGGCCGCCCAGACCTCGTCGTCGGCGTACGCGCCCCCCAGAGTGACGTTGCCGCGCACCGTGTCGTCGAAGAGGAACGCCGTCTGCGGCACCATCGCCACCGCCTCGGCCAGGGCACCGGGCGCGAGGTCGCGCAGATCCACGCCGTCGACGCTGATGCTGCCGTCGTCGGCGTCGACCAGGCGGGCCATCAAGGTGGTCAGCGTCGACTTGCCCGACGCGGTCGGACCGACGATCGCGACCGTCCGTCCCGGGCCGACCTCGAAGCTCACGTCTCGCAGCAGCGGCTGCTGCGGCTCGTAGGCGAAGGCCACCGCGTCGACCTCCAGCCGGGCACCTCGGGTGGCATCGCCCGGGGCGGTCCCGGGCAGCCGCGCATCGCCGTACGCGAGGCCTCCGGTCGCGTCCAGGACGTGCTGCACGCGGCGGAACCCGACCACGCTGCGAGGGAACTCCCCCAGCACCCAGCCCAGCGACCGGATCGGGAAGGCCACGATGGTGAGCAGGTAGCCGACCTGGACCACGTCACCGGCGGCGGCGTGACCGTGCAGAACCCGGACCACGCCGACGGCGAGCACGACGAGCACCCCGATGTCCGGCAGCGCCGCCAGGGTCGGATCGAAGGCGGCGCGGATGCGGCCCGCTCGGATGTTGGTGTCGCGCAGCTCCCGCGCCTTGGCGGCGAAGCGTTCGGTCTCCTCACCCTCCCGGCCGAGCGTCTTGACGACCAGCGCACCGTCGAAGGACTCGTGGGCCACCTCGCTGAGCTCGGCACGCAGCTGCTGGGCCCGGGTGATGAGCGGGCTGGCTCGGCGCTGGTAGGCGAGGTTGGTCACGATCACCGCCGGGAAGACCAGCATGCCCAGGCAGGCGAGCACGACGTCGGCCAGGAACATCTGGGCGACCGCTATCACCATCATCGCGATCGTGCCGACCGCCATCGGCAGCGGCGCGATCGGGGCCCAGGCGGCCTCCACGTCGGCGTTGGCGTTGCTCAGCAACTGCCCGGTCGGGTGGGCCTGGTGCCAGGCCAGCGGGAGCCGGAGGTACTGCCGGGTCACGGCGCGGCGGTAGTGAGCCTGCATGCGGTACTGCATGACGCCGGCGCCGAGGCGACGGGCGACCACGCCGACCGCGCGGCCGATCGCGACGGCCACGAAGAGGGCCACCACGGCGACGAGCCAGCCGGGGCCGATGTGGCCGGTGCGGAAGGCCGGCAGGATGACGTGGTCCGTCGACCAGCCGAGCACCCAGGCGTCGGCGACTGTCAGCGCCCCGAACAGGGCGCTGCCCACGGTGGAGAGGGTGAAGATCCACGGTTCGCGCCTGATCGCCACGGCGAGCACCTTGAAGCCGTCAGTCGTGCTCGCCCGCTCCACTCGGGGAATCCTAGGACTCGGCCCCCGTGAGCCTCGCAGCGGTGCGGCTACGGTGGGCGGTGTGACGACCACCCGTGCCGGCTCCCTCGCTCGCCGCGAGCGGCTGGACCTGTGCGACCTCGCGCTCGCGGTCGGGCCTGCCGCACCGACACTGTGTGCGGGCTGGACGGTCCTCGACCTGGTCGTGCACCTGCTGGTGCGCGAGCGCCGGCCGTGGGCCGCCGCCACCACGTCGGTGCCGGCGTTGCGCGGGGTGATGGAGCGGACGTCGGCCGAGCTGCGCAGGGAGCCCTTCCCGGTCCTGGTCGAGCGGTTGCGGACCCCGCCGCTACCGCTGCGGGTGGACGCGCTGGACGCCGTGGTCAACACGGCGGAGCTCTTCGTGCACCACGAGGACGTACGCCGGGCGCAGCCCTCGTGGACCTCCCGCGAGCTCTCCAGTGCCGACGCATCGGCGCTGTGGCGCCAGCTGTCCTTCGCCGGACGGGCGCTGGTGCGGCCGGCCGGCGTGCCGGTCGAGATCGTCTCGGGATCGCGCCGCACCACGCTGCGGCGCGGGGAGGACCCGGTCGTGGTCTCCGGACCGGTCGGCGAGGTCACTCTGTTCATCTTCGGCAGGTCAGCGGTGGAGCGACTGGACTTCTCCGGGCCGGCGGACAGGGTCGAGGCCCTGCGGCGCGCGAAGCTGGGCTGGTAGGTCGCTCGCGGAGCGGCCGCGCGCCACCCCGTCGTCGTACCCCTGGCTTCGGCACGGGTGGAGACAAATCGGTCCGCCCGCCCTTGCCGCGTCGTGACCTCGGTGCGACGCTCGTGCCATGACCACGATCACGAGCATCAGCACTGCCATGTTCACGGTCGCCGACCAGGATGCCGCGATCGAGTTCTACACCCACAAGCTCGGCTGGGAGCTGCGCTCCGAGACGTCGTTCGGCGAGGGCGACCAGGCCGGTCGCTGGATCGAGGTCGCTCCGCCCGGTTCGAGCGCGGTGCTCGCCCTCAACCCGCCGATGAACGGCGAGCCGGGCGGCGGCGCGATCGGCGTGGAGACACCCGACGCCGAGGCCGAGCGGACCCGACTCGGTGGCGTCGACGGCGTCCAGGTGGGCGAGCTGATGGGCGGTGAGGGCCCGGTGCCGCGGATGTTCCCCATCCACGACCCGGACGGGAACTGGATCTGGGTGGTCCAGACCGCCGGCTGACCTTCCCGGGGCCCGCGGCGGGGGTGGCTCGGGTGGCTCAGGCCGGCTCGCGGCCCTCCCAGGTGGTCAGGCATGCGCGGTTGCCCTGCGGGTCGGCGAGCACCCAGTACGCCGGCGCGGCCGAGTCGTCGACCAGCTCACCGCCGGCCTCGATCGCGGCGGCGATGCGGGTCTGGACCACCTCGGGCGGGATGCGCAGGTCCAGGTGCCAGCGCTGCCGCGGCACCTCGTGGGGCTCGGTCGGCTGGAACCAGATGGTCGGTCGGCGGCCGGTCGCGTCGCGGAGCTGGAGCTCGCCCCACGCCTGGACCGGGTCGTAGTCGAGCAACGCCGCCCAGAACGGTCTGATCTGCGCCTCGTCGGCCGAGTCGAGGCCGAGTTCGAGCACGCTCGTCCGTTCGGGGTGCGACGTGGCTCCCGCTGTCGCGGCCAGCTCGCTGATGGCCCGGGCCAGCTCCACGTCACGCACGGTGACCCCACCGGCGTCGTGGCTGAACAGCCGGACGTCGAGGCGTCCGTAGGAGAGATCGAGGTCGGGATGGTGGGCCGCCTCCTCGGCGGCCAGCGCGATCGCGTCGACGAGCCTGACTCCCGTCGCGAAGTCGCCGGTGTCGAAGCTGGCGTGCAGCCGGTCGATCAGCATCCGCCAGTCGGCCAGCTCCGCGCCGACCAGATCCCGCTCTCTCAGCGTGCGCCTCGGGTCCGGCGTCTGTGCCCTGTCGCTCACCCGCCTGAGTTTTGCACAGATCCGGATCCCACGGTGAGGCTCGCGCGGTTCTTTCTCCGGGGGCTGCGTGCTGACGGGTCAGCGTCGGTTTCGTATATCGGCCGCTTAATAGCGCGAATCGACCGCCTTTTTCCACAGCTCTAGACCGGCGCTGGTCAGCGGTTTCTCCCGATCGTATGGTTCCGGTCAGGTGTACTGGTCACGCACCATCTCGGGAGGACCACCATGGGGACAATGCGTCGCGTTCTTGCCGCCGCCATATTCGTCGTGCTGCTTGCCGGCTGCGGCAACAAGGCCCCTGAGGCGCCACCCAGACGAGCGCCCAGCGCGACCACCACGCCCACGGCGTCGAGCGCAACGTCGAGCGCGGCGGTCACGGTGCCGGTCATGCCGGAGGTGGCGAGATCACACACCGAGGCCGGGGCAAAGGCGTTCGTCGTGTACTACTGGCACGTCGTTGACTATGTCCAGCAGACACTTAATACGGCGCCGATCGAAGTCATCTCCGCCACAACTTGCGCGGGTTGCCAGGCAGGGATCGAGGCGATGCGCAAGCTCGCGCGCCGCCATTCGCACCTGACAGGCGGTGCCGAGACGGTCTCTTCTCTGCGCTCAGAGGCGGTGATCCCGAATCACTCGGTGCTGGTCGCCTTCAATCTGACGAACGAGCCGCAACGCGTCGATACCCCGGGCAAGAAGACCGTCTTACATCCCGGCGGGACCACAAATAAACTCATGTCGCTGCTCCCGCGCGAGGACGGCTGGATCGCCGGAGAGTTGCGGAGTCAACCATGATCCGCGCCTTCATCGCTCTCGCTACTACTCTCGCAGTCTCTCTACCTTCGTTCAGCTTCGCCGACGGTCCAGCACACGTTGGTGCGCTCGACGATGCATTTTCTGCCTCCTCGAATTCGGTCGGTAAGAACTCATCCGAAAAGGCAAGCGAATCGTCGTCGGCGCAGACCGGCCACTGGGAAAGTCGGCCCCAATGCGCTCTCGGCGGAAGTCAGGTCTGCGGCGAGGTTCAACTCTGCTCCGATGGCTCGGCCATGCAGCGCCAGGACTATGTGCTCGCTGACGGCACCATTGCGGAGAGCAGATCGTCCTGCCCCGGCGACCCGCCACCCACCACGAACAAACCCACGACCGCCGACATCCGCGCCGCCTTCGAGAAGATCCCGATGGCACCCTCGCCACTCCACATCCAACCGCCCCGCGGCGAGACGCTGGTCAACTTCGACACCATCTTCTACACCGACCCCACCACCCTCGACCGAAGCGTCACTGTCCTCGACTCCACCGTCACGTTCCACATCACCGCCGCGCGTTACACCTGGCACTACGGCGACGGAACCACCGCCGCCACCACCAGCCCCGGCGCGGCCTACCCCCGCCAGACGATCGTGCACCGCTACCCGCACCGAGGACCCGTCACCGTCAGCCTCGACACCACCTACCAGGCCGACTACCGCATCGACCACGGGCCCCGGCACCACCTCCATGCCACCGTCACCATCGCCGGCACACCGACACCCCTGGAGGTCCGCACCGCCACGCCCCACCTCGTCGGCAACTGAGCAATCGCTCAATCCGCCGACACACCCGCCGACACACCGAACAGTCGTTCAGCCCCGCGACCGTACGGCGTAGCGCAGCTCGGCGAACTGCCCGACCTGCTTCACGCCGAACAGGCGGAGCCGCGACGACTCGATCCGGCGCGGTAGGAGCGGTGCGCCCGAGCCCAGCGTGACAGCCGCGACCGACAGCATGATCTCGTCGAGCAGGCCGGCCTCCCAGAACTGACCGGCCAGGTCTCCGCCGCCGACGATCCAGACGTCCTTGCCTGCAGCCGCATCCCGCAGGAGCTCCGCGTGTGCCTCCACCGGCCCGCTCAGCACGCGGATGTCGGCGCCGGGCACCAGCGGCAGATCGGTCCGCGAGGAGAAGACGAAGGTCACCTTCTCGCCGTAGAACTCCTGCCACCTCCTCGGCGCGGCCATCAGGTCCTCGTGCTCGACCACCCAGCGGTAGGTCGTGGATCCCTCGACCATCACCGTGACGCCTTCCACGAAGGCCGACAGACCTGCGATGGAGTCCTCGCCGCCGTCGACGGCGAACAACCAGTCCAACGAGTTGTCGGCATCGGCGAGGAAGCCGTCGAGCGAGGTGGCGGTGGCGTAGACGAACCGGGTCATTCCCCGACGCTAACGCCGCGGCCGGACTCAGCGCACCGGCAGCCCGGCGTCCGACAGGGCCGCCTTCACCTCGCCGATCCGCAGCGTTCCGAAGTGGAAGACCGATGCCGCGAGCACCGCGTCGGCGCCGGCACCGACCGCCGGCGCGAAGTGGTCCGCAGCGCCCGCCCCGCCCGACGCGATCACCGGGATCGAGACCTCGGCACGCACCGCTGCGATCATCGCCAGGTCGAAGCCGTCCTGCGTGCCGTCGGCATCCATCGAGTTGAGCAGGATCTCCCCGGCCCCGAGCGCGGCGGCACGCACGGCCCACTCCACCGCGTCGATCCCGGTGGACTGCCGGCCACCGTGGGTGGTCACCTCGAAGCCCGACGCCGTACCCGGCGCCCGGCGCGCGTCGACCGAGAGCACCAGCACCTGGTTGCCGAACCGGTCGGCGATCTCCGCGATCAGCTCCGGACGCGCGATGGCGGCGGTGTTGACGCCGACCTTGTCGGCCCCCGCCCGCAGCAGCCGGTCGACATCGGCCACGGCGCGGACGCCGCCTCCGACGGTCAGCGGGATGAAGACCTCCTCGGCCACGCGCGAGACCACCTCCATCGTCGTGGCCCGGCCGTCCGCCGAGGCGGAGATGTCCAGGAAGGTCAGCTCGTCGGCGCCCTCCGCGTCATAGGCCCGGGCCAGCTCCACCGGGTCACCCGCATCGCGCAGCGCCTGGAAGTTCACGCCCTTGACCACCCGACCGGCGTCGACGTCCAGGCACGGGATCACCCGTACGGCGAGGCTCATGACGCGCTCCCCCGCGTGACGGCCAGCGCCTCCTCCAAGGACAGCGAGCCGGTGTAGAGCGCCGTACCAGCGATGGCGCCCTCGACGCCGCCGGCCTCGCCGTCCGGGCGGACCAGCGTCATCAGCGCCCGGATGTCCTCGATCGTGGTGACGCCCCCCGAGGCGACGACCGGCGCCGAGGTGCGCGAGCAGACGTCGCGCAGCAGGTCCAGGTTCGGGCCCTGGAGCATGCCGTCCTTGTTGACGTCGGTGACGACGTAACGGGCGCACCCCTCGGCGTCGAGCCGGGCCAGGGTCTCGTAGAGGTCGCCGCCGTCCCGGGTCCAGCCTCGGGCGGCAAGCGTCGTGCC